>NZ_CP156892.1:300000-510659 GCF_019249795.2 Segatella copri
ATTTCAGGCTGGGGAGACTAGATCAGGGAAAGGTCTTTGTCTAAGACAAAATAGTTCACTACCCCCGTCCGGAGTTCCTTCCATTTCAGATGCTCCGGCAAAGGTAGTGAAAAAAACGCAGACAAAAGACTTAGTCGGGAAATAGTTATGCTCTAAGAAGTGCGATAGTTCACTTTTGCTGCATTTTAGTTCTTATATGCATCTGTCTCCACATATGGTGTTCCACGCTTTATCACGGCAAACATACGAAGGACCAGCTTGAACTTGACGGCATTGAGCACGATGCCACCGCATTTTTCCTTTCTCTTGCGTATCCAATAGTCTCTTATTGAAGGATTGTTCCTTATGGCGGAAAGGACAGCTATGGATAAGTCTGCCTTGGCTTCAGAAAAGCCTTTCTTGGAAACCCCCGTTTTCTTTCTTACTGAGGTACCAGATTCCTTTTTAAAAGGGGCTATTCCTATGTAACAGGCATATTTGCGAGGATTGCTGATTGCAGTGAAATTTTCCGTCAATACAATGGTTTCCAACGCTATGATGCGACCAATGCCAGGAATGGAGGTCAGCAGATTGTAATTCTTTCTGATGCTTGTATCTTCATTCATGTAGCTGTCAATCTCTTTGTCTATTGCTTTCTGGTTTTCCTGCATGTTCTTCAGCAGGAGTTTCTTGCGTTCAACGGATAAGTCTGTATCGTATGCGCTGATATCATGAAGCTGCTGCTTATAGAGAGTTGACTGCTTGGTGTTCTGCTTACGCTCTGCCAGCAATCTCTTCAACTTGAAATAGACAGGTGAAGGAAGTTTGGAGGGATTGCGAAGAATCTTCTTGTGGTTCTGCTCACAATAGATTGCTATTCTGAAAGCATCCAGTTCATCAGTCTTGATACGGTCTAGAGAGCGCTGGTCATCATCCAAGTCTGGCTCGAAGCGATGCATTTTGCGAGGTTCCACCATACCATAGATATATTCTTTGGATTCCAGCCATAATCTGAAGTTTTGGTTATAGAGTCCAGTATATTCCATACAGAACAAAAAGGTATCGAAGTCTTTTCCTACCTTTGCGACCCAGGAGCCAATCTTTTTGAACCCAGCATCATCATTGCTCACCTTAATATGAGCATTCTTCCAGTCGATGGTTTCACCATCATAATAAGCAAGGTCGAGAGTCTTCTTGGAGACATCTACGCCAAAGTAAAGTTCCTTATCCATATTATTGACATTTTAGCATTAAATGGAAACAAGAAAACATTTGGCTTGGCGAAGGACTGAATCAAAAAATAGTGATATTCTAGAGTGACATACAGTTCACCTTAACACCCGTTAACCAATTCGTTTAAACTTGTTTCCAGGTGCAAAGGTAAAAGATAGTGATATGTACCTCTGGATTCTCTCAATGTAGTTGTTATCGAGAGCCGTATCACCTCTTTTGAAGATGTCACAAATGGCATTATATTCATTAAGGGCATAGCCGACCGCCTGCGCCAAGGTAGACTTGGGCAGTAAATCCTTCCTGGAAGATATTTCCTCCAGTTTCTCCAATAAATCCTGCAAAATGTCCGGTGCGTATGACTGCCGATAGGCAAGATGGTCTTCAACGGTCCATCCATTTACCCCAACCTTATGTTTTTTGTCTTCTTGATAAAACCTGTTGATGATATCTACGACTTCTTGAGCATCCTTGTCCTCCTTGCCGCAGTCGAAGAAATCTCTCTTGACATGCTGTAGGCAGGCGATTCTCATGATGTCCGGATAAGCATCCGACTCCAGTTTCCGGTAAGGAGCATACGCATCACTCTGTATGGTACCTTTATAATCTGAGAATACGTTAAGTATGACCTGCTCAGAGCGTGATCCATCCTCATATACGAAGAAGACAAGTCCCAGTTTAGGCGCACTTACAGCCCAGAAGTAGCCTTTCTTCGAACCCTTGTCCGTAGGCTTTGTCTTAGCTAACAGTACTTTATGGTATGTCTCGTCTGCCGAGACATAATCCTGCTGCAACACTACTTGGCAGATAGCCTTATAGAAGTTTTCCAGCACATCGGCACTTCTGGCAATCAGTTTGTTTGCTGTGGCTTTCCTTAACGTAAACCCATTGTCGGCAAAGTATTTGGTGATTCGCTCTACCGGCATGGAATAGATGTATCGCATCTGCAGGAGACCTGCAGCAAAGGAAGGCGAATAGGAAGAATTCAACAACAGAGCCGGTGGAGTCTTCCCCGGATACATGATACTTCCATCCGTATAAGTGTTGATGTGATACACGGTCTTGATGAACTTGATGGGTTCCATGCTGTAACGTATACAGGTACGAGTCCCGAAGAGACGCAACGTCTTCAAAAGCTCTGCATCCATGACTGGATCTATCGTAACATGCACTTCTTTCATTTCGTAATGCATGTCACGCTTGGCTCCGTTGTTTTTGCGTGCCTTTCTCTTTTCGGCCTGCTCTGTTTTCTTCTTGTCAAATTCCTCCTGGGTCATCGAATCTTGTGGATTCTTCTCCTGACGTTCGGACTTCTTGCCTGAAACGAGCTTGCCGAGAGCCTTGTTCTGACGATTCACTTTGTCAATGGCGATTCCTTTCTGGACGAGTAGTTCTTCTAATGACTTTATACGTTCAATGAGTTCGTTGACCTGTGCAGTCAGCGAACCCACTGTAGCATTAGCTTGCTGAAGCTGTTCGTTTGCAAGCTGAAGTTGTTCCTTTAAAAGTACTATAATTTCGTCCTTTTTCATAGTGCAAAGGTACGAAAAAATATCGAGATATGCAAGGATTTTTAGATATTTATTTTTCTATCTTATTGATACACAGTTCATTAAATATAATCTTATGCGCCTATAGATTAAGCCGTTTCCTATATCTCATACTTTTCAGGCAAATTCCGCTCATGATGGCAGATAGCGTCTTGTACGGCATTTTGCATTGTTTGCTTTGGGGATCAAAGAATGGTAATTCAAAGGTTCCTCGCTCCAGTCGCTTCTGATACAGCAAGAAACCGTCGCCATCCCATTTTAGCATTTTTACCTGCTGGCGGTTCTTGGAGAAGAAGATGAAGACGGCACCACCGAGTGGCGGCAGCTCCATCTCCGTCCTCACAATCTGGTACAGGCCATTTATGCCCATGTTCATTCGGACATATCGCTGGCAGACGTAATACTGGGTGTTTTCGTTTAATCCAAACATAGCAAGTCCTCCTTCTCGTAAAGTTTCATCAGATGCATGACTGATTTGGCACTACCTTTCTTGATGGTGACTATCGTTCCATTGGGAAAGGTTAAGGTTATGCCGAAAAGATAATTTTCCGGGCAGACGGAATCGGATGGCATTTCCATGGGAAGGAACATCATCCCAGTGTCCTTGGCTGTTGCTTCGGAACATTCCTTACGGGCTTCGGCCTGAAGCAGACGAATCTGCTGTTTGGCTAACCTAACAGAATAACCTTTTTCTGACATCCATCTATGCATCGAGCGATGGCTTACATGCCGTTCCTTTAAAAAAGGAATCAAACTGGCTTTTGGATTATGATTCAAATGAATCTGGAAGGCATTCCATGCCCTCTCATAACGTTCTGTTGCTCTCATAATTTCGTTGCTTTTAAAATTATGGTGCAAAGGTAAGAACTTTTACGATAAAGGGCAAGGTATAAATGCGGAGCCGTTTACTAAGGCATGGCATTAGGTGGCAATAGGTGACAATAAGAATACGTCTTATTGCCACCCATTTCTTTCTGTGTATCAATTACTTACAATCTGCGTGGCAGATGTGACAATAAAATAGAAAAACTTTTTCCTACATACGCGATGTAATATAGCCATCAATATCGCTAAATGTCGTATCCAAGAACGTGAGTTCTGTCATTTTCAAAACATCAATCTTACGATATTCCTTATACAGTTGGCGAGAAAAACGAAGTTCAAAGGCCAAACGCAAATCATCTGTTGCATCAGCCCCTTCATCCTGCTTTGCCTCTTTACCCGTAATGGTTCTCATTCTTACAATCTCATACACATCACGAATCCCCTTCCCCTTGATATACGGCACGAAATAATGAAGATCCTGCAATGCTATGGTTGACGGGAACTTGGCACCCGTATAATATAAGGTGGCAGATTGATTCAAGAAACTCTTTTCATACCCACGCCGATGACTCGGACGAACCACACCAACCAACACCCGATTATCCACTTCCATTACAGTTCCCTTCTGCGGAATCACATGTTGCACAGTATCCTTCGCCTTCGTTTCTATCAGTTCCCGGATAAAACCTTCAAGCAACTTTCTGTTTTCGTTATCGTTCGGACGAAGCGGAAAAGCACCTATGTTCACCTCCGTGATAGTCTGATAGAACTTTGAAACCTCCACCTTCGCCGGTTCACCATCACCAGGAAAAAGAATGTATCCACCTATCACCTCCTTCTTTAATGGAGCCTCAACATAATCACGATAATAAATGGCATCACGATAACGATGCATCTGATTGATGGCATCATCCGGCGGCACATCTACTCCACTCGCATTCTTGCTGGCTATCCGATATTTCGCATCGAAGAGATAAGTCATCTTCATATCTTTCTGCAGATCATTCTTGGTAAGTTGCAAGACAATATCCGGTTTCTGAGGAACCGTTGGCACTATCAGATTCTGCATTCCAATACTATCATTGGTCTGCTCCGTACTTTTCGGATTATATACCAATTCGGCAAGTTCTACCCCATCTTTCTTAAAGAGAATACGAGAATGTTCTCCCTTGCCCAACTCCCAGGTAAACAGTCCATTCAACTCCATTCGGTTGCGATGTTCCACATCATCCGTATCCAGATTCAACTCCTTCTTTACTATGTGGCTCACCTCTATGAAACACCATATTTCATAAAGCGTTGCGATGTCCTTGGATTGCAACCGATAGATGCCTTCATTTAGAGAGTAAGCCTTACGGAGCAAATTCCAAGTCCGATAAACCTGACTATATCCCGTAGCTTTCTGAAGAACCATACTTTCCTGGTTCAACCCCTTGAAACGCCCAACGGTTCGGAAGAAAGAATTTTTCCTTAACCGATTCAGGGAAACATAAGTTGCCTGAAGTTCTTGCTTAGTAGCATCAGAAACCTCCTTAACCTGCTCTATACGAGTTTTTAAGAGTTCATACTTACTAGTAATCTGAGATAAAGCAAATTTCAGAAATCGATTTTCCTGGGTATCATTCGACTCTATTTTTTCGGTGATACGATAAAGATGAGCGGGTTCTTTGCGATGCTCAGCTATTTCATTTTCAAGAGACATAGGAACTCGGCGCACCTTATCTGCCCGCAGATAAGTTTCCCTGCCATGCAAGCGATGACGTGGTCGGTCGATAATGTGCCGACAAGCCTCCAAGAACTTCTTTTGTTCACCAGCAAAGATACTCCACCATATAATCTCTGGTGTTTCTCCCTGTTTATCAGGAGCAAAGCTATGATAGGTCCGTTTTAGAAAATCAAGCGAGAGCATCCGATACTCTTGCTCAATATCCTCTACAATTTTCTTCCAATGAGAATGATAATCCAGTTTGGTACTCAACACCTCAAAGGAGAATGAAAACTTTCTTTTGATGAACTCAGAAGATACACCATCTGATTTCTTTCTCTTAACAATATAATCAAAACAGATTTCAGAACGTCCTATCTCATTGCCGAAATTCAGAAAGCCAGCCAACATACCATGACGGAAACTGAACCTGTCGTTATCATTCTGCAAGATGGAACCAAAATGTGCATCTACAATCTTGGCATCATTCTTTTCCTCAAACTCCACCCATATCGGATAGTCTGCATTATCAAAGAATATGGCAGGAGCAGAAGAATCTTTTAATATCACCTTAGAAGTGGATTGGTCATTCAAATACCGCTCCACCAGTTCAACACCATCCGACCAGGAATATGTGGAGGAAAGTTTGTCTTCCCCCACATTCCTCTTCGCTTTATCCCAAATAGCATCAAACTTGGTGCATTCTATGGTCATCACAAAGTCGTGATGCCTGATTCTTAAAAGTTCCATTACCGTTAACTCCAAAAACTAGTGTAACCAGAACTAAGCTTCTTTTCCATTTCATCCAACTTAGCCAGAGAAACAGAACTATCTCTCATGTTTTCCGGCAACATCTTCGAAACCACTTCCTTCAAAGAAGCGAGTAACTCCGCCTTTACCTTCTCCTCATCGCCTTCTATTCTTGACAGGATTTTCATAGAAGTAATCTCATCCAAAGCACGGACCACGACTTCACTTTGCGTCATTTCCTGACCTTGACTATTTTTACGATAAGGCAAATTATTGACCACATAGAGCAAGAACTCGTTACGGGTTCGATAAGCTATCTTAAAAGGTGTACCTTCCAATACAGCATTGATTTCCTGTAAGTACAGTATCGCCTGGTTGCAAACCTCCAGGTTTTCCTGATACACGTCAACACCCTCCACCATATCTCCTACCAAGTCTTCAAAGTTGAGCTTTCCTATCTGTTCGTGTCGGGAAGTTAATCCACCATATAAATCCACCTCATTCATTTCGATGGTCATGGCTCTGTCGAGAACTTTTCGGGAGAAGGAAAAGGTTGTTTCGTCCATATTGACGGTTCCCACGATAATGAGGTTCTGGGGGATTGTTAATCGCTTTCCACCTTCTTCTTTCAAATATAGATTTCTTTCTTCGTCATTATCTGCAAAGAGTTGATCTATCAAATTTTTATAAGCTTCAGTCTGTTCATAATCAACAATCGGATCCGTTACAACAACGCCATCTTCATCAACTTGCCTGCTTTCTATCACACTCAAAAACTCAGCAAAGTATTGTTCTACAGGAGCAAGATTCATCTCATCCAGACATAAGAAATAAGGATGCTTTGGGTCATGGATAGCCTTAACCATAAATCGGAGAAATGGTCCGACTACAAAACGTTCGCCATTAATTCGGCTTACATACCCAATAAGTTCAGATGAATCATGCCAATTAGGCTTCACCTGTACCATTTCAAAGTTCTTTGGCTTATGCTCCTTATATTCAGGAGAATCAACATCCCAACAAGCACGAGCCAATTCACGAACGATTCTACTCTTACCCGTACCAGAGATACCAGCCAAGAGAAGGAAAGGCTTCGACTTGATAGCTGTGATATAAGGGCGATAAGCCTGGCTAATTTCAGAACAGAATTTACCATATTCCTTTGATTGTTTGGTGCTAGAATAATATTCATCAATATTCTCTCTTAGAATCAATAAACATTTGATGCTATCCATTCCTGCATAAAGAGTCTGTAAAAAAGGAGCTCGCGATAATTCACCAGCACGAGCTGTTACAGAATATGGTTTGTCAAAAGAGATGGTATTATTAGAAATTCCAAGCAAAGCTTTATACACAGAAGGATTCAACACTTCTACATCAAAATCTAGATGCAGCGGTGTTGTATCAAACCATTCATTTATAATTTCACTACCCAAATGATAATCATCACTAAATCTAGATAGCAAATCAACATTTGAAGGTATTACTTCAAAACTCTCGTATTTATACAAAAAGGCAATTAAAGAATAAACATTAATTCTTTCTTTAAAGAACCTTTCGTTGACATACTCTATCCATTTATCTGAAAATTTAACGTATAGATTAGAACTGCCATAATTTCCATTATAATCAGAAAGATAAAATTGAGAGTCAAGCCAAAACGCTAATTTTCCATCTAGCATGCCATAAGTCGTATTGGAATGAATGGCATCAGACTTTATGTTTTTTAATATGCCAAGCAATCCCCAAAACTTGTTCTCAACTTTTCCTATTAAGGAATTGAACGCTTGTACAGCAGTTTCTTTTGATAAGTAATACATAAGCTTTAATTATTATATGCCATTATCATATTTTGTGCAATTTTTTCTATAACAGGAACACTTACAGAATTTCCAAGTTGTTTATAGGCCTGATTATCAGACACAGTAAACTTAAAATCGTCAGGAAAGCCCTGCAAACGTTTAGCCTCCAAAACAGATAGCTTCCGATCTATATCCCAAAGTTTTGGAGTTCTTCCTGCAATGATAGTTGGCGCATAAGTATCCAAACACGCATAGAAAGCTTCCTGAATTTGGGTCTTAGCGGCATCACCAACATGAAATCTCAAAGACCCATCAGGCTTTTGGAAAGAATAGACTCCATATTTTCCTTTTTTAGTATTAGGAGCATACTTGGAGTTATCATGTTGTACCCTCTCTTCTTCATGACAATGAGCAAAATGATATTGTATTCTATCATGTTCAAACTTGCTCAACTTTAACGCAGGATTGTCATCATTTAAATCTACGATATCACGCAATGTAGGACTTATAGCCAAAGGCTGAGGAAATTCAAAAATCACTTTTTTATCAAAGCCAACACAATACCAACGCTCTCTTTTCTGAGGCAGACCAAAATCCAAAGAACTTAAAACCTTCCAATGAATATCATATCCCAGTTCCTTAAGATTATCCAATATTACCCTGATAGTATTACCTCCATTGTGCGACACAAGTCCCTTTACATTTTCTAAAAAAAACATCTTAGGTCTATGATAAGCCAAGATTCGACAGACATCAAAAAATAGCGTACCTCGTGTTTGATCTTCAAAACCCTTACACAAACCTGCATAACTAAAAGGCTGACATGGAAATCCAGCTGTCAGAATATCAAAAGAAGGAATATCTTTCGCTTCTATTTGCGTTATATCCCCAAATGGTTTTTCACCAAAATTATCAAAATATGTTTGCTGAGCAAACACATCTATATCAGAAGAGAAAACACATTTTGCCCCCAATCTTTCCAAAGCCAACCGGAAGCCACCAATGCCACAAAATAAATCAATAAATCTATACTTACTTGCCATTACTCATTTTCGTAAACACAACGAAACATACCAAAAGCGTAAATATGCAATAGAAGCCCCCACCTCATGCATAAAAAACACACAAGATGGGCAGCCTATTTACTTAAATACACTTTTAGCAATACCAATAAAAAGCAGCAAATATTTTCTCCTGGAACAGATAAAACCAATAACCACCAGTAACTGATAATTGATTTATTTCTATTCCAAAAAAAATGAAAATAAGATGTTCGACAATTCGTCTGTAACATCAAAATTGCCGCTATAGATGAGCGTTGAACTTCATTCAGAGAATGGGCTAACACACAATGCCCGAGAGATAGATACAAAAGAAGCGTGAGCTTCCCTTATCTAACTCTCGGGCATTTGGCGTGGCCCATTCCTACAGATAAGTTCAGCCCACGCTATAGCGCAGGCATTCACTTATTCTATGTAGGAAATACGTCTTTAAATCGCCAAATTTCGAGAGTATTCCGAATATCGTAAACGCTTTGTATATTAATATGTTATATATCTAAAGTTTATTCTTTCTGTTTCTTATTATTCTATTTTAATTGTTCAACTTATGTTACAAGGGAGCAGCCGCCTGTGGGGCAACCTTTCCCTTTTCGAGGGCAAAGTTACAAAAAATAAATGAAATATGCAACTTAATACTTCAAAATATCTTTTATCGAGTAAATTTTACTTGAAGCATCAAAGGAGAAATACTGGTCATCCATAATCAAATAATCCTATCTCTGCTTCTTACTCAGACTCTTAATATCGGGAAACATAGATATCGGTACTATCACTTCTCGACCATCAGATATGCAAATTGAAGCTCATTTTTTCCAATCAGTGATTGGAAAATGTTTTGGAAAGCCTTATAGAATCTTGTTAAGTTCTATAAACAACTCTTAGCAAATCTCTTGCTATATGTATTATTAATAGAACAAATACACATTTTTTATATAAAAGTTTGGAGAATACAAAGAAAACTTGTAATTTTGCAGCACATATAATAAATTAATTAATAGGAGGACATAAATATGGCAACAGCAATAAAAGCAATCCCTACTTTACATGGCGAAGATGCAATTCGCTTTCGTGAGGAAATGGAAGCAAACGAAAGAGCATTTCTTTCAAGATCGAAAAGGGATAGAAATAAAGACCCCTTTATTATAAAAATGAGAGAAATGTTACGCAAATCAGGATTAAGATAATTAAGAAAAACCAAACTCATGTATTGTGACTTATTGGCAGAAGATTAATGAAGTATTTAAAGATACTTAGCTTAAAACAGAAGAAATCATGATAAACGACAGAAGGCAACTGGCTGACGTGTATCAGCAAACTATAGATATTGTACTGAAGGGACATTACACATCTGAGAATGGGGAGGAAGTGAAACTGCCCGACAACACGAAGATGCTGAAGGGAAGCAGATTCTATACCAAACCGCTGGATGCTTCAAACATACCTACCCTTGCAGATGGTTCCACCAAGATTATCGTGAAGAATGACGACAGCATTCATTGCGGTCATCTGTTGCAACAGGAAGGATACAATCCCGTGGTTCTCAACCTGGCAAGCCGTCGCAACCCGGGCGGTGGAGTGAAGAACGGAAGCCGGGCTCAGGAGGAGAGCCTCTTCCGCAGCACCAACCTCTTTCTCTCAATGTATCGTTATGCGGAATATGCCGAGGATTACGGTCTGGAGAAAAGCAAGTTCCAATATCCGATGCCTGTGAGATTCGGAGGCATCTATGTGCCAGACGCTACCGTATTCAGGGCTGGAGCCAAGGATAACTTTGCCTTGCTCGATACTCCTTACTATATGTCGTTCGTAGCAGTAGCCGCCATCAATCATCCTGATTTAGATAGAGATGGGAACATCTGTGAAGAAGATGCCGCATTGACAAAGAACAAAATGAGGACGATGCTGCGTATCGGTTTGCTGAACGGACACGACAGCATCGTGCTAGGTGCATTCGGTTGCGGTGCCTTCCACAATCCTCCGAAACATATCGCAAGACTGTTTCACGAAGTCATCGACGAGAAGGAGTTCATGGACAAGTACAAGCTCATCGCCTTCGCCATCCTTGAAGACCATAACTCGCCAAGAGGTGGAAACCTGCAACCCTTCATCGAGGAATTCAAGTCATAAACTCCCACAGATTTGGCTTTCCCTTCGGCCGCCGATTTTCAATTCACAGATTCACACAGATGGGGCTTGATTAGCAGTAATCAATGCCTCGTTTCTCACACTCTCCTCGCAGGGCGGCGAGGAAGTAGCTGCGCTCGCTGCCCCAACCACGAACCTTGCGCTCGTGATCTATGGTCTGCTTCAAGCGCTCATCGCTGTATGCAGCAAAGCGGGCAGCATACTCTGAAATTCTTGACTCGGCATAACCTGCATCAACAGTTGATGACTCGGCATTAACTGCCTTAATTGTTGAAGACTCGGCATTAGCTGCCATTACATTCTCATTGTTCTTTAAATCTGAATTTGGATTCATAAAGATAATTATTTTAAGTTGTTAAACACTTACACATTCTTTTACCACCGTGGTTATCTCTATGCGAAACTCGGTTGGTGTGCCACAACTGGGCAACTCTTAATGCTTGATTTCGGGTACAAAAGTACATCATTATTCTGAAACCACCAAATTTTTTCGGGATTATTTTTCTTGTTTTTTTCCTTCTTCTAAAGAAGAAGATTTTTCGGGGTAGCAAATAGCAAGAAAATACCCGACTTGATTAGAAGAGATATACTCGACTTGATTGAAGGAGATTCCCTTAAATGGTTAAACTTTCCTATATTTGCATTATAATAGTATTATAATAATAAAATTATAATTATCTTTGCACCATGATTATCAGAAAGATATAAGACTATTCAAAGACAATAAAGAAGATAATATACAATGATAGAGAATCCGTTTATTCTGCGAGGATACATATCCGACGCTTACTTCTGTGATAGAGAAAAGGAAACCATCGACTTGATAAGAGAAATCAAGAATGGCAATAATATCACCCTGATTGCACCTAGAAGAATCGGCAAGACAGGGTTGGTGCAGCACGTCTATGCCCAGGAAGAAATCAAGGAAAAATACTATACATTTCTTGTAGATATTTATGCCACGAAAACCCTAGCCGACTTCATTCAGGAACTAGGCAGAAGTATTCTGCAAAGTCTGAAACCTAAAGGCACCAAAGTAGTGGAACATTTTCTTAACTGCCTCCACTCACTCCGTTCATCCATCAGCTTCGATATGAATGGCGTACCTTCGTGGGGAGTAGATTTGGGAGAAATCACCAGTCCAACCACAACGCTCGATGAAATTTTCCTTTATCTAGAGAGCGCAGATAAGCCTTGCATCGTGGCCATTGATGAATTCCAAACCATCAGCAGCTATAGAGAAGCTAATGTGGAAGCCATACTGCGCACCTACATCCAGCACTGCCATAATGCCAGTTTCATCTTTGCCGGATCTCAGCGCAATATGATGTCGGAAATGTTCTTGAGCCATGCCCGTCCTTTCTACCAGAGCACCTCCATAAAAACACTGAAAGCTATTGATAGAGATGTGTATGCCGACTTTGCTACTCGTCTTTTCGAGGAAAGACAGAAGCATATCAAACGAGAAACCATTTATCGAATATACGACCGTTTTGACGGCATCACCTGGTATCTGCAAAGGATGCTCAATAAGATTTTCTCGCTCACGGGAAAGGCTGATGACAAGACGAGGGAACTGGCTGATGATAAGATGATGGAACTGGCGCTCAACTCGATTATAGACGAAAGTGCTTTTGCCTATGAAGCCCTCCTTTTCCAGTTGCCAGCCAAGCAAAAGGAACTTCTCTTAGCCATCTGCAACGCTGGCAAGGCTCAAAACATCATGTCATCGGCATTCATCAAGAAGCACAATCTTCCTTCCGCCAGTTTTGTACAAGGTGGTATCAAGGGATTATTGGAGAAAGATTTTGTTACGGAGACGGATGGAACTTACGAACTATACGATAAGTTCTTCGGTGAATGGCTGAAGAAGGAATTATAAAGTATAAAGATAGAAGTATAAGAATATAAAAACAAAGAATGATATGATACAGCAAGTAGAATTTTCATTGCGTCCGCTTCCTCGCGGCTTTCACCTCGTAACCAATGAGGTGATGAGGAACTTGCCAGCGCTGCCTAAGACAGGGATTCTGAATCTCTTCGTAAGACATACCAGTTGCGGATTGTCGCTGAACGAGAACTTCGACCCAGATGTGAGACATGACTTGAAGGGGATCTTCGAAAGACTGGTTCCGGATGGCGACCCAAGATACCTGCACCAGGATGAAGGACCTACGGATATGTCGGCCCATGCCAAATCGAGCATGGTGGGTGTATCGCTCACCATTCCTATTACCAATGGCAGACTGAACCTTGGTACATGGCAGGGAATTTACCTCTGCGAATTCAGAGAGGGAGGCGGAAGCCGACACCTCATCGCAACGATTATCGGGGAAATCGAGTAGGAGGAAAACGAAGCAGTTTTCTTCCTACTTTCGTTTTCCGACCTCTCACACCACCGTACGTGCGGTTCCGCATACGGCGGTTCCTATTTTGGATACCATTCGAGATACGCATCCATTAAAGCAGCATACCCTGCCCTACATAGATGCTCATTTGTTATAGCTTTATGCAGTATGTGGCTGTCTGCTATACGCCAATAGCCCTTGCGAGTATTACCCCATTCGTATGCTTGGTATTTATTGATACCACATTTAATGAGGTTTGCCACTTTTGTCTTGGGTTTCTTCCAAGCTTTCCATATACACATGCGGATTCTACGCCTTAGCCATTCGTCTGTTTCAAGTAAAAGACGCTTCATATTGGCAAGATGATAATAGCCGACCCAACCTCTTATGTATTCTTTCAGCTTTTGCTTTCTCTTGGCATATCCCCATCCGTTGCTGCGACTTGTCAGTTCTTTCAACCTTGACTTCATCTTGGCTTTGGACTTTGGATGCACCGTGAGTTGGCATTTGCCTTTCATCACATAAAAGGAGTAGCCGAGATATTTCACTCCGCGCACATACGACACTACGGTCTTTTCCTTGTTGACTTTGAGATATAGAGTATTCTCTATAAATCGGGTTATAGACTCCTTCACTCGCATTGCAGCCCTCTTGGACTTACAGAATATCATCGAGTCATCTGCATAGCGCACAAAGGGAAGCCCTCTGCGTTCAAGTTCTTTATCCAATTCGTTGAGCATGATGTTACTCAACAACGGACTTAGCGGTCCTCCTTGGGGAGTTCCTTCCTCGCTCGCTTCAAACAAGCCTTTGTTCATTACACCACTTCGGAGATATTTGTGTATAAGGCTGACCACTCTGCCGTCTTTTATCGTACGGCTGAGAATTTCTATGAGTTTGCTATGGCTCACGGTATCGAAGAAGCGTTCAAGGTCAAGGTCTACTACATATATGTAGCCTTCGTTGATTATCCTTTGCGCTCCTCGTAGTGCGTCATGGCATCCTCTTCTCGGACGGAAGCCGTAGCTCGTCTTGGAGAATTGGTTCTCATAGATGGGAGTCAGTACTTGGTTGATGGCTTGTTGCACCAGACGGTCTACTACTGTAGGTATTCCCAACAGGCGCATCTTGCCATTGTCCTTGGGTATTTCTACCCTTTTCACTGGGTTCGGACGGTAAGAACCGTCCATCAAGGAACGGATGAGTTCATCCTTGTTGGTCAAGAGCCATGGGAGCAGTTGCTCGCACGACATCTTGTCGATACCACCACAGCCTTTGTTTCTCACAACAGCCTTGTAGGCTCGGTTGAGATTTGCAGGACTAAGGATTTGCTCGAAAAGGTGTTCCTTGTCGAATGGTACTTCCACGATGTTGTCTTCACACATCCACATGAAGGTCTGCACTCCCCCATACCATTCGGTTTCCGACCTATCTCTTTGGGGGCAGCCATTAACTTGGGATAATGTTTTCTGCATTCTTTCCTTCATAAGGTATGTTTCAATTACTATCGTTTAATTGTTAGGTTCTGCCCTTCGTGCAACGTTATCGACTATTGCACTACTATGGCATCTGCTGACTTCTCACAGCAAGCTTTACTCCATGACTTTCGTAAAGGCAACTAATCGTCATGTCCGTGAGACCTCCTCGGATAAGGGCTTATTCTTTCCATCTTATACCCACTTCATTTACACCAACCATTCCGAATAGCTATAGGACTTTGATTTGTTTAGCAATCTCATCCATGGTCAAATGCCTTATATGAAGTTTCTGTACGTTAGGTCAGATGTTTGCCGCCAGCTTCTTTCAGATTCCACCTCGCAGTGGACACCTTTGCTATTGGCTATACAATTCCCGCTATTAGGGCTTGTTAGGGACTTGCACCCATTAGAATAAACTCATGCCGAGCATACTAAAGATAAAAACGAGGATGTTCGCACATCCTCGTTTTTACGTTAACATAATCATTTATTCTATCGCGTCCAATTCCGTTTCATCCTCTTCCTTCTCCTCTTTCTTTCCGAAATTAGGATCAATCTTCAGGAAAGCAGTAACCAGGAAGGTGATGGCGCAACATGCCATCACGATGATGAAGAACATGCGGTAACCTACCATATCCTTCAGATATCCAGAAACCATGCCCGGCAGCATCAATCCGAGATAGGAGATGCCCGTACAGATGGAATAATGGGAGGTCTTGAACTTTCCCTGACTGTAGAACAGCATGTAGAGGGTAAGAACCGTGAAGCCCAGACCATAACCCAACTGCTCGACAAAAAGACAGCTGGAAACCACGATGAGGTTGCTGTTGAGTGAGTAACTCAGATAGATGTAAACCACATCAGGCAAGGTGATGGCGCAAACCAGAGGCCAGAGCCATTTCTTCATTCCATCCCTGCTCACCAGAATACCACCAAGAATTCCACCCAGCAGCAAACCTATCAATCCCACAGTACCATTGGCAAAGCCATATTCCTGAGGTGACAGTCCCAGTCCACCCTGCGAATTAGGACGGAGGATGAAGGTCTTGGTCATGGTGTTCAGAAGCGCTTCAGGGAATCGGTAGAACAAGAGAAAGAGCATCACACAGACGGTTTCACCCAATCCGAACTTCACGAAGAAGGTGCGGAACATGTTCTTCAGTTCATGAGCCACTTCACCAACCGTCCTGTCGGTCTGCACATCATCCTTCGGGCGAGGCATGAAGCGGCTGTGATAGAGCCACAAACCGATGAAGATACCTGCCAGTCCGTAAAAGATAAGCGCCCATGAGAAGCGAATCTGGTTGCGGAAGAGAACCTGAAGCACACCTGCCAGCATCACCAGAAAACCATTCACAAAGATGATGGCGAGGCGGTAGAAGGTATTTCGCAAGCCTACAAACTTAGTCTGCGTATGTTCATCCAGCTCAATCATGTAGAAACCATCTGCCGAAATGTCGTGGGTGGCACTACAGAAAGCGATGAGGAAGAAGAAGCACATCGTTGCCTGGAACCAGAAGGCGGTAGGCAGCGAGAAGGCGATGCCGGCAAGGGCAGCTCCGATGAGAGCCTGCATGGTGAGCACCCACCAGCGCTTAGTCTTCAGCAAATCTATAAACGGACTCCACAAGGGCTTGATGACCCAGGGAAGGGCGAGCCATCCGGTATAGAGACCCACCTCAGCATCAGTCAGCCCCAACTGCATGTACATCACCACAGAGAGGGCGGTTACGATGACGTTGGGGAGTCCTTCGGCAAAATAGAGGGTCGGAATCCATGCCCATGGACTCCGACTGTTTTTCTTTGTTACCATTTTACATCACTATTTATAAAGTTTCTTGATTTCAGCACCCTGATAGTAGTGCAGCAGGATGGCATCATAATGATAACCCTGCTCGCCCATCACGGCAGCACCAATCTGGCAGAGACCTACTCCATGCCCCCAACCGGCTCCGATGAGTTCGAAACGCTGAGGCACTCCCTGTTCATCCTTATCATATTTATCCACCACGAAGGCTGAACTCAGCAGATGACTGTCGCTCAACGTACGGCGGATTTCGAGTTCCTTACCGATGGTAAAGATCTTCTCTGTTCCGATGATCTGGAGCTTGCTGATTCTTCCACTCTTTCCGCGCTCCACGGCCTTCATGTCTAGGATGGCACCCAGGTCCATCTTCAGTTTGTCGGCGATGAGCTGCTGCAACTTCTCCTGACTGAGCGTTTCCTTCCAGCGGTAGAAATTGACGGTTTCCTGATCATAGTCGTTGAGCACTTCTGACAGGATTTTCTTGTCCTGCGTGTTGCAGAAAGCTGGCGGATTAAAGCGGATCCATTTCTCGGCCTCTTCCTCATTGGTCAGATTAGGCAGTGTATGTTCCACGCCCAGGGCAATGTCGCGAACCGCCGTGAGATAAGTCTTCGGCGTGTCCTCCCAGCAATACTGGAATTCCTCGGTTATTCCGCCGCAGCATTTCGAGAATCTTGCATCGCAGATTTCGTCGCCGTCCATCAGAATCTGTCCCTTGGTCTGGCGGATGGCTTCAGCTACATGGGGCGATGTTTCCTTGGTGATACCCTGGTAGCGCTGGCAGTGGTCGTCGGCACATACATCAAAGAGGGTGTGGTCTTCGCGGTCGTACCAGCGGATGAGCGTATCTTCCTTCTTGGTGAAGGAGAAGAAGTTGTTGCCGCTCTCAGCCACCTCTCGGCGCTTCTTCATCTGTGCCAGGAGCCATGAACGGGAGATGACGGCATGCGCCTTCAGGAGTTCGAGACTCGAAGTGGCACTCATCTCACTGCTGATGACGCTCTCCAGATACTTTTCTACAGGCAACTCATTGATTGCCACAATCTTATCCGATTCTACCACAAAGCGGAGCGTGCCCAGGAAGGTTTGGGTTTCCTTGCGCTCCCAGTGGAAGTTGACACCGATGGTTACGTCGCTCAGCGAAAACGAGGCGTCGGCACTCTGCGGATGAAAGGTAAGCTGGCTGTACTGGTTGCCGTTCCAGAGCACACCGCCCTCAGAGAATTCTACCACCTGTTCGCCCAGCACCTTTTCGCCCTTGGCAAGATAAGGTTTGTTGAGCGAGAAATGAATCTTCTGCGCACTCACGATGCCCACCGTTACGTCGGGCTGCTTACCTTTATTATATAAGGTGGAAGAGGCTTCGGCTGCATCCTCGGCATCCTTAGATGCCTTCAGTTTGGCGATGATGGCGTTCATCTTTTCTTCCGAAACGCCACATTCCTGCAGCAGCGAGAGGGCTTTCTCCTCTGTCAACTTTCGGAAATCTTCCTCACGAGGGGTGATGATGAGTCCGCTCATATCCAGTGCTCCCGGCGAAACCACAAACTGGGCATCACCTTCGGCAAAATAGGCTTCCGGACGGTGCTTTTCTCTCGGAATGACCACGCTGATGAATTCCTCGCCCTTGCGCCAGGAGATGATGTTCATCATCGGTTCGGTTTCGTCGCCACGCTGAGGCATTGCCTTGTAGAGACGGCGGAAGAGGGCCTCATCGCTCTCAGCACTCTTCGAGATGATGACGAAGGCGGGAACGATGAAGTCGCGAACCACTGAGATTTTCTCCTCATCATTGAGAGAGATGATATCGGTCAGGTTGCGGGAGAGACGCTGCCAGTTGGTCTGAAGAGGAAGGATGCCGTTGGTTCCTGCCTGGAAATGAAGATGGTCTGGAGCCGATGCACCACACTTCGGACCATTGTAGAACACCATCAGGTCGCTGTGCAGACTGATGAAGCGGTGCATCTCGCCGTAGTTCTTGTAGATGAGCTGAGGCTGATGCTTGCGTGCCGGAATGGTGAAGTGGACTGGCAGAATCGGGAACGGATTCACCAAAAGATGGAATTTCTCGTCTATCTGCTTCGACATCTGTTCCTTAGGACGGTTCTTGTCGCAAAGGAAACAAGGGCGCTCGCCCAGGGTTTTCTTATCTATCTTGGCGCCCGTACTTACGATGCGGGCTGGGTTCCACTGCAGTTTCAGCAGGTCGGAGAACTGGCGGGTTTCTACATGCTTGAGGTCGCGGAAGCGGTGGCGCGCATCGGTCCAAACCTCCAGCTGACGGTTGAAGAAACGCGAGATGCTGCTGTCTTCCATAATGTCGGCCTTGCCCTGCAGCAGGTGCTGGCGTGCCTTCAGTTCCATGGTGCGCAGGCGGTCCTTATACAGGTTGTTGGCGTTCACCTTCTCTACGCTGAGGGCAGCATCGCTGTTACCTCCCCAGCGGCGGCAGAGGTAGAGTTCGTCGTAGATTCTGCCGATGCGGTAACGGCGCGAAAATGCCAAGCCGAGCGCATAATCCTCACCATACGAGGTGTTAGGAAACTGGATCTGTCTGACCAGCGGAGTGAAGAAGGCGCGCGGAGCACCCAATCCGTTGATACGCAGCGCATTGTTGCATCCGTTTTCATCGGTCCACTCCTTGTGGTCTATCAGTCCCGGTGGCAGGGTGTTGAGGTCGAAGTCGCACATGCGGTACGAGCCTATAATCATGGCAGCCTTCTGCTTGTAGAAGGCATCTACTATCTTCTGGAGTGTCTTTGGTGAAGAATAGAGGTCATCGCTGTCAAGCTGTACGGCAAACTTTCCACAGAAACTGCTGTTGATGGCTTCGTTCCAGCATCCGCCTATTCCCAGGTCGGTTCTCTCCGGCACAATCTGTATCAGGTTGTCGGCTTTAAGTTCATCCAGTATTTCGCCGGTGCGGTCGGTAGAATGGTTGTTTACCACGATGACGTTAAACTTGAAGTTGGCCTTCTGTCCCAGCGCACTCTTCACGGCATCAGCCACCGTCTTTTCGCGGTTGAAGACGGGGATGATGACAGATGCCTCGTATTCAAAATCCTGCTCACCGAAGTCGGGCTGGCGGTAGAAGGTGGTGTCTATCAGGGCGCCCACCTTGCCCAGATGCTGGGTGCATGCCTTTTCCATCTCTATCTGCACCTCGCGGTTGCGCGGGTTTACATAGTCAAACTGCTTCTCGCCGCTCTTACGGGTGTCGAGTTCGGCTTCTGAATAGAGGAATTCGTTGAGATGGAAGATTTCGCCCACGCGGCTCAGATAGAGACGGAGGTCGTAGAGGGCGGCAAACTGATACTCTTCGCGGTCGGGTTGGGCGATGTAGTCGGCCAGCGCCTGTGCCTTGATGCACCAGAGGCTTCCAAAGTCGAAGTCATCTCGCAAAGAACCTGACTGGTAGTCAATTACCGGATGTTTCTCCATTTTGCCTTCCACCATCTTGTAGTGGTCGGCGTAAACCATGACGGCATCCGTATCATCTGCCACTCTGAGGAATCGCTCCAGCGTGTTGTTTCCCCATCCTATGGTGGTGTGGCGGGTACAGATCATCACGTAGTCGGCATCTGTATTTTCAGCGATGCTGACAATGGTGTTACTGCTTTCCAGGCGGTCGGTGATGACAAACGTACATCCTTCGGGCACCTGATGATGAGCGGCAAAATCAGCACTCACCAGGAAGTGGATATGCTGTACTGTCTTGTACTCATGAAGCACCGACAAGGCATTCTGCGCATCATCGATGTATTCGCAAGGCAAGAAAAGGTCTATTTTTTCTCTCATTTTCTTACGTTATTTTTGTTCACTTCAGCCCTTTTCGGGGGGCTAAATCTGTGTTTTTTATCTTTATTTTATCTTATTATATTAAAATATGTGGCAAAGATACTAATTTTTCGGCAAAAAACACTATCTTTGCAGTATGAATAATGAAAAAAAATATCTTTTGGGCCTTACACTTGCCGAATTGAAGCAGGTGGCAAAGGACTTAGGCATGCCCGCCTTCACCGGTGGGCAGATGGCGAAGTGGCTCTATGAGCAGCATGTGAAGAGCATTGATGAGATGACCAACATCTCGAAGGCGAACCGTGCCAAACTCGCTGCCGAATACGAAATAGGATGCTTCGGATATTCCGATGCACAACATTCGGTGGATGGTACCATCAAGTACCTCTTCCCTACCCGAAGCGGCAAATTTGTCGAGACGGTTTACATCCCCGACAAAGACCGCGCCACGCTGTGCGTTTCTTCGCAGGTGGGATGCAAGATGAACTGCCTGTTCTGCCAGACCGGCAAGCAGGGGTTTGAGGGCAGCTTGCCTGCAGGCGACATTCTGAACCAGGTTTACTCGCTGCCGGAGGTGGACAAGCTTACCAACATCGTGTTCATGGGTCAGGGCGAGCCGATGGATAATCTCGACAATGTGCTGCGCGCCACAGAGATTCTCACCGCCGACTACGGCTGGGCATGGAGCCCGAAGCGCATCACGGTAAGTTCGGTGGGCGTGAAGAACAAGCTGAAGCGGTTCCTGGAAGAGAGCGACTGCCATGTGGCCATCAGCATGCACGACCCTATCCCTTCTGAGCGCGCTGAACTGATGCCTGCCGAAAGGGGCATGGGCATTGAGCAGGTAGTAGAACTGCTGAGGAACTATGATTTCTCTCATCAACGCCGCCTGAGTTTCGAATACATCGTCTTTAAGGGCGTAAACGACAGTATGCAGCATGCCAAGGCCATCATCAAGCTGGTGAAGGGACTTGACTGCCGCTTCAACCTGATTCGTTTCCACCAAATTCCAGACATTCCTCTGCAAGGTGTGGATGATGAGAAGATGGAGCAGTTCCGTGATTACCTCACCCAGCATGGTGTCTTCACCACCATCCGTGCCAGCCGCGGCCAGGACATCTACGCCGCCTGCGGTCTGCTCAGCACCTCGAAGAAAATCGGAGAAATCCGTGAGCACGAGGATGAAGAGAAGATGAATAAGTAAGGAAAGGTGGGGAAAAATGGTTAGAGAATCTTTAAAGATCCTACTTGCCGGCTGTCTTTTGTTCCTTTTTCTGGCAAGTTGCAGCCCGGGAGGAGGAAGAAACAGAAAACTGCCCAAGAGCACAGGACAGCCTTACGAGGTGGTACTCAAGGGAGATACCGACAGCATCGTTACGAAGATACTGACGGAAGAGGTGCCAGCCCTGCCCCAACCCGAACCGCTCTGCCGGCTCATCCAGGTTAAGAAGGGCAAGATCCACGACAGCTACCTGCTCGTAAGAACTCGCATCGTAGTGAACATCCCGGCAGCGGAATTCTCAGTCAGGCTGAGCCGCAACGAGAATGCTTCACCGCAGATCGTCATCCGCATCTCTGCCCGCTCGCTGCAGCAACTCAGAGAGAAACTCACCCCCGAGAAACTGCGCCAGCTCGTAGATGAGACTGAACTGGAGCACCTCGCATCCATCATCTCCACCAACCCGAGCAAGCAGAACCGCGAGATGCAACAACTGGTAAAGAAGAACTTCGGCATCAGCATGAACATCCCTGCCGAAATGCAGGCAAGCAAAAAGGCGAAGAACTTCATTTGGATCTCAAACAACGCCAGCTCGGGCATGAAGAACCTCATCCTCATGAAAGTGAAGAGGGAAGAACGAAGAGGGAAAGCTAATTCTGATGCTTTTCCTGCTCAAGAGAAGCAGCAGATTGACAGCATGCTCCGCACAAACATGCCCGGCGAAACCGACAGCATGTACATGATAATCCCGGTCCTTTCAGAAAAAGGACTCTGGGAGATGAAGGGCGACGCCATGGGAGGTCCCTACGTGATGAGGCGCATCCGCCTGAGAAAAACGGGGGATGAAATCATCATCATCGGCTTCGTCTATGCGCCCGAAATGAAAAAGAAAATATTAATCAAGCAGCTAGAAGCTGCGATTTCTACTATAAAATAAAACGATAAATGGACAGCAAAAAGATTAGAGTGGCCATCACTCACGGAGATACCAACGGTATCGGATACGAACTCATTTTTAAGGCATTCAGTGAGCCAGAGATGTTGGAGTATTGTACCCCTATCATCTACGGTTCGCCTAAAGTGGCAGCTTATTACCGCAAGGCGATGAATCTGCCAGCCCAGTTCTCCATCATCCAGAAAGCAGAAGATGCTGAAGACGGAAGAATCAACCTCCTGCCAGCCGTAGATGAGGAGGTAAAGGTTGACATGGGCATGCCTACTCAGGAATCGGGTACGGCAGCCATCAAGGCACTTGACCGAGCCATGACCGACTACCGCGACGAGCTCTTCGACGTGCTCGTTACCGCACCGGTAAACAACCAGAACGCACAATTTGAGGGCTTCCAGTTCAAGGGCCACAAGGAATACATAGAAACTTGCCTGGGCGAAGGTGCCAAAGGCCTTTCCATCCTCTGCGGCGGCGACCTTCGCATCGCATCCGTAACCGAAAAGACTCCGCTCAAGGACGTGCCGGCAGCTATCACCCAGGAGCTCATCATCGAGAAGGTGAAGCAGATGCACACATCACTGAAGCGAGACTTCATGATTACCAACCCGCGCATCGCCGTGCTCGCCCTGAATCCTAGCAACAACGGTGAGGAGAGCTGCGGACCAGAGGAAGCCAGCATCATCATCCCAGCCATTGACCAGCTTGCCGAGCAGAAAATACAAGCTTTTGGTCCTTACCCTGCTGACGAGTTCTTCGGCAACGGCCATTTCGTAGAGTTCGACGGCATCATGGCCATGTATCATGATCAGGCTACTACCCCGTTCCATTCTCTCTACACCGAGGATGGCGTACTCTTTACTGCCGGTCTGCCACTCGTGCACACCGCCGCCAACACCACTCCTAGCTACAGCATCACGGGCTGCAACGAAGCCGATGCAATCTCCTTCCGCCACGCCATCTACTTGGCGCTGGATGCCTTCTGCAACCGCGAAGACTATGATGAGGCCTACGAGAATCCACTGCCTAAACTCTACCACGAGAAGCGTGACGAGAGTGAGAAGGTAAGATTCTCCATCCCTAAGAAAAAGGGATAAGAGAAAGATTCCCTATTCCCGAGAAAAAGCGGAATAAAGAAAGATTCGGGAGGGAAGATGACGCAAAAAAGGCTAATCTGCCCTGTAATCAGACCTCCCGAACGTTAAAATTAAAAAAAAATGCAGATAATTCGGAAAAAATGAGTAATTTTGGCAGCTAAATGGATACTTCCGAACTACAAAAGATAAAACAACGCTACAATATCGTCGGTAACAGCGACGGATTGAACCATGCGCTCGACGTAGCCCTACAGGTAGCGCCGACCGATCTCTCCGTGCTCATCATCGGCGAGAGCGGTGTGGGTAAGGAAATCATTCCAAGGGTGATTCACGACAATTCGCCACGCCGCAGAGAGAAATATTTCGCCATCAACTGTGGAAGCATTCCGGAAGGAACCATTGACAGCGAACTCTTCGGACATGAGAAGGGTTCCTTCACTGGAGCCATAGGCGAAAGCGAAGGATACTTCGGTATTGCCAACAAGGGTACCATCTTCCTTGACGAGGTGGGCGAACTCCCGATACAGACGCAGGCAAGACTGCTGCGCGTGCTCGAAACGGGAGAATACATCCGCGTGGGTGGAACTGAGATAAGGAAAACGGATGTCCGCATCGTGGCAGCCACCAACGTAAACATGCGCAAGGCTGTGAGCGAAGGCCGCTTTCGCGAGGACCTCTACTACCGCCTCAACACTATCCCGATACAGATGCCTGCATTGAGAGAGCGTGGAGACGACATCCTCCTGCTCTTCCGCCTCTTCGCCATGCAGATGGCCGAAAAATACCGTCTGCCTAAGATTTCACTCTCAGATGAGGCCAAGCAGATCATGCTGAAATACAAGTGGCCGGGAAATGTGAGACAGCTCAAGAACATTACCGAACAGATGTCAGTGCTAAGCCGGGAAAGAGAAATCGATGCACAGACTCTCACCCAGTTTATTCCGAGAGATGAGGAGTCTACACAGCTCGCCACCATACAGAAGGATGGCAAGGACGACCATAGCTACGCCAGCGAGCGCGAACTGCTATATAAGATTCTCTACGAACTGAGGGGCAACGTGAGCGACCTGAGACGAGAGATGAACAGCCTGCGCAAGCAACTCGATGAGGCCCGCCAGTTGGGCGGTACAGGCGGATATGTTTCTCCGGTTCAGCCGAATACCCAGGTAGCTCCAGTATCATCTGTATCTCCGGTTTCATCGGTTTCTCCGGTATCTTCCGTACCTCCGATTACCGATCTCGACGAGCTACAACACATCCGTCAGGAAATAGCTACAGGAGGCATGAGGGGCACTTACAAACCCGAAGCCGAGGATGCTGAGATTGAGGAGATCAAGGAAGAAAACGAGAATCTGAACCTCAGCGATCTTAGCAAGCAGATGATAGAAAAGGCACTGGAGAGAAACAACGGAAACCGCAAGAAAGCGGCAGAAGAACTGGGAATCTCCGACAGAACTCTGTACAGAAAGATTAACAAATATAAGTTATGAAGCATATACGCGCGTACCTATATATAATAGGAGTCACACTGATGGTGGCGGTCATGGCAGCATGCTCCGTGAGCTACAAGTTCAACGGTGCCAGCATCGACTACACCAAAACCAAGACCATACAGATAGCCGACTTCCCTATCAGAAGTTCGTATGTATGGGGTCCGATGGGTCCGATGTTCAACAACGAACTCAAGGATAAGTTTGCCAGCAACACCCAGCTCATACAGGTGTCACGCAACGGAGACCTGAAGATAGAGGGCGAAATCACCCAATATTCTCAGCGCAACAAGTCGGTTAGTTCTGAGGGATACTCAGCACAGACCGAGCTCAGTATCACCGTAAACGTACGTTTCACCAACACCAAGAACCATACCGAGGACTTCGAAAAGCAGTTTACATCTGCCAAGACCTACGACACCACTCAGAGCCTTGCCTCGGTGCAGGAAGAACTGGTAACCCAGATTATCAAAGACCTGGTAGACCAGATATTCAACGCTACGGTAGCTAACTGGTAAAGTAAGTGAAGAACGAAGAGTGAAGAATTTAACGGCTTTACTAATCATAAAGTTCAAAACTCAATGTTCAATGTTTAAAGTTCAAAATAAAATAAAGTAAAAATATCGTGGAATTAAACAGATTGATACAACACCCGGAGGAAATGAACCGAGAGACGCTCTACGACTTGCGCGCCCTCTTGGCCTTATATCCGTATTATCAGACGGCACGCCTGCTGATGTTGAAGAATCTGTACCTGCTCCACGACCCGAGTTTCGACGAAGAACTGCGCCGTGCAGCCATCTACATCACCGACCGTAAGATTATCTTCGAGATGGTAGAGGCAGCCCACTATCAGATAAAAAACGCCCCTGAAGAGGCTGAATCCGACAAGCAGCAAGGCGTAAGAGGAATAGGAGCAGAAAAACACGGAGACCGTACTAGCGACCTCATCGATCACTTCCTGGGATCCATACCTATGGAAGAAGACGAAGAAGAGAAGAAGGAGAAACGTAAGCCTACACCTGCTGACGCGGCTGTAGACTATGTGGCTTATCTCATGGAGACCGAAGACCAGCAGGAGCCAGAAGATACTTCGCGCACCATGAGTCTCATCGACGACTTTATGGAGGATGGCGGTTTCAAACTGCTCAAAATCCAGCAGGACGAAGATTACAAACCAGAATTTACTCCCGAACTTCAGACCGATTCCGGCAAGGATGGCGAAGAGGAAAACAGCGGTGTATTCACCGAAACCCTCGCCCGCATCTACATCAAGCAGGGCAAGTATCAGAGGGCTTACGAAATCATCAGCCGCCTGCATCAGCAGCATCCTGACAAGAACGGATATTATGTTGACCAGCTCAGATTCCTTGAGAAACTGATGCTGAACAGCAAGAAGAAATAAAGAAGAATAATAAATAAATAAAACTAGTTTTAAAAAATGGCTTACACATTATTAGTAGTATTAATCGTCCTGGTAGCTATCCTGATGATTTTCATCGTGCTCATCCAGGAATCAAAGGGAGGTGGACTTGCAAGTAACTTCTCTTCAACCAACTCAATCATGGGTGTTCGCAAGACCACTGACATTGTTGAGAAATTAACATGGGGCCTCGCTGCAGCCTTGGTTGTCATCAGCGTGGCATGTGCTTATGTAGCCCCTCAGGCAGCTGGCGAAAGCAGTGTTTTGGAGGGAGCCACTCAGGAGCAGACCGCTCTTCCTGCTATGCCAGGTGCTAGCAAGGATGCAGCAGCAGGTGCGCAGAAGGCTATTCCTGCAGCTGGTGCAGATGCCCAGAAGGCAGCTCCAGTTGTTCCAACAAGCCCTGCAAAATAAAAAATAAGAAAAAAGGTACGAAAAAATTTGGTAGAACCATTTTTTTTTCGTACCTTTGCACCCGCTTAACAAGAATATGGTGGACGTAGTTCAGTTGGTTAGAGCGTCAGATTGTGGTTCTGAATGTCGTGGGTTCGAGTCCCACCTTCCACCCAACTATTTTTGAAAAAGCAAAACATAACCAATATGGTGGACGTAGTTCAGTTGGTTAGAGCGTCAGATTGTGGTTCTGAATGTCGTGGGTTCGAGTCCCACCTTCCACCCAAGATAAACCCTGCAAGATTCATTTCTTGCAGGGTTTCTTGTTATATATCCGTATTGAGCGGAATTCTTTTTTGTCATATAAACGAATAACAATAGTACTTCTTAAAGTATATTATAGACAGAAACATACAAAAAAGCCTGCTAAGGGAAGAAAATATCCCTCTAGCAGGCATTCATATAAGGATGGAAAACCTATCTGATTACTTTCACTTCACCATCCTTAGCAATCTTAACGATGCTGGAAGGCTGATGTGGTTTATGCTCCTGACGGCGGCTCCAGCAAACATAATCTACAGCATTGAGGATTTCCTCGGAGATGTCGCGATAATTCTGTGCAGCAGGCTCACCACTCACATTAGCACTTGTACTTACAATAGGCTTCTGAAAACGGTAACAGAGTTGTTTGGAGAAAGGCTCATAGGTTATACGCATCGCCAGACTTCCATCCTCTGCTACCAGATTATTAGCCACTCCACTCGCATCATCAAGAATAACCGTAGTAGGCTTTACAGGCATGGCAGCATCGATGAAATCCCATGCTACCTGTGGCACATTGCGGAAATAACGCGCCATGCGGTCAGCAGAATCTATCAGGCAGATAAGCGCCTTAGAATCGTCACGTTTCTTTATTTCATAAACTTTCTTTACCGCTTCAGGGTTGGTGGCGTCGCATCCTATGCCCCATACGGTATCTGTAGGATAGAGTATCACTCCACCCTTTCGCATGCACTCTACAGCACGCTTGATGTCTTCATCTACAGTCATAATACTATAAAACTAAAAATCAAAAATCTTTTGAATCTTAAAAATCGTCACTAACATCTTTCTTCAAACACTCATAATAAGCTATGTCCTTCATACCATTGAGAAAAGCAGAAGCATCCATGCGTTTCTTGCCACTGAGCTGCAACTCCTGAATAATGAGCCATTCGTCAAGGCAGGCTACTTGTAACGACTTCCCCTCAACGCGGAGCGATCCCACAGGCGCATCACCACGCTTCATACATGAAAGACGGGTAGAAAATATCTTAAGTACCTGAATTTTCTGTGTACTCTGCTTATGGGATGGATGAGCAGTAGGCTCAGGGAACCTCACGTAATCATCATCGCCCTTAGGATCGTCAAAGAATACTACTGTCTCCTTCTTCTTAATTTCAGTCCATGCACCAGGGTATGGAGAAAGACCGCGGATGAAATCATACACCTGCTTGGCAGGCTTGTGGAAGTCGATGCGGCAAGTATCCTTGAAGATTTTCGGAGCCGGCTTTAGTTCGGCACCCTGTCCTATCATTTCGCTCTGAGGAATGGAACCGATATTGCCATCGGCAGCGATGAGCGCATCAATGGTTTCCAGCGCCAATTCAGCACCAAGATGCATCAACCCGTCGTAAACATACTCCACATTTGCCGTCTCCGGAATAGGAAAACGTCTCTGCAGGATGATGCGACCGGTATCAATATCGTGGTCGAGGAAGAAGGTGGTAACACCCGTCTCCTTCTCGCCATTAATCACTGCCCAGTTGATAGGCGCCGCACCGCGATACTGCGGAAGGAGGGCTGCATGTACATTAAATGTACCATATTTCGGCATCGCCCAAACCACCTCTGGCAGCATGCGGAAAGCAACTACCACCTGCAAGTCAGCCTGATAAGAACGCAACTGCTCCACAAAGTCTGGGTCCTTCATCTTTACAGGCTGCAGCACCGGTAAACCATGCTCTACGGCATACTGCTTAACCTGCGAAGGTTGCAGCGTATCCTGATGTCTGCCCACCGGTTTATCAGGCTGCGTAACCACAGCCACAACATTGTAACCGCCCTCTACTAGGTGCTTGAGGGATTCCACCGCAAACTCCGGTGTTCCCATGAAAACAATTCTCAAATCCTTCTTCTCCATAAAACACTAATATTTTAAAATAAAACCAGCAAAGCCGTTGAATTCTTCACTCTTCGTTCTTCACTCTTCACTTAAAACTCCTACTCTGCCGACATATCCGCTACAATCTGCCTGTACATGGAATAGATTCTAGTACGGCTGATGTAACCCTTAAGTACGCCTGCCACATCAACCACTGGCAGTTGGGCGGCATCGGTTTTATCAAATTTCTGCATCACCTCGTCCATACTGTCATGTTCGGTAAGAACGGCAGCAGGCTGCATCATCAGCTGACGCACGGTGAAATGCTGATACAGTTCGGTGCGGAAGATAATGTGGCGAATCTTCGTAATATCTATTACTCCCAACAGCACACCCGCCTGATCCAAAACAGGCAGAAAGTTGTTGTTACTGCGACTTATCTCACTCACCAGCTTGCTCATCGGCAGATCCGAACCTACCGGATGATAGTCTTTCTCAATGACATCCTGCATGCCCAGCAGGGTGAGCGCAGCCTTGTCAATATGGTGGGTGAGCAGCTTGCCCTCTCTAGCCAGACGCAGGGCGTAGATACTGTGACTCTCGAAGATGCTGATGGTGAGCAGCGAAGAGATGCACACTATCATCAGCGGCATGAAGAGCTGGTAGCCGCCCGTGAGTTCGGCGATGAGGAAGATGCCCGTAAGCGGTGCATGCATCACGCCCGTAATGAGGCCCGCCATACCCATCAGTGTAAAGTTCTGCTCAGGAACATAGACACCTACCTGATTCACATTCCAAAGGCGCGCAAAGAGGAAACCGGCAAAACCTCCGATAATGAGCGAAGGAGCAAAGGTACCACCGCATCCGCCACTACCATTGGTGGCCGAGGTGGCAAAAACCTTGGTAAAGGTTACCAAGGCGATATAGAGGATGAGCAGCTGGTTGTGCCCGTAGAAGAGCGAACGGCTCATCACCTGCCCCCAGTCTTCCACATTCTGTCCCTTCAGCAGCACGTTGACTGCCGTATAGCCTTCGCCATAGAGCGAAGGGAAGAGGAAGATGAGCGAACTCAGAATCAGTCCGCCAAACAGCAGCTTTACGTATGGATAAGGCGAAAGCTTGGCAAAGAAGCCCTCGCATGCCGACATGGTGCGCATGAAATAAAGGCTCACCAAACCGCAAAAGATGCCCAATAACAAGCAGGCAGGCACGCGGTCGAGCGCCCACGGATTGGTAAGCGTAAAATCGAAAAGGCTCTTGGAGCCCATCAGGATGTAGGTAAAGCAAGTAGCTGTTACACAACTGATAAGGATAGGCAGCAAGGAAGCCATGCTCAAGTCTACCATCAGCACCTCAAGCGTAAACACGAGTCCGGCAATAGGCGCCTTAAAGATTCCAGCAATGGCTGCAGAGGCGCCACAGCCCACCAGCAGAATCATGGTTTTCTTGTCCATGCGGAAGATTTGTCCCAGGTTTGAGCCGATGGCCGAACCCGTGAGCACAATAGGAGCCTCGGCTCCCACGGAACCACCGAAACCGATGGTGATACCTGATGCCACCACCGATGACCAGCAGTTGTGGGCCTTGAGCTTGGAATTTTTGGTAGAGATGGCGTAAAGCACACGGGTGATACCGTGGGAAATATTATCTCTGACCACATATTTAATAAAGAGCATGGTGAGGTAAATGCCCACAATCGGGAAGAGCAGGAAGAGCAGGTTATAGGTGCCCTTGTTAAATCCCGAAGTGAGCAGCAACTGTATTTCGTGCACAATGCCGTGCAGGAAATATCCTGCCACCGACGCCAGAAGGCCGATGATAAAAGCCAGGATAAGGGTCATCTGGCGGTCAGAAATATGTTTTTTCTGCCAATCCACCATCTTACTGACCCATCCCTCTTTCTGCCCGTTGTAATCTAGAATTTCTTCATCCATCTTTTTTACATTGATTTAGAATTCCGATGTGAAATGGAACTTGATGTGTTCAAAATCCTGCTGCGCCATGCTCAACACGTAGCCCGAATCGGCAAGAAAGACATCGCGCCCCTCAATATCCTTGGCCATGTACTGGTACTTGCGCTTCTTGAAGTTCTCGAGTTCCTTCTCGTCATCTGCCTCTATCCAGCAAGCCTTGTGAAGATGCACGGGCTCCCAGCGGCACTTGGCGTTGTACTCGTTCTCCAGGCGGTACTGGATAACCTCGAACTGCAGCTGACCAACCGTGCCCACGATGCGGCGGCCGTTGAACTGGTTGACGAAGAGCTGCGCCACACCCTCGTTCATGAGCTGCTCCAATCCCTTCTGGAACTGCTTGTTCTTCATCGGGTCATCATTCTCGATGTACTTGAAAAGGAGTGGAGAGAAGCTTGGCAAACCGCGAAAATGCATCTTCTCTCCCTCCGTCAACGTATCTCCTATCTTGAAAATACCGTTGTCTGGCAAACCTACAATGTCACCCGGATAAGCCTCGTCAATGGTACTCTTGCGCTGTGCCATGAACTGGGTAGGCGAAGAGAAACGCACGTTCTTATCCAAGCGCACGTGGTAATATGGCTGATTTCTCACAAATTTGCCCGAGCATATCTTACAGAAAGCGATGCAGGAGCGGTGGTTTGGATCAATATTGGCTGTAATTTTGAAGATGAAACCACTGAACTTAGGTTCTTCAGGCTTCACCAGTCGCTCATCTGCCTGGGTGGGTCTAGGAGATGGAGCAATATGAACAAAACAGTCGAGGAGTTCCTGAACACCAAAATTGTTCAGTGCCGAACCGAAGAACACAGGTGCTACTTCGGCCGAACGGTAGGTTTCTTCCTCAAACTTAGGGTAAACACCATCTACCAGTTCCAGTTCCTCACGCAGTTGTGCAGCCTCACGTTCACCAACCCGCTCGTCGAGTTCTGAACTTTGGATGTCTACCTCTACCTTCTCGGTAACTCGCTGTTTGTTAGGGGTAAAGAGGTTCAGCTGATGCTCGTAGATGTTGTAAACACCCTTGAAACGGGCGCCCTGACCGATAGGCCAACTCAGCGGGCGAACCTTGATTTTGAGCTCTTCTTCCAACTCGTCAAGCACATCAAACGGGTCGCGTCCCTCACGGTCCATCTTGTTGATGAAGATGATTACCGGGGTATTTCTCATGCGGCACACCTCCATGAGTTTACGGGTCTGTGCCTCCACACCCTTGGCAGAGTCAACCACGATGATGGCTGAATCTACGGCTGTAAGTGTGCGGTAGGTATCCTCGCAGAAGTCCTGGTGACCTGGAGTATCCAGGATATTCACCTTATAAGGTTCTCCCTCCTGTCCGGCAGGGAGATAATCAAATTCCATTACAGATGTAGATACCGAGATACCACGCTGTTTCTCAATATCCATCCAGTCAGAAGTCGCAGTTTTGCGAATCTTGTTATTCTTTACAGCACCTGCCACCTGAATCTGTCCACCGAAAAGCAGAAACTTCTCGGTCAATGTTGTCTTACCAGCATCCGGGTGAGAGATAATGGCAAATGTTCTTCTTCTTTCTATTTCGTTCATCCTGTTGTAAATATATAATAATGTATATTCTTAAAAAGTAATCACTAATAACTAATCCCTACATGTCGTCATCATCAAACTTGAGTCCCTCGGTTCGGTCTTTGATGTAATAATCGCTGAGCAGACCTATGAAAACGGTTATCTCCTTGATGGCCCTTTCGGTTTCGGGCGTAATTTCCTTCTTCTGCAGGCGCAGCATCATCACACCATAGAGAGCATCGAGGCAGGTTTCAATCTCGTTGAGATCCTTGTCGCCCCGCTGGCGCAGCTCTACGATGAAAGGCAGCACCTTGTAATATTCGGCATTGTAGATAGGAAACTTGGTGCTCTGCAGCAGCATGCCGTGCAGATCAATGACGTCCTTCAGTATCACCTTATTAATATTAAGGTGTCCTCCCTCGCGCTTTCCCTCCTCGTTCATCATGCGAATCAGGTTGCCAAACCAGTCGAGTTCTTCCTCGCGCTGCTCGGGTGTAAAGTCGAACCGGTCTACATAATTCTTTTTGATGACAGGCAGCGAGCATCCGTAAGCTCGGATGATGTCCTCAATCTGCCACATATATAATAAGTATTCTGCGATACTTTTCTTTCTTAATTCTTGTGCTACAAACATAAACTTTGAACTGTTAACTTTTGAACTTTATGCTTTGCCTTCTTCTGATTGAAGGGGTGTTTAAAGACCTGTTTAAGGACTTTTAAAATTCCGGCAGATGATACAGATTGAAAATCGTGCCGAAGAGAGCGATGATGGAGAAGATGATGACCACGCTGCCTATTACCTTATTGATAATGACGATGCCGTTGGTATCAAACTTGTTCCTAATCTTGTCGACGAGCCAGGTGAGTCCGAACCACCACAGCAGGGCTCCGAAGACGATGCTGAGATACCCTACTCCCATTTCTACCGGCATATCCGGTACGACGAAAGCAAACTGCGCGAAGGTGGCCATGAAGAGGAACACGATGAGCGGATTGGAGAGTGTTACGAGGAACGCCGTGATGCCATTGTGCATCAGGGTGCCCTGCTTGTTGCTCGACTTGTGCATGTTCTTCATCGGGTCGCTCTTGAAGCAGTAGATTCCGAATACGAGGAGCATCAGACTGCCGAAAATCTGAAGATAGAACTTGTTCTCGGAGTTACTCACAAAATCCATTACAAAACTCATGCCCAAGCCTGTAAACAGAGCATATACAATGTCGCTGCATGCGGCACCCACACCTGTTACAAACCCATACCAGCGACCCTTGTTGAGTGTACGCTGGATGCAAAGGATGCCTACCGGACCCATAGGGGCTGAGGCAAGAACACCGATGACAATTCCTTTGAATATGAAGTCAAGGATGTTTATCTCAATTGGAAATGCTAAATTCATCTTAGTATCGTTACAATTTCTAACAGTCGGCAAAGTTACAAAATTTTGGGCACAAAGCACAATTTTTTTGCCTAAAAGTTCATTTTATATCCGTTTTTTATATTTTCGGGCACGGATTACACGGATTACGCGGATGTTCTGCATGAATATAAACAGGATTTAGGGCAACAGAGAAATTTCGGACAGCAAATCATCTGGCAGAAAAAAAAGAAAATTAAAATTTTTTATATTTAAAAATAAACGAGATTCAAAAGTTTTCAGTATCTTTGCCGAGAAATAAAATAATTCTAACTAATTTTAAATAATTAACATGACAGATAATACACTTAAACCGTACGTAATAGGCCTTGACCTCGGCGGTACAAATTCAGTTTTCGGCATCGTAGATGCTCGCGGAGAGATCAAAGCAACAACTGCCATCAAGACAGGCGGTTACGGAAAAGTTGAAGACTATGTGAAGGCAGCCGTAGAAGCTCTCCAGCCTATCATTGATACGGTAGGCGGCATTGACAAGATTAAGGCAATGGGTATCGGTGCGCCAAACGCAAACTATTATAATGGAACCATTGAATTCGCTCCAAATCTTCCTTGGGCACACGACGGAGTGGTACCATTGGCCGACTTGTTCAGCAAAGCCCTCGGCGGCTTGCCTGTAGGTATGACCAATGATGCCAACGCTGCTGCGCTCGGCGAGATGACATACGGTGTAGCAAGAGGCATGAAAAACTTCATCGACGTTACGCTCGGTACAGGCGTTGGCTCTGGTATCGTCATCAACGGACAGATGGTTTACGGCTGCGACGGATTCGCAGGCGAATTGGGTCACGTTACCATGGTACGTGGCAAAGAGGGTCGTATCTGCGGATGCGGCCGTACAGGATGTCTCGAAGCTTACTGCTCTGCCACTGGTGTGGCTCGCACAGCACGCGAGTTCCTCGAGAAGAGCGATGAGCCTTCATTGCTCCGTGAGATGAATCCGGAGGATATTACATCTTATGATGTGAGCGTTGCTGCAGGCAAGGGCGACAAGCTGGCACTGCGTGTATACGAGTTTACCGGCAAGATGCTCGGTGAGGCTTGTGCTGATTTCGCAGCCTTCTCTTCACCAGAGGCTTTCGTCTTCTTCGGTGGTCTGACCAAGGCTGGCGACCTCATCATGAAACCTATCCAGAAGGCTTATGATGAGCACGTGCTCCGCACCTTCAAGGGTAAGGCTAAATTCCTTGTTTCTACCCTTGATGGTAGTTCTGCTGCCGTACTCGGTGCGAGTGCTGTGGCTTGGGATATGTAAAATTTTTAAAAGATTAAGACAGTTATTAGTAGACCTTTCCTTCATTGGGAAGGTATGATTTAAGTTAATACAAACTCGCGAAACTCGTGAGAGGATTGTAGCGAGGGTTAGATGTTAGTAAAAAGCCTGGCACTCGAGAGAGCGTCAGGCTTTGCTTTCTTATCATAAACAAAAACCTCAACAACCACCATGCGGTCATGGTGGTCATTAAAGTCATTGGTCATTAAGGTCATTAAGCTTTTTCCAACCAGTTTCTCACCATCTTCTTGCCGTCTGGCGTCAGCACGCTTTCCGGATGAAACTGGATACCATGAATATCATAGTTCTTATGCTTCAGACCCATGATGCAACCATCATCGCTTACTGCCGTAACGTCCAGGCAGTCAGGGAATCCCGAGCGGTCTACCACCCAAGAGTGGTATCTGCCAATCTCTATGCGCTTGTCCAACCCGTCGAAAATAACATCGTTGCCAAAATGGGTGCAAGGGGTTGCCACTCCATGATACACCTCAGAAAGATTGGTAAGCTTGGCTCCAAACGCCTCGCCTATGGCCTGATGACCCAGACATACGCCCAGCATCGGCTTGCGGCCTGCATACTTGCGGATAACATCCATCAGCAGTCCCGCCTCCGACGGAATGCCCGGACCCGGACTCAGAATGATCTTGTCGAAGCGCTCCAGCTCCGGCAACTGGAACTGGTCGTTGCGGAACACCGTAACATCAGCTCCCAACTCCTTTACCAGATGGGCAAGATTATAGGTAAAGGAATCGTAATTATCTATGATTACTACTTTCATCTTTTGTTATTTATTATTGATTATTGAGTACAATCAGCGAGAAATAATCACTAATCACTAATCACTAATAATTAATCACTATTACAATTCTTCAGCAATGTGAATCGCCTTGGTCAGCGCACCGAGCTTGTTGTTACACTCTTCCAGCTCATACTCATCATTGCTCTTTGCCACTACTCCACTACCCGCCTGGAACCAGAGTTCGCCGTTTCGGCTAATGAAGGTACGTATCACGATGGCCTGATTCAGGTCGCCGTTCAGACCGATGAAACCGATACAGCCACCATAGGCACCGCGGTTGTGAGGCTCCAGCTCTGATATAATCTGCATCGCTCTCACCTTAGGCGCACCGCTCAGCGTGCCGGCAGGGAAGGTATCAATAAACTCCTTGATGTGGTCGGCATGCTCATCCAACTCTCCGCTCACACGGCTCACGAGATGGATAACATGACTGTAGAACTGCATGTCCTTGTAGAAATCTACTTTCACCCCATGACAGTTGCGGCTCAGATCATTGCGCGCCAGGTCTACCAGCATCACGTGCTCGGCATTCTCCTTCGGGTCGTTGCGCAGGAATTCGGCAGCCTTGCGGTCCTGCTCCATATCTCCTGTGCGTCGGGTGGTTCCGGCAATCGGGTCAATGAACGCCTTGTTGCCCACGATGCGGTTATGGGTTTCAGGCGAAGAACCGAAGATGCGGAAACCGCCGAAGTCGAAATAGAAGAGGTAAGGCGAAGGGTTGATGCTGCGTAACGCACGGTAGAGTTTGAAATCATCGCCCTCATATTTCTGTACGAAGCGGCGGCTCACCACAATCTGGAATACATCTCCGCGCAGGCAGTGCTGTATGCATCGGCGTATGTTTGCCTTGTGCTCCTCATCGGTGAGCGTAGAGGTGGTTTCGCCCACCGGGTGGAAATCATAAGGTTTCACATTTGCCTTGTTCACCGCCTTGAGCAGTTCATCGAGCTCTGGAAGTGAAGAGTGAGGATCTTCACTTTCCTGGAGCGCAATGAGCTCCATGGTGTTGTTGAAATGGTCGAAGACGATGATGTCCTTATACATGATGTAATAGATGTCGGGCGCATCATTCTTCTCCATGGTGGTATCCTTGACTGGGATGTTCTCAAAATATCTCACCGCATTGAAGGTGGTGAATCCGTAGAGTCCGCAGAACTCCTTGCTCTCGCCCTCTACATGGAAGGAAGAGATGAAGTCGTTGATACTCTTTGAGATGGCGAGTTTGCAGTCCTCGCCCTGACCGGCACCGAAGGCAGGAAGCTGCTCTTTCTCTACTCTTCCGTCGGGATAGGTCTTGATGACCTCACCATGACTCACGGCGATGCTTGCCAGCGGATGCACACCGATGAAGGAGCGCGAATTCTCGGAGCCATGATAGTCGGAACTCTCCATAAGAGCCGACTGCGGATAAATATCTCTCAGTCGCATGTAGACTCCCACCGGCGTATAGAGGTCGGCGAGAATCTTGCGGGTAACTGTCTTGTAACTAAACTTTGCCATTTTAAAAATTAAATCTTTGCTATTAGAAGTTTCCGTACTCTCCTGCCATTTCCTTATGGCTCAAATACGTTTCTACATCCTTGTCGCCACGGCCTGACACGGTGAGCACCACCACATCATCCTTCTTGAACTTCATCTTCTTCAGGGCTGCCACGGCGTGTGCACTCTCAATAGCCGGAATGATGCCCTCCATGCGGGTGAGTTCGTAACCGGCGTAGATGGCCTCATCGTCCTTAATGGCGAGCACATGACTCCTGCCCGATGTGGCAAGGTCGGCGTGCATAGGGCCGATGCCCGGATAGTCGAGACCGGCACTGATGGTAAAGGCTTCCTCTATCTGTCCGTCCTCGGTCTGCATCACGAGGGTACGGGCTCCGTGGATGATGCCCTCTGTACCGCAGTGCATGGTGGCAGCGGTATAATCGGTATCTATTCCGTGTCCGGCAGCCTCAGCCAGATATATCTTCACGCGGTCATCATCAATGTAGTGGTAGATGGTTCCGGCAGCGTTGCTTCCGCCACCCACGCAGGCGATGAGGTAATCAGGATAGTCGCGGCCTATCTTCTCCTCCAACTGCCATTTCAGTTCTTCGCTGATTACGCTCTGCATCTTGGCAACAATGTCTGGATAAGGGTGCGGACCCATGGTAGAACCTACGATGTAGAAGGTATCCTGTGGGTGGCAGCACCAGTCACGTATGGCCTCAGAGCAGGCATCGCTCAAGGTCATATTGCCGGTGCGCACAGGGTTCACCTTGGCTCCCAGCATCTTCATACGCTCTACGTTGGTATGCTGGCGTTCCACATCGGTGGCACCCATGAAAATTTCGCACTTCATGTTCATCAGGGCGCATACCGTAGCTGTAGCCACACCGTGCTGTCCGGCTCCGGTTTCGGCAATGATGCGGGTCTTGCCCATCTTCTTGGCCATGAGAATCTGACCGATGGTGTTGTTAATTTTGTGTGCACCGGTATGGTTCAGGTCCTCGCGCTTCAGATAGAGCTGGCATCCGTACTTCTCGCTCATGCGCTTGGCATAATAAAGAGGTGAAGGACGGCCCACATAATCTTTGAGCAGCGCACGGTATTCCTTCTTGAACTCCTCGCTCTCAATGATTGGCTTGTAAGCCTGCTGCAACTCGGTTACACATTTATATAATATCTCAGGAACATACGCTCCTCCGAATTTTCCAAAAAATCCTTTTTCGTCAACTTGATACATAATACTTAGTTTATAATTTATTATTTATAGTTTATAGAGCAAGCCTGCTATACGGCGAAGCCGCTGTTAACTATCAACTACTTTTCGAGGCACTCAAAAAGCCCATCTAAAGCCTTATCCGGATCACCGGTTTCATTGAGCAGGGTTACAAACTTGCTGCCGATGATGGCTCCCGCCGCATTATCCTGCGCACTGGTAAGGGTCTGCTTGTTGCTGATGCCGAAACCTATCATGCGTGGATTGCGCAGATTCATGCTGTTGATGTGGTTGAAATAAGCCAGCTTGGCATCGCCGAAACTGCTCTGGGCGCCCGTGATACTTGCCGAACTGACCATGTAGATGAATCCATCGGTATGCTCATCGATGAAACGGATGCGCTCCTCGCTGGTTTCTGGCGTAATCATCATGATGACACGGATGTCATACTTATCGGCTATGGGTTTTACCACCTTCAGATAATCATCAAAGGGAAGGTCTGGGATGATGGTGCCGCTCACTCCACTCTCTACGCAGCTCTTGAAGAAAGCCTCAATGCCGTAGTGCATGATTGGGTTCAGATAACCCATCAGCACGAGTGGAAGCTGCACTTCATCCTTGATTTCCTTCAGCTGGGCGAAGAGTTTCTTCACCGTCATTCCGTTCTTCAGAGCCACGGTTCCGGCACTCTGGATAACAGGACCATCAGCCAACGGATCACTGAAAGGGATTCCTACCTCAATCATATCTATCCCCTTGCGCTCCATCGCCTTAATTACATCACCGGTACCTTCCAAAGTTGGGCATCCGGCGCAGAAATACAAGCTCAAAAGCTTGCGGTCTTTATTGTTTGCAAATAATGCATTTATCTTATTCATTTTTTTTACCTTTTTACTTTTTTACCTTTAAAAGGAATTCCTTGAGTTTCTCTACATCCTTCAGTCCCGGTTCTATCTCAAACCTGGAATTGAGGTCGATTCCTACGCATCGGGGATGATGGAAAGACAGGATACGGGAAGCATCTTCCGGACCTATGCCGCCACTCAACAGGAATGGAACATCGCCATCATATTCATCCAGTACCTGCCAGTCAAACTGCTGACCACTTCCGCCCACTGTCTTACATTTGGTGTCGAAAAGGAAGTAGTCAACAGCGCCTACATACTCCTTATATTTCAGAATGTCCCCGGCAGTGGAAACACTAATGGCTTTGATTATCTTCATATTCCCCTTTGCTGCACGCAGCTGCTCACACAGTTCCCTGCTCTCGCTTCCATGCATCTGCACCGCATTCAGAGAGAATGAATGAATCTTATCCAACATATTGGAAATGGAATCATTCACGAAGACTCCCACTCGGCACACATTGCGGTCAGCATCAGAGCGAGCCAGCACATGACTGGCATACCGTGGAGACTTAGGATAAAAGATAAATCCCATCATATCAACGCCGAGTTGCGCAACCTGCTTTACATTACCAGGTTCACGCATTCCACAAACCTTTACTAACATTTTCTTTATTGTTTCAACTGCTTAATAAACTCTTGAAGCGCCACGCCCGGGTCAGCCTGTTTCATGAACTGTTCGCCCATCAGGAAACCTCTGAAGCCGCCTTCTTCTCTCAACCGGAGAACCGTCTGCGGGTTGGAGATGCCACTCTCGCTCACCCTGCACACATCCTTCGGAAGTTTCTCTGCCAATCTGAAGCTGTTCTCCACATCAGTAAAGAAGGTTCCGAGATTTCGGTTGTTGATGCCGTACATATCCGGTTCCAGTTCAGCATACTCGAAGTCGCGCTCATTATGCATCTCGAGCAGTACCTCCATGCCCAGCTGGTGTGCCATGTTCATGAGTTGCTTACACTCCTCCTTGGTCAGGCAGGCCGCAATGAGCAGCACGGCAGAAGCTCCGCAGTATCTCGCCTGCAGCAGCTGGTATTCCTCTACCACGAAGTTCTTATATAAGATAGGTAGGGTAACGCCCACATGGCGCGCCTCCTGAATATACTCATCATATCCTCCGAAGTAATCAATGTCGGTGAGGATGCTGAGCGCCGAGGCTCCGTTCTGCTGGTAGGCGAGCGGGATGATGCTCGGCTTACCTTCCTGTTTGATCCAGCCCTTAGAAGGCGATTTGCGCTTGAATTCAGCAATGATTCCCGTTTCCGAGTTCATCAGCGACTCCTTCATGCTTCCGCCCGGCACCTTTCCCCCATCTTCCTGCATTTTCTGCTCGGTGAGGGTTATCATCTGCCGTGGCTGGATAAAGCGCTTACGCTGCTCAATCTCTATTCTTTTATGAGCCACAATTTCCTCTAAAATATCAGCCATTTTTTTCGTTTTTTTATTTAAGATAAAGACTTGGGGAACCAGCGATGGAATCGCTGGGAACGGGGGGAGGGGGGGGGAACAAAGGGGTTAAGGCTCTTTTTACCTTTTTACCCTTTTACCTTTTTACTTTTAAAAGCCCTTTTTACCTTTAACTGTTGATCTCTACGAATTTCTTGAAGGTAGCGAGCGCCTTACCCGAGTCAATGCTCTCTCTTGCTATCTCCACACATTCCTCTATGCTCTTCTGTCCCTTCTCCATTACCTGGATGCCGAAGGCTGCATTGGCGAGAACGATGTTCTTCTGGGCTGGGAGGGCACGGTTTTCAAGTACTGCATCAAAGATGTCCTTAGCCTCTTCCTCGGTTGCTCCGCCTCGCACCTCTTCCGGTTTGGCTATCTCGAAACCGAGACCCTGAGGCTTGAAGATCTTCTCATAGTTGTTGGTGGTTACCTTGAAGTCGCCGGTGAGTGAAATTTCATCATATCCGTCGATGCTGTTAACAATGCCGAAATCAATGCCTAGTTTCTGGTAAACCTGATTGTAAAGGCGCATCTGGTCGAGATTGGCTACACCCAGCAACTGGCACTTAGGCTGACTAGGATTAACAAGAGGACCTAACAGGTTGAACACGGTAGGAAACTGCAAAGCCTTGCGGATAGGACCTACAAACTTCATTGCCTTGGCGAAGAGCTGGGCATGAAGATAAACGATGCCTGCCTCGTTGATGCTGCGGTTCAGCTTGTCTATATCATCGGTAAACTGGACACCGTGGTTCTTGATGATGTTGCTGGCACCGCTCACCGAAGTAGCCGCATAGTTGCCGTGCTTTGCCACCTTGTAACCCGCACCCGCAATGACGAAGCAGGAAGTAGTAGAAATGTTAAAGGTGTTCTTGCGGTCGCCACCGGTTCCCACCACGTCAATGTAGCGGTCGCAATCCAGGATGGCTGGCACGCCTGTGGCAAGAATTCCGTCACGGAAACCGAGCAGTTCATCTACCGTTACGCCTCTCATCTGCAAACCGGTGAGCAGGGCTGTAATCTGTTCCTCAGGAAAATCACTCTTGGTGATTCCTACAATGATGTCTCGGGTTTCCTCACGGGAAAGTTCCTCATGGTTCAACATTCTGTTCAAAATGTCCTTCATTTCCATAGTTAATATCTCCTATATTTTTTGTTTTTATTTTTCGTTGTAAAAGAAAAGGGGCCTGTCGTAAGTTACGGCAGACCCCTAGTATATTATGTTGTTCACATCCACATACAGCGTCTCGACTCACGACTTCTGGAATCTTGAGTTACGCCACCACCATGATGTAGATACGAATGTATTCATATTGCTTTTCTTTTAATTGTTTGTTACTACCAAAAACGAGGCGTTTCTTTCTTTTTAACGAAAAGATTCTCCTTCGTTCTTCATTTCTACCGCAAAAGTACAGTTTTTCTTTTAAACTACAAACTTTTTGTCGAGAAATTTTAAGATTTAACACTATTTTATCATCCAGCGCCCCTTTTTCTCCACTTTCGTCTCACGTTTTCTCCACTATACCTTATTATATATAGGGAGAAAGAAAAAGAAAAAATATTTCGCCTGAATGTAATAAATTTCCCAATACGCCGTTATTTATTTAGAGAACAGGTAACTCATCCTCAAGACATGCCCGTTCTAAAAACAAATAACAAGAAGTATTATTCAAATAAAAAGATTCACGCCTATGAAGCAAGTATTTACACCAAAGAAAATGAGACCTTCGGCTCAGACCATCTACTTCATCAAGCAGATAGCCTACTCCTATCATACCATGGTGCAAAATGGGAAGCTAAAGGTGTGCTATCCTAACTAGAAGAAGAAGAAAGATGAAAACAATGGTATCCCCTTCATTGCTCTCAGCCAACTTCATTGACCTGAAGAGTGATATAGAGATGATTAACAAGAGTGAGGCCGACTGGCTCCACCTCGATGTGATGGATGGTGTCTTCGTGCCCAACATCTCGTTCGGCTTCCCTGTGATAGAAGCCGTGAGCAAGGTGTGCACCAAGCCCCTCGATGTTCACTTTATGATACAGCACCCGGAAAATTACATTGAGCAGACTGCCAAGCTCGGTGCCATGCTGATGAACGTGCACTACGAGGCCTGCACCCATCTGCACCGCACCATCCAGCAGATTCATGCAGCAGGCATGAAGGCAGGAGTTACCCTCAACCCTTCTACCCCGGTATGTGTACTAGAAGACATCATCTGCGATGTAGACATGGTACTTTTGATGAGCGTTAACCCAGGCTTCGGCGGACAGAAATTCATCGAGAACACCATCAAGAAGATAGGCCGTCTGCGCCAGCTCATCAAAGAGAGCGGAAGCCAGGCACTCATCGAGGTAGATGGCGGCGTGCAGGCAGAAACTGCTCCAAGACTGGTGAAAGCCGGAGTAGACGTGCTGGTAAGCGGAAGTTATGTGTTCAAGAGCACAGACCCTTATGCTACCATCCATGCCCTGAAAGAACTCCTCTAATCAAGATTCAGATAGATATTGTGCTCCTTAGCCATCTTGCGGAGGTTAAGGAGCGCATAACGCATTCTTCCTAGACTCGTATTGATGCTCACATTGGTACACTCGGCTATATCCTTGAAAGACATCTGCTGATAATAACGCATATAAACCACCTCGCGTTGTGGAGCCGGCAGAAAGTCTACCAGTTTCTTCACATCACGGAGCACCTGTTTGCGTACCATCTCCTGCTCAGCACAGTCTGCCTGAAAATCTTCGCCTCGCAGACAGGAAAGATCATTGTCGTTCCCCTGTTCAACCATGCGGAATACACACTGACTGCGATAACCATCGATGATGACATTATGCGCTATACGCATTAACCACGAAATAAATTTGCCAGAACAGGAATACTGGCCAGCATGCAAACGACTGATAGCCTTTACGAATGTCTCCTGGAAGATATCATTCGCCAGATCCTCATCGTGAACCACGAAAAGGATGTAAGAGAACAGTTTCACCTCGTTGCGTGAAAGCAACAGGTCAAAGGCTCTGTTGTCGCCCCCGACATAAGCCAGGGCCAACTCTTCGTCTGTCATATTATTGAGTTTTCTCATTTTCTTAATCTTATTTATTAAGTAAATGTCTATCCAATAGGCTACCCAGTATTTATTGCGTTAATAATGTTAAATATCGTTGCAAAGATAACAATTTATTTTGAAAACACCAAACTTTTTTGCAAAAACATTTAATTTTAACATTACCAGTACCTGTTTTCCAAATAAAATTCGTAACTTTGCACCGATGTGTTAAACATCAAACCCAAACAAACGAATAAACAGATTCATACAAATAAATAAATACAAATAATCATAAAACTAGAACAAAGACAATGAAGAAATTCTTTAAGACCTTACTCGTTGCTCTGCTTCTCATCCCAGCCTGCGCTTGGGCCGACGGATGGAACGATGCTGAATATCAGCGCATTGAACAGAGCATACAGTTGCCTAATATCAAGCAGGCAACCAAGAAGTATGTAATTTCTGCCTATGGAGCCAAGCAGAACGCTTCGGCTGCACAGAACCAGAAGGCAATCAACAAACTCATCGCCCTCGTCTCTAAGAAAGGTGGCGGTACCATCGTCATACCGAAGGGTACCTGGCGCACAGGAGCCATTGAGATGAAGAGCTTCGTAGAACTGAACCTCGAAGAAGGTGCCGTACTGCAGTTTGCCTTTGAGCCAAAACTCTATCCGCTGGTTCGCACCGCATGGGAAGGATTGGCATGCTGGAACTACTCTCCATGCATCTACGCCTACAAGGTTTCCGACATCGCCATTACCGGTAAAGGTACCATCGACGGAGGCGGCAACAATGATACATGGTGGCAGTGGAACGGCAATCCTTACTTCGGATACAAGGAGGGCGTAACCAAGGAACACCAGAAGATGGGCTCCCGCGCCAGACTGCAGAAAATGGCAGAAGACGGTGTGCCTTTCGATGAGCGCAAGTTCGGTATGGGACAGGGTCTCCGCCCTCAGCTCGTCAACTTCGTACGCTCTGAGCGCATTCTCATCAAGGACGTAAAGATGATCAACTCGCCTTTCTGGGTGATGCACCCTCTGCTCTGCAAGGACATCACGGTAGACGGCGTAACCGTTTGGAACGAAGGACCTAACGGAGACGGATGCGACCCTGAAGCATGCGAGAATGTACTCATTCAGAACTGTATCTTCCACACCGGCGACGACTGCATCGCCATCAAGAGCGGACGAAACAACGACGGTCGTCTCTGGAACAAGCCATCTAAGAATATCATCATCCGCAACTGTCGCATGGAAGACGGACACGGTGGCGTAGTCATCGGTTCTGAGATTTCAGGCGGATGCGAGAATGTATACGCCGAGAACTGCGAGATGGACTCTCCTCATCTGGAGCGCATCCTCCGCATCAAGACCAACAACTGCCGCGGCGGACTCATCCAGAACATCCACATGCGCAAGGTTACCGTAGGACAGTGTAAGGAAGCCGTACTCAAAATCAACCTCGACTATGAGCCAAGAGAGGCTTGCTACCGCGGATTTGAACCTACCGTGCGCAACGTGAGCATGGAAGATGTTACCTGCCAGAAGAGCAACTACGGTGTGCTCATCATCGGTGGAAACAAGGTAGAAAACGTATACGACATCCATGTAAAAAACTGTAAGTTCGACGGTGTCATCAAGCAGCCTACCAAGGTTACCGGCAAGACAAGAAACGTGAAGTTCGACAACCTCATCATCAATGGTTCACTGGTTCTCAACAAGGAAGACCGTCCTTACCAGACCTACTCAGAGTGGCTCACCCACAGCGAGATGCAGCGCGTGCCTCAGTCTTACCTGCTCGACTTCAGCAAGAAGCCAAAGTGGAGCTACGTAATGGGCATTGAGATGGAAGGTATGCTCGACACCTACCTCCATTACAAAGGCGGAAAGAGCACCTTCAAGGGAGCTGATGCCGAAGCCAACAACGAGGCAATCATCAACTACCTGAAAGAATATCCAGCCAAGATGATTGACGAAAAGGGAAACATCACAGGCTACAAATATGAGGATTTCAACCTCGACAATGTGCGCACAGCGAAGTTCATCCTCCGCATGCACAACCTCTTCCCTAGCAAGAGCAGCGAACTGGCGCTGAAGACGCTCTTCAAGCAGCTGCAGAACCAGCCTCGCACCAAGGAAGGCGTTTACTGGCACAAGGCTATTTACGCCAACCAGGTATGGCTCGACGGCATCTTCATGGGTCTGCCTTTCTACTGCAACTACGCTGTACAGAACCTCAAGCCAAAGAAGGCGAAGAAGATTCTCGACGATGCGGTAGACCAGATTGTGAAGACCGACCTGCGTACCTACGATGAGAAGACTCAGCTCTGGAAACATGCATGGGACGAGACCCACAGCCAGTTCTGGGCAAACAAGGAAGACGGAAAGAGCCAACATACTTGGGCAAGAGCCCTCGGATGGTACGTCATGGCAATGACCGAATGCCTCGATGCCATGCCTGAAGATTATGCTCGCCGCGGCGAAATCATCACCTTATTAAATAAGGCCATGAAGAGCGTGGTGAAATACCAGGATAAGAAGACGGGCGTATGGTACGACGTGATGGACGTAAAGGATCCTCGCAACTACCTCGAGAGCACCGCTTCAAGCATGTTTGCCTATGTTCTCCTCAAGGGTTACCGCAAGGGATACCTCGGCAAGGAATATCAGGAAGCAGGTATCAAGGCTTATGAGGGAATCCTGAACAACTTCATCCAGGTAAATCCTGACAAGACCATCAGCCTTACCCGCTGCTGTGCTGTCAGCGGACTCGGTCCTGGCCCTGGTCCATACGTCAAGAAGCCAAACTTCAAGCGCGACGGCAGCTTCGACTATTACATGAGCGAACCAATCCGCGACAATGATGCCAAGGGCGTAGGTCCTTTCATCTGGGCTAGTCTGGAAATGGAAATGCAGGGACTGAATAAGTAAAACTTAGTTTATAGTTTACAGTTTACAGCGACTTCACCGTATAGCAAGATTGCCCTATAAACTATTAACTCTAAACTGTAAACTGAATTTAAAACTATTAATTGAATTCTCACCGATGGAAAAGAAAATATTCACAACAATGGCAGCAGCACTCATGAGTGCTGCTGCTTTGGCACAAACTCCAGCCTTTCCGGGCGCAGAAGGTCACGGAAGATATGTAACCGGCGGAAGAGGTGGAAAAGTAGTACACGTAACCAATCTCAATGACAGCGGAACAGGTTCTTTCAGAGAGGCTGTCAAAACGGGAAAGAGAATCATCGTCTTCGATGTGGCTGGCGTCATCGCCCTGAAGTCTGAGCTCAAGATAGGTGACAACATCACCATCCTCGGACAGACTGCCCCATCTCCGGGCATCACCCTCAGATATTACACCGTTCAACCGGGCAACAACAACATCATCCGTTTCCTCCGCATACGCCGCGGAGAGGAGAAGGATATCAATGACGGTGCGGATGCTACCTGGCAGCGCAACAAGACCGGCATCATCTTCGACCACTGTTCCTTCAGCTGGAGTATCGATGAGGTGGCTTCATTCTACGACAACAACAATTTCACCATGCAGTGGTGTACCGTTGCCGAAAGTCTCACCAATCCGGGCCACTCTAAGGGAGCACATGGTTACGGAGGCATCTGGGGCGGTAAGCTCGCCAGCTTCCACCACAACTTCGTAGGCCATCTCACGAACCGCGGTCCCCGTTTCAATGGCGCAAGATACGGATGGACAGGCTACACCAGCAACAAGGATTACGATACATATCAGTGGAAGAACACCGTGCAGGCAGAAAACGTAGACTTCCGCAACTGCGTGATGTATAACGCACAGGGTACCTGCTACGGAGGGCCGGGCGGCGGACAGATCAACATCGTGAACAATTACTACAAGGCTGGACCAAGCCACAGTTTAAAAAGTACAACCCTGAACGGCCTCAAGGTAAGCGTAAGCTCCGGCAAGGAACGTGGAAACCAGGACCGTATCACGCAAGTAACCGTATCAACAAGTGGAAATTCTGACAAGAATCATCCTGAGTTCTACGGCATGACCAGCCGTTACTTCATCAACGGAAACACCACCGAAAACACCAAGGGTTCTGTTACCAAGAACAAGGACTGGAAGGGTGTGATATACGATGATGGAACCTATACTTATAATGGCGAGGAATATTCTGCTGACAAAAAGAATTTCTACGGAGATGCCGTAGCCCACCAAACCATCAGTGGTGTTTCTTGTGTCAAGATCAAGATGGACGCTGCTGCTCCAACAGGAGAAGTTACCACCCACTCTGCTGCCGAAGCATTCAGTAAAGTACTGGCATACAGCGGAGCCTCACTCTACCGCGATGAGATTGATGCGCGCTACATGGAAGAGGCAAAGACAGGTACTGCCAAGTACAAGGGAAGTATTACCAAATCACCTGGCATCATCGACAAGGTATCAGATGTAAACGGCTACACCGAGGCAAACTTCGGCACCGCTTCTCGCCCTGCCGACTTCGACACCGATAAGGACGGCATTCCTGATGCATGGGAGACAGCCAATGGTCTGGATCCAAACGACGCCACAGATGCCCTCACCTACTCGCTTGACAGCAAGGAGTACTACACCAACCTTGAGGTTTACGCCAATTCTCTGGTTGAGGACATCATGAAGCAGGGCAATGCTGATGCAGAGAACAAGGTAGATGAATACTATCCTGCATGGAAGAAACCTACAGGCATCTCGCAGATCATCACCTCCAATCCCAGTGAATTAGCCGAAGTAAAGTATTACAGCCTCAACGGCACCCTCCTTTCTGCTCCTCAAAAAGGCATCAACATCCGCAAGATGCTGTTTCAGAACGGAAAGACCGTAGTGGATAAGGTAATAAAGGAATAAAACTTCTTATAAAACAAAAAGGGCATCCCCATGTTTGGGAATGCCCTTTTGTTTTATATGTATATACAATCTGTTACTTTACATACTTCTTACCGTTCTTGATAATCAAGCCCTTGGCAGAAGAAGAAACCTCCTGACCAGCCATATTATAGGTCTTACCATTCTTCTTGGCTGCAGCAGCGTTTACTGAAGAGATGCCAGTGCTAGTGCCTATCGTATACTTAAAGCCAAAGAAGCCCATTTTAGTACCTGCAGCAAGCACATAGTATGTACCACCAGCAGCAACGTTGAAGGTTACTATACCATTAGACTTTGCGGCAATAATATTTTCATTTTTCTCGTTCAGTGTGAATTTCTGAGATTCACCATCCTTTGCGCTTGGCAAATTATAAGAACCAGGAGTCACCTCAGCAAAATCAGCATCCAAAATATGGAAACCTTTAGTTGCTCCCATCTGTATAGCTACAGTTAAAGTTCCTGCATTTGCAGTCTCGAACTTATAAACACATCCAGTTGGCGCAGCTCCTTTCACCAACTTACCATTGTTCTTACCACATACGTAAGCAGTAAAATCACCATCAGCCCAATTATCGGTAGCCTTACCATCTGCAAAAGCAGTACCAGCATTCTCCATATAAGTCAAAGTGACATTTTTTACTGACGTAATCTTATCACCAGCATTTACCTTGTCACCTACCTGCACAGCATAAGTTCCCTAAGCATTAACACTAGCAGCCAAAGCTACGGCTACAATAAGAGTAAAGAATTTCTTCATAATCGTTTTATTTTAAGTTTATATACTCAATAGTTCGTTAATAATTCAATAATGTGCTAAGCAGCTATACGCTGTAAGCACGAGAGATCTTTGAAAATCTTGCTAATTAAAGTTCGGTTCGGGGTGTACCCACTTGCTTTAAAAATTCGTTTCACCAGATAAATATTGGTCATCAGTGACTTGAATGAAGACATAGAATATTCCATTCCCATCTCCTTCATAGTTACCTTGGCAACATTTAGTGATGTGAACGAAGCATTGAAAGCAAAATCGAGTTTCCACTTATCGCGAGCCTGGCAGTCCATAAGACCAGTATAGCCTTTGGCGTCACGAAAGCAAAATTCGATCTGGAACCTGGTTCTATAATAAAGAAGTACTTCTTCACCCGAAAGTGAGGTGTCTGTAGAGAAGAATAGTTTCTTCTTGCCATTCGGCATCTGCCAGATGACAAGTCTAACTTTACACCTGAGTGCCTTGGAATAGGCTATCAAAGTATAAGCTGTTCCTTCTATATCTTTCATCTCCATCTTCTCCATTCGAGTGAGGTCAAGATTCTTCATATCAATCTTGCCATCCTTGGTCTTTGGGCGACCACGTTTTCCAGTACGTGGACCAGCATAGACATAAAAGAGACAAGCATTGTCACGAAAGCGGCTTATCAAAGAGAACCCTTCTTTCTTTATCCCATTAACAAATGTACTTGTAGAGAAGTAAGCATCTGCAACTATGAGGGTTGAGAGTTTAAGAAGTTCCTTGCGGTAACGCTTAATGACGCTGATATAGAAATCTACCATAGTCTTGTTTCTAAGACTCAGTTCTTTATTACTTAGCGACTGGTGTGCTTTTAACATCATGCAGTCTTTGGCATCAATATCAATGAGGCCAATACCCATGATTTCGAGACCATGTTTAACAGACTGTGCACATCCCGACCAAAAACGACCGATATGTGGAGTCTTCTTGCCAGCTTTGCTGATGTAGCTGGGATCAATGGCAATAGCCCATCTTCCCTGTTTACCAAAGAAGCGCTTGGCAAGTGAGACATTAAGTTTGAGCCAGTCAATGCTTTTCGACTTTTTTAAGCCGAATGCGTTGCGATAGGTTTGCTCAACATGCGAGCCATACCTCCCCATTTGGGTGAAATTTATCTTTCTTGGTATTACCATGAACAAAATTATCACCTCGATGAGTATTTTCTCGAAACTTTTTGTTAACTTTGCAGCCGAATCTTCAACTGCATCTTTAAAGATATCCATATATTGGTCAAGTCCTGTATTCATATAATTTTGCGTTTGTCGTGATTTGCAAAGTTACTGAAAATCAGCGACTTGACCAACTTTTTATAGTTAAGTTTTCATAAGAATTTCTTAATATAAGTTATTGATTTACAGACGATTAAATATTAATTTAACGCAGTATTGTTAATAGGAGAAAGCTTTAAATGGACTTTGTTTTGCTATCCATTTCTGACAGGGAGACTCTTTTTATACCTTAGAGTTCTATACTATGAATATTTTGAGAAATCTATCCATCAGGAAGGTTCTGCCTCAATAAACAAAATTGATGAAGAAGCAGTTTGCATGAATACGAATGAGGATAAGCATGTACAAAACGCACAGAAACAGAAAAGCGGTGCCGCCTGCAAATCTGCAGGAAAGCACCGCACAATCTAACCCTATTCACGTACAAAAAAAGAATTCTTCATGTTAAAACTACTTTGCCTTGATGACGAAGCGGAATTCGCGGTCGCCATAGTGCATGCGGTATTTCTCCATAGGCTTTGTCATCCAACTGTCGATGCAACCTAAACCGTACTGGCGTTGCTGGATATGTACCTGTGTCAAGCCCTTGTCAACCAAATCACCGCTATGCTGTCCCCAAGCATGCTCCTTTTCATCACCAGAATCCAAATCCTCAATAGAATAAGGAATGGCACTGCACTCCATCGGAGCATAACCCTCGAAAGTAATACCCTTACCTGATGCAGGATTGAAAATAGAGAAATAACGGATATCTGTATGGTTGCCACTCTCCTGAGGACGAACATAAGGATAATACTCATCCTTTACATCCGACTCATATTTGCCAATAAAGGTAGAAGAATGACGGTCGATATAATTCTCCTCCGGACCACGGCCATAATATTCCAACTTAGAGAATGATGCAGGCAAATCCAATACTATACCATATCGGAACAAGTCAGCTACCTTAGCCGCTTTATCCGTGGTCATCTTCTCGGTAACAGAAACCTCACCTTCCGCATTGATGCAATAACGAAGTATCAACTCAGCCTTCACCTCAGGCATTTCAAAGGTAGCCGTCAGGACAATACTATCCTTCATCTCACTCTTATCAAATGACTTCAAGTTCATTACAGGATTTTTCCAAACCTTCAACTCCTTCTGCAAAGAAGCACCATAATCATTATCAGTAGGAGCACGCCAGAATTCAGGCTTCATGCTCTCGCGGAATTTCAAGATAGGTTCGCCATCTACGTCAAGATAATCAATCATACCCGTCTTCTTGCCTATGGTAACCGACATTCTCTTGGCAGAAACCTTCACATAGCTATTGGTTTCCTCTACCTCGATGCTACTGTTATTTTGGAGTTTCCCTTTCTTACCAGAAATCTTAGTAGAAGTCGCTGCAATAGGAGTATCTACCTTATCAAACTGATATTCATTGATGACAAACTGCTGGCGGGCCATCACCTGTCCCTTCTCTACCAATGGTTCTGTACCATCGCTGGCAAAGGCAAAATTGACTGTAATTTCCTCCTTACCATGTTCAGACTCTGCTTCAGCAATAGCATACTTCAAAGCATCACTCTTCACCATTTTAGTTGTCTGAGGAGCAATACCCTTAGTCTCAGGAATCTCAACAGTAGATAACTTCACACCATTGGCATAGATAGTTGCAGTAAGGTGCAGGTCGTCAATATTCTTAAAGAAATTCTCATTATAGATATTGAAAGCACCATTCACGGCATCCAGATCCTTGAGCCATACATTCTGATGCCAATACTGGATTTCGTAGGCATGCGGATTCAAACGGCGGTCTGGAGCAATGATACCATTGCAATTGAAGTTGTAGTCGCTGGCAGGATAACGTCCATAGTCGCCACCATAGGTAAAAATTTCCTTACCGGTAACAGGACTCTTGTCACGCAGACCCTGATCTACAAAGTCCCAGATGTATCCACCCTGATACTTAGGATATTTGCGAATCAAATCCCAGTACTCCTTGAAACCGCCCTCTGAGTTACCCATAGCATGAGCATACTCACATTGGATATAAGGTTTTACGCCATCACTCTTGCAATATTTCTCACTCTCCTCATAGTCGATATACATCGGGCAATGAATATCGGTCTTACTGTCATATCCACCACGCTCATACTGCACAGGACGAGTCTGATCATAGGCCTTCACCCAGTCATAGGTCTTCTCGAAATTGATGCCATAGCCACACTCATTACCCAAACTCCATACGATGATGGAAGGATGGTTGATGAAAGTCTTCACATTACCCTCATTACGCTCGATATGAGTCTGGAGGTATTCAGGGAACTTGGCGAGAGATTTCTCATCATATCCCATACCATGAGATTCAAGGTTTGCCTCGGCAGTCACATAGATACCATATTCATCACAGAGGTCATACCAGCGAGGATCATCAGGATAATGACAGGTACGAACAGCGTTGATATTCAACTGCTTCATAATCTTAATATCCTGAATCATGCGCTCCACGCTGACCACATAGCCACCATCAGGATCTATTTCATGACGGTTAGCACCCTTGATCAGGACAGGCTTGCCATTGACCAGAAGTTGTGCATTCTTGATTTCCACATTGCGGAAACCTATCTTTTGAGGAATAACCTCCGATACACCCTGCTTATTTTTCAAAGTAATGAATGCCTTATATAAATAAGGTGTTTCTGCAGTCCATGCCTTCACCCCAGGCACCTTAATAGTACCCTGTACACCAGAAGCCTCAGCAATCTTCTTGCCATCCTTGTCGCACAAATTGAGAGTAACATCAGTCTTACCACCCTTCAAGGCTACCTGATAGTTCAGAACACCATCCCGGTATTGATTTTCCAAACCGGCATCCAGACGGATATCGGCTGCATGAACTTTCGGACGGGCATAGAGATATACCTCACGGGCGATTCCCGTTAAACGCCAGAAGTCCTGATCCTCAAAATAAGAACCATCACACCAGCGCATCACCTGCATGGCAATGAGGTTCTTGCCTGGTTTCAGATATTTGGAGATATTAAACTCTGCAGCCACCTTGCTGTCTTCGCTATATCCCACATACTTGCCATTCACCCAGAGACTCAAATTGCTGGTAGCAGAACCGACATGGAAATACACATCCTTGCCCTTCCAGTCCTTAGGCAGGTCAAAGGTGCGGCGATAGGAACCCGTATAGTTATTGAGTTCGTTGATATAAGGAGGATTTGGATTAAACTGGGTAGCCCAGGCATAACCGACATTCTTATAGGTAGCGTCGCCATAGCCATTCAGTTCAAACAAGCCCGGTACAGGAAAATCCTTCCATTGAGAATCATCATAGTTGGCAGCAAAGAAATTGGCAGGACGCTTGTTGTAGTCCTTGACGAAATTAAATTTCCAAGTGCCTTCCATCGAAAGGTAGTTGGCTGAATTTTTCTTCTCGAAAGCCTGAGCCTTATCCTGATTTTCGAAAGCAAAGAACGCAGCACGGCGAGGAGCACGATTCTGCTGATTGACATCTACATTATGCCATCTGCTGGCATCTTGCGCCCTTACTTCGCCATGCCCATTAAGAACCATGGCACCCAGTAGGGCAAGAAACATGAAATTTCTTTTGCTCATATTCATGAATATTTATGATTTAAAAACAGGTTTTACCTTATTATATATATTTAATGGAACAGTTGACTATCTTCTACATCCGCAAATTCCTTGGAATTATCCTTGCGCATCTGCAGGTTGAGTCCGTTCCACCAAGAAGGCCAGCCACCAGTAATGTTGGCTATGAAGACATACTTGATAGGATGTAGCCCCTTAGCCAAAGCTACGCAGTTGTCACGATGGGAAATACTCTTCACTTCGCTGGAGTTGTCGATAAGCAACTTACTGTCAATCCAAACCTGGTCGGCGCGGGAAGAAACATAATATACACCATCCTCAGGCACCATCACATATCCTTCGGCAATAGCAGCATAACCATTCTCTCCACGCAGAGTGCGAGCATCGTCAACCTGCTTCAATTTCATTTCGCCAAAGCTGCGGATAACAGAATTTTCCCAGACGCCATCCGTCCATTCTAAGTCATTCACATGATGATAATACCCCTTGATGCGCTTCATCTCCAAACCCGGCTTTACATCTTTCACCTCAACGGAAGGAGCATAATTCTGTTTCTCCACCTGGATGGTTCTGATGCGACTCATCTTACCAGAAGGCAAAACCGTAGCAATATTGATGATACAATCACGGTTTACAGGGATAGGAGCAGTATAGACCAGAGACTCTGGAGTAGGTTTCGTACCATCCAGCGTATAGACCATCTTCATCGTGCGGGAAGTGATAAAGGTTACTGTAGTATCCTTGGTAATCACCACTTTATCGCAGGATCCGTATGGCTGCTCCGGCAGAGGAAGATGATATTTGATACAACGTTCATCAAGTCTTACGAGGTTAGCATCCACTCGCTTGCAGAAATCCGTAAAGTTCTTACGACTCAATGGCGACCAGGCTACCTCAGAGAGAGCCAGGGCACGAGGATACATCATATACTCCATCTTGGCATTGGAATACATATATTCAGACCAGTTGTTGCATTGCACACCCAAAATATGCTTATCAAGTCCAGCCTTGCGGATTACATCAGGAACAGGGTCGAAACTATAGGTTTTGGCCAGATAGACAGGACTGCTTGGAATCGTGATTGGTTCTATCTTACTGTCGCCCTGATAATGGTCAAGGTAAAGACCACCAGAACCAGGAGTCATGATAACATCATGCCCTTGCTTAGCAGCTTCGATACCTCCATCAATACCTCGCCAAGACATGACGGTAGCATTCTCACTCAATCCACCTTCCAGAATTTCATCCCATCCGATGATTTTCTTACCATACTTCTCCAGCATCTTTTCTACACGCTTGATGACATAGCTCTGCAGTCTTTCCTCTGCAGAGTGCTTGCCATCGCCCTGAAGATGCTCGTCAACAATACGCTTCTGACAAGTAGGGCAGGTTTTCCAACTGTTTTTCGGGCACTCGTCGCCACCTATATGGAAATATTTACCAGGGAAGAGCGGCACCATCTCCTTGAAAATATCATCCAGGAAATGGAACATCAATTCCTTACCAGGACACATCACGATGTCCTCGATACCCCAAACCATTCTTGGAGTCCATTGCTCTCCCTTGCAGGACAATTCCGGATAAGCAGCAATAGCCGCCATCATGTGTCCAGGAAGATCCACCTCAGGAATCACCGTCATATAGCGCTTGGTAGCATAATCCACGATATCCTTAATCTCCTCCTGTGTATAAAAACCTCCATAGATAGAGCCATCGCCTTCCTTGCGATAACCGCCGATAGAAGTCAGTTTAGGATATTTCTTGATTTCAATACGCCAGCCCTGATCTTCCGTCAGATGGAAATGCATCGTATTGACCTTGAGAGAAGCCATCAGGTCAATCTGCTTCTTCACATTCTGTACAGTAATGAAATGACGGCATGGATCAAGATGGAATCCACGGTAGCCGAAGCGTGGAGCATCCTGGATATCACAGCATTGTGCTACCCATTTCACCCCATCCACCCGGGTTGCGCTCTCTATCTGGGCAGGGAGTAACTGCATGAAACTCTGCATACCGTAGAAGGCGCCCTTGGCGGTCTTCGCCTTGACAACAACCCCCTTGGCGGTTACGGTAAGGCGATAACCTTCCTCGGCAATTTTCAGCGAAGGAGAAATCTGTATAGAGATATTCCCCTTCTTTCCACCTACCGTTACCTCATAACCTGTAGAAGCCTTCAGTTTGTCTGCCATGTACTGGGCGATATTTCTGCCTTCAGCCGTCTGGTAAGCGATTACCACCTTCTGTGGCAATACGAACTCCCCTTTCTGTACCTGAGTCTTCACCGGTATCGGGATAATATTAATATCGGCAGCAGATGCCTGAGTAGAGATACCACCCAGCATCGCCGCACAGGCTACAAACGAGCCTAATAAACGATTGAACTTTGCCATGATTTAAATATATTAATAAGGTATTACAATGGTTTGTACTCCACGAAAGCCTCCATGGCCTCATAGCATGCCAGACCCAACTGGTCGTAGAGCGATGCAGTAGCACGGTTACGGTCTTCGGCTCTCTGCCAGAACAGGCGCTCATCATTACCCAAGAAAGGAGCACTCTCCATCTGCGACTGATGCTTGAGGATAGAGTTACGCTTTGCCCGCAACTCCTCAGGGCTCAATGGAACACACATTTCGATATTCTCAATCTCCCATTCTGCCCAGGCACCGCGATACATCCAGATGCGACAGTCCTTCAACCACTCTGCACCTGCTTTCTTCTCTTCGTCGATAGCTGCCAGAACGGCATCAGTACACTTCTTGTGGGTTCCGTGAGGGTCAGCAAGGTCGCCGGCTACATAAATCTGATGCGGCTGCACCTTCTGCAACAGAGCTCTCACTATCTCTACATCCTTCTCGGTCATTGGCAACTTTTCTATCTTGCCGCTCTCATAGAATGGCAGGTCGAGGAAGTGGACATGGTCAAGCGGAATTTCATTATAAGTACAAGCGGTACGAGCCTCACCACGGCGAATCAATCCCTTGATGGTCAGGATATCTCTCGTATCGAAGTCACTCTCCTTCTTCTTGGCAAAGAAGGTCTTGATTTCCTTATATTTATTAGAGATGATGCTGTCTTTTGAGTCTGCAAAAAGCTGGTTGAAACCATTGATAAAGTGCATGAATCTTGTTACTTCCTCATCACCCACAGCAATGTTTCCTGATGTTTCGTAAGCTACATGCACATCGTGGTTCTGCTGTACCAGTCGGCGGATGGTTCCTCCCATAGAGATAACATCATCGTCTGGGTGTGGAGAGAATACGATAACCTTCTTAGGGAATGGAGTTGCACGCTCCGGGCGATAGGTATCATCGGCATTCGGCTTACCACCTGGCCATCCGGTAATGGTATGCTGCAAGTCATTGAAAATCTTGATATTGGCATTGTAGGCAGAGCCATAGAGAGCCAGAAGTTCACTCAGTCCGTTTTCATTATAATCCTTATTGGTCAACTTCAGGATAGGCTTACCGAGTTTCTGGCAGAGCCATACCAGTGCCGAACGCACCAGTTTGTCACTCCACTGGCATGAAGTTACGAGCCATGGATGCTCGATGCGCGTCAGATGGTGAGCTGCACCCAGGTCGATGACAACATGAGCATTCGGATGAGTCTGAAGGAATGATGCCGGCAGGGTATCTGTTATAGAGTTCTCCACCACCTTCTGCATAATCTCTGCCTTCTCTTCGCCCCAGGCTGTCAGATAGATGCTCTTGGCTGAGAGTAAGGTAGCGATACCCATGGTGAGCGAATATGGAGGAATGGTTTCCTTGGTCTGCTCACTGTTCTCCATCTCTTCGCGAGAGGTATTGCCGATGAGGATGATACGGGTCATCGACTGGATGCCCGAACCTGGCTCGTTGGCAGCAATATTACCCGAACGGCCTACACCTAGGAGGGCTACATCGAGACCGCCAAAGGTCTTGATACGCTGCTCATAAAGACGGCAACTGTCCTGTACGGCATCCTGTGCCACAAAGCCATCCAGTGTAAAGATGTTCTGCTCAGCCACATCCACATGATCAAGGAAACGCTCCTTCAACTGGTTGATGGTACGGAGGGAACTGTCCTTCTGAAGCGGATAATATTCGTATGCATTGAATACAACAACATTGCGGAAGCTCAGAATCTTCTCGTTGTAACGGCGAACGAGTTCATCGTATACAGAATAGAGAGAAGAACCGGCACCCAGCGCCATCACATAGAATTTGCCTTCCTGCTGTGCAGCCAGGATTTCCTTCTCGATGCAGTCGGCGATATGCTTTGCGCCTTCTTGTGAAGAGGCAAAGATGTCGGTATGAATCTTCTCCATGCGGGAGATTTCAGAGTATTCTACTGTTGTTTTTGGTTTGTAATACTCGACAGGAACTTTGTTAAGTACGATTTGAGAACTTAAATTGAGTCGCATAACACACGTTTTTTAAAGATTGTTTTTTTTCTATGTCTTTGAAGTAGCGATAAGTACTAACTTTCAATTCGTCGGTAGCTGCGTCGTCGCAAACGATGATGCCACATGGGTGAGTTTGCAGTGCGCTGATGGTCCAAGCCTGGGTAACAGGACCTTCGATGGCAGCCTGCAGGGCGCGCGCCTTGTTATGACCGTTGCAGAGAATCATTACCTCTCGGGCAGCCATCACGGTACCCACACCTACGGTCAGAGCCAGACTAGGTACCTTCTCAGGATCATTATCGAAGAAACGGGAGTTGGCAATCTTGGTGTCTGTAGTGAGCGTCTTTACTCGGGTGCGGGAGGTAAGAGAAGAGAATGGCTCGTTGAAAGCGATATGCCCATCAGGACCGATACCACCGATAAAGAGGTCGATGCCACCCGCTTCTTCTATCATCTGCTCATAATGACGGCACTCCTCTTCCAGATTCTCGGCATTGCCATTGAGAATATGAATATTCTCCTTAGGGCAGTCGATATGATTGAAGAGATTGGCAGCCATGAAAGAGTGATAGCTCTCAGGATGAGATTCCGGCAAACCTACATATTCATCCATATTGAAGGTGATGACATGCTTGAACGAAACCTTGCCTTCTTTTACCGCCTTTACCAGATTGGCATACATGCCCTGAGGTGAAGAACCGGTTGGCAAACCCAGAACAAAAGGACGTTCAGCAGTTGGTTGAAATCTGTTAATTGTTTCAACTACATGATCAGCTGCCCACTTTGACAGCTTCTCATAATCTTTTTCGATAATAACACGCATAGATAAATCTTTTTTAGTAAAATAAATGTTTTAAAGAACAGATGGAAAGTGTCGGTATTTAGATATTCCATCCTATAGCCGATGCTCCTAGAATGGCGGCGGTAGCCCCTTCTAGGCCACTAGTCAAAAATTTGGCTTTATTCTTATACAAGCTCAAGACATTCTTGTCGTAAGCTTCTTTCATCGGTTTCATGAGTAATTCGCCCGCCTGTGCCAATCCTCCAAAGAAGATGAAAGCCTCCGGACTCAGGAAGGTAGCTATTTCTGCACAGGCCTTGCCGATTCTTCTTCCGGTCTGCCTGAACACTTCCTGTGCCAGTGTATCTCCTGCCATGGCTGCCTTATAAACTGCATAAGATGTTATTTCTTCTTCAGGGATGTTTCTCAGTTCTGTTGCCCCGGTTGATGCTTCGAGCATGGCGAGGGTAGTACGGACCACACCTGTAGCCGAGCAGTAGGTTTCCAGACAGCCCTTTCTGCCACAGCCACATGGTCTACCATCAGTCTCCACAATCATGTGTCCCAACTCACCGGCAAATCCGTCGCAACCATAAATCAGTTGCCCGTTAGCCACGATACCAGAACCTACGCCAGTTCCTAAAGTAAGTTCTACGAAGTTTTTCATGCCAACCGCAGCACCATATTTCATTTCTCCCATAGCTGCCGCATTTGCATCATTGGTAATAGCAACCGGAATGCCCAGTTTCTCTGCAAACATGTCAGCCAGCGGTACAATACCCTTAGCCCATACCAGATTTGCTGCGTTTTCAATGGTTCCCTTGTAATAGTTACCACAAGGCGCGCCAATGCCCATGGCACGAATTTTCTCCATGCCACCTACCTGTTCTACTATCTGCATCACAGCTTTTACCGATTCCTCTACGTATTGGTCCACGCATTGGAATGCCTGAGTCTTGATTGAGGTTGTAGCTATTATTTCTCCGTCCCCATCAACGATGCCGAAAACGGAATTGGTTCCACCCAAATCCAAGCCAATCACTAAAGATTTTATATTGTATTCCATACTTCAATAGTTCGTTAATAATTCAATAATGTGCTAAGCAGCTATACGCTGTAAGCACGAGAGATCTTTGAAAATCTTGCTAATTAAAGTTCGGTTCGGGGTGTACCCGCTTGCTTTAAAAATTCGTTTCACCAGATAAATGTTGGTCATCAGTGACTTGAATGAAGACATAGAATATTTCATTCCCATCTCCTTCATAGTTACCTTGGCAACATTTAGTGATGTGAACGAAGCATTGAAAGCAAAATCGAGTTTCCACTTATCGCGAGCCTGGCAGTCCATAAGACCAGTATAGCCTTTGGCGTCACGAAAGCAAAATTCGATCTGGAACCTGGTTCTATAATAAAGAAGTACTTCTTCACCCGAAAGTGAGGGGTCTGTAGAGAAGAATAGTTTCTTCTTGCCATTCGGCATCTGCCAGATGACAAGTCTAACTTTACAGCTGAGTGCCTTGGAACAGGCTATCAAAGTATAAGCTGTTCCTTCTATATCTTTCATCTCCATCTTCTCCATTCGAGTGAGGTCAAGATTCTTCATATCAATCTTGCCATCCTTGGTCTTGGGGCGACCACGTTTTCCAGTACGTGGACCAGCATAGACATAAAAGAGACAAGCATTGTCACGAAAGCGGCTTATCAAAGAGAACCCTTCTTTCTTTATCCCATTAACAAATGTACTTGTAGAGAAGTAAGCATCTGCAACTATGAGGGTTGAGAGTTTGAGAAGTTCCTTGCGGTAACGCTTAATGACGCCGATATAGAAATCTACCATAGTCTTGCTTCTAAGACTCAGTTCTTTATTACTTAGCGACTGGTGTGCTTTTAACATCATGCAGTCTTTGGCATCAATATCAATGAGGCCAATACCCATGATTTCGAGACCATGTTTAACAGACTGTGCACATCCCGACCAAAAACGACCGATATGTGGAGTCTTCTTGCCAGCTTTGCTGATGTAGCTGGGATCAATGGCAATAGCCCATCTTCCCTGTTTACCAAAGAAGCGCTTGGCAAGTGAGACATTAAGTTTGAGCCAGTCAATGCTTTTCGACTTTTTTAAGCCGAATGCGTTGCGATAGGTTTGCTCAACATGCGAGCCATACCTCCCCATTTGGGTGAAATTTATCTTTCTTGGTATTACCATGAACAAAATTATCACCTCGATGAGTATTTTCTCGAAACTTTTTGTTAACTTTGCAGCCGAATCTTCAACTGCATCTTTAAAGATATCCATATATTGGTCAAGTCCTGTATTTATATAATTTTGCGTTTGTCGTGATTTGCAAAGTTACTGAAAACCAGTGACTTGACCAACTTTTTATAGTTAAGTTTTCATAAGCATTTCTTAATATAAGTTATTGATTTATAGACGATTAAATGTTAATTTAACGCAGTATTGATAAAACAATAGTTCGTTAATAATTCAATAATGTGCTAAGCAGCTATACGCTGTAAGCACGAGAGATCTTTGAAAATCTTGCTAATTAAAGTTCGGTTCGGGGTGTACCCGCTTGCTTTAAAAATTCGTTTCACCAGATAAATGTTGGTCATCAGTGACTTGAATGAAGACATAGAATATTTCATTCCCATCTCCTTCATAGTTACCTTGGCAACATTTAGTGATGTGAACGAAGCATTGAAAGCAAAATCGAGTTTCCACTTATCGCGAGCCTGGCAGTCCATAAGACCAGTATAGCCTTTGGCGTCACGAAAGCAAAATTCGATCTGGAACCTGGTTCTATAATAAAGAAGTACTTCTTCACCCGAAAGTGAGGTGTCTGTAGAGAAGAATAGTTTCTTCTTGCCATTCGGCATCTGCCAGATGACAAGTCTAACTTTACACCTGAGTGCCTTGGAATAGGCTATCAAAGTATAAGCTGTTCCTTCTATATCTTTCATCTCCATCTTCTCCATTCGAGTGAGGTCAAGATTCTTCATATCAATCTTGCCATCCTTGGTCTTTGGGCGACCACGTTTTCCAGTACGTGGACCAGCATAGACATAAAAGAGACAAGCATTGTCACGAAAGCGGCTTATCAAAGAGAACCCTTCTTTCTTTATCCCATTAACAAATGTACTTGTAGAGAAGTAAGCATCTGCAACTATGAGGGTTGAGAGTTTAAGAAGTTCCTTGCGGTAACGCTTAATGACGCTGATATAGAAATCTACCATAGTCTTGTTTCTAAGACTCAGTTCTTTATTACTTAGCGACTGGTGTGCTTTTAACATCATGCAGTCTTTGGCATCAATATCAATGAGGCCAATACCCATGATTTCGAGACCATGTTTAACAGACTGTGCACATCCCGACCAAAAACGACCGATATGTGGAGTCTTCTTGCCAGCTTTGCTGATGTAGCTGGGATCAATGGCAATAGCCCATCTTCCCTGTTTACCAAAGAAGCGCTTGGCAAGTGAGACATTAAGTTTGAGCCAGTCAATGCTTTTCGACTTTTTTAAGCCGAATGCGTTGCGATAGGTTTGCTCAACATGCGAGCCATACCTCCCCATTTGGGTGAAATTTATCTTTCTTGGTATTACCATGAACAAAATTATCACCTCGATGAGTATTTTCTCGAAACTTTTTGTTAACTTTGCAGCCGAATCTTCAACTGCATCTTTAAAGATATCCATATATTGGTCAAGTCCTGTATTCATATAATTTTGCGTTTGTCGTGATTTGCAAAGTTACTGAAAATCAGCGACTTGACCAACTTTTTATAGTTAAGTTTTCATAAGAATTTCTTAATATAAGTTATTGATTTACAGACGATTAAATATTAATTTAACGCAGTATTGATAAAAAGATATAAAAAGAAAATCAAAGAGCTATGATTTATTCCATATCCCTTTGATTTTCATTGAAAATTATTGTTTACTTGATAACAACCTTTCTTGTTGTACCATCAGCCATCTTGATGATGTTGATACCCTTCTGCAAGGTGTTGATCTTCATACCATTGATAGTGTAGATACCATTTACAGCACTTGCTGATGGACGGTTCTCGATGTTCTCGATGCCAGTAGCAGCAAACTGCTCGTAAGCCTCAACCTCTGCCAAAGAAGGATAGAAGTATGGATTCAAGTTACAGATCACTGCGATATACTTAGTCTCCTCGAAGTCTGGCAAGATGTACTCCAACTCAGAAACCTCCCCCAGGTCTGTGAATGTCTTCACGCGCTTCAAGTTATTGATATCGTTACCTACAGCGATGCTGATCTCCTTGTTTACGATACCTGCTTCATCGTTATCATTTGTACCCTTGTTGTTGTTAGGGATGTGGATAGCAACCTTAGAGAGATTCCAAGACTTGCCATCTGGAGCTGTAAAGATAGCCCATGTGTCATCTTTATGAGTAGAAGGATCCTGGATTACTTCAAGAGTCTCAGTAGCCTTGTCACCATCTGTCAAGCCAGGGATATCGTACTTGTCGAAAGTAACACCGAATCCACCATCACCCTGATAGTGACGAACCTCAGCAGTAGCACCTGTCAAGATGTTAGGCTGTGTATTAGAGTCGATGTTAATATTCACAACACGCTCCTTGTATGTACCACCATTATCTACTGTGATAGTGAGTTGCTCAACACCCATCTTCATAACTGCTGTTACAGGGATAGTGAATGTGCAGTTAGCCTGGTCCTCTGTGATAGTACCAACCTTCAAACCAGCAGTTGACTTCACGCGGCAAGAGAATTTAGGATCTCTTGGATCACCATTCAAGTCGTAAGTTAATACGATGTTCTGTGTCTCACCAGCGTTCATCTTCATCTCAGAAGAAGGAACCGAAATAGACATATTGTTGTCCTCAGAACCATATACCTCAAACTCCCAAATACGGAGAGTACCGTTAGCCTCAGGAATCAACTTCACATAACGTGCCTTGAAAGGAGGAATGTAGTCGGTCTTGATGCTCTCGCTTACACGATTTTCAGCATCAACCACTGTTGTCCAGGTCTCACCGTCGTTAGACAGCTGAATCTTATAGTTGTTGATCTGGTCAACACCACTCTCAGGACCAGAGTTACCATCATAGATACGGAAACCATAGATACGATATGCGCTCTGGCAATCGAAGATAGCCCAACGGTCGCTCTGCAATGTACACCACTTATCACTGGTATCGTATGGATAAGTTACACCATCGATAATCTTCCAAGGTGTCTCTGTATAGTTGGTAGAGTTAGAGAAGCCAACCACTTTCTTGTCTTTTACTACATTGAAAACAGTTGCAGCGTCTTCTTTAGCAATAACGTCGATAACTTGCTTAGTGGTTTCAGAAGTACCAACAACGTTAGTAACCTTTACAGTAACTTTCATCTTACCAGGCTTCTTAGCTACTACGAAGATAGTCTCCTCATTAGTAGGAGTACCTGGCTTGAACTCCAAGCCCTCTGGCAAAATCCACTCCCAAGCAGTAGGTTTACCAGTACCCTTAGCTGTGATAGATGTAGTTTCACCTACTTCGAGGTAGCTCTTACCCAAAGAGAAGGTAACTACAGGAGCAGTACCCTTAGGATAGTCGAGTTTGATGCTCTTAGCAGGCTGCTGCTTCATATCCTTCATTACAGGAACAACTTCCATCTCGAGGAAATTATCTACGCCATTACGAACGAATGTAGGAACATAGAAAGCCTCGCCACGAGTCTGACCTACCAAAGTGCGCTCGCCATTTTCATACTTCTTATAGATATCGAAGTGATCGAAGTCGTCGTTATAGGTATAATCCCATGTCAAACGAACATCACTCTTTTCTGCACCGAGAGTAGTTGTAGATGCAAGGTTCTCAACAGTAACGCTTGCAGGAGCATAAGCTGCTGGCAACACAGCGAGTTCACCGAGTTTCAGCTGATAGTAAGGAACCTCAGTCTCACCCTTCATGTTGAGGGCAATCATATAGATGGTCTTGCCATTGAGTGAAGCCAAGTCATAGTCGGCGATGGTCCAGCCATTCTTCTCTGTCACGGTAGCATCGGTCAGAGTCACGTCAGGAGTTGTAGAACTCTCTGTAGCCAACTTCATCTCAAGTGTACCAGGAGTTGTAGTCTTGTAAACGAGACGGAGAGTACCACCTGCTGTTACAGGAATCATAGTCTTGTAGAGACGCATGAGGTGATCACCTGTTGTCAAGCTACCGCTCACCTCCATGCTTGAACCATAGTTATAAGCATCATCCCAGTTGATAGAAGCAGACAAGTTTCCCTTGTTCTCAATCCACCAGCGCCATGTAGGCATGATGCTCTGTACACCACTATGATACCAGTCTTGTGTACCTTCTTTCTTACCCTCTACGAAGCGGTGCTTACCTACACCTACGCAGAATGAGCTAACGAAAGGCATATTAGTGATAGTAGAACGCTCCAATACACGGTTGGAAATTCCTGGCCAAGATGTGGTAGATGTGACTGTTGGGTCACCTTCCTGATTTACCCACATCTGCTCTTCATTTTTAAAGGTTTTCTGAATAGCAGCATATGCGCTTGGACCTGTATCATCACTACCAAGAAGGTTCTTTACATTATCCTTCCAGATACGCTCCTCTGGGCAGAACAAGTCAATAGAACCTACGTGGCCGGTCGTTGGCATAGATCTGTTGAGGTAATAACTGAATCCGGTATGACCACTATTTACCACCTGGATACCTGCATAGATCTTAGAGAAAGTCTCTTCCTTTGTACAGCCCAGCTGGCTTGCCTGATCACGATAATCGCCATTAGCTCCATACTCCAAGAACTGAGAAGTATTCTTATGTGACTTCAGAATGGTTGGACTTGGTGAACCAGATGCATCGTACCACTGGATTTCCATGTGGCTATTGCCGTCTGCATCAGCGAGTGCATTAAACTCTTTGATGAAACCAGCCCATTCTGAGAGAGTAGAGCCACCAGACTCCTGGTTGATAAACCAACCATCGAAGCCCATATACTTAGCGATTTCATACAATTTCTTGGCAAAGATGTAAGAGCCATTCTCCTTGGTAAGCATTTCACGAACCCAAGCCTGGTTTCCTCCGAAAGCATAAGGAGGGAAGAATATCTGACCGAGAGATTTCACACCACTCTGGTGAGCAGCATCTGTAGATGGTGCTGGTGGAGGAATAATAATACCCTCGCTGGCAGAACCTGCCCAATAAACGAGTTTATCCATATACTGCCAGTAAGTTGGCTGGTATCCCAAGAAGTTGTTAGCACCCTGAGATGGGCAAGAACTACATGTAGGGAAAAGAATGGTTGCATTACATACCTGTCCCTCATAGAACTGGTTTTTATTGGCTTTCATCAAGGTAGGCTCCTTGAAACGTTTTGCCAATGGCACCTTAGAACGGTTGAACTTGGCATTCTTGTCAGTTTCTGGGGACCAGTTCTTGACGTGTTCCGGATGCCAGCAACCACCATAAGGCTGTTGAGCACTTGCTGTACCTCCAAATATAATGGAGAGCATTGCAACGCTAAAAAGTCGATTTAGTCTCATACTTTAAAGGTTTAAGTTAATATTGTATAGTTAATAATTTATTTTCTGCTTTTGAGTATCTCGCCGTTTTTGAGAATTTTTCCTCGTTTTTAGCTGTTTTCTGCACTTATAACAAGAATAAAAACCAAAATACTTAGTCAAAATGCATTTTTTTATTTTTTTATTCAAAAAAATACCGCTATAGCTATGCTCACGCAAAACTATAGCGGTTTTAATAAACCTAAACTAAACCTCAATAGTTCGTTAATAATTCAATAATGTACTAAGCAGCTGTACGCTGTAAGCACGAGAGATCTTTGAAAATCTTGCTAATTAAAGTTCGGTTCGGGGTGTACCCGCTTGCTTTAAAAATTCGTTTCACCAGATAAATGTTGGTCATCAGTGACTTGAATGAAGACATAGAATATTCCATTCCCATCTCCTTCATAGTTACCTTGGCAACATTTAGTGATGTGAACGAAGCATTGAAAGCAAAATCGAGTTTCCACTTATCGCGAGCCTGGCAGTCCATAAGACCAGTATAGCCTTTGGCGTCACGAAAGCGGCTTATCAAAGAGAACCCTTCTTTCTTTATCCCATTAACAAATGTACTTGTAGAGAAGTAAGCATCTGCAACTATGAGGGTTGAGAGTTTGAGAAGTTCCTTGCGGTAACGCTTAATGACGCCGATATAGAAATCTACCATAGTCTTGTTTCTAAGACTCAGTTCTTTATTACTTAGCGACTGGTGTGCTTTTAACATCATGCAGTCTTTGGCATCAATATCAATGAGGCCAATACCCATGATTTCGAGACCATGTTTAACAGACTGTGCACATCCCGACCAAAAACGACCGATATGTGGAGTCTTCTTGCCAGCTTTGCTGATGTAGCTGGGATCAATGGCAATAGCCCATCTTCCCTGTTTACCAAAGAAGCGCTTGGCAAGTGAGACATTAAGTTTGAGCCAGTCAATGCTTTTCGACTTTTTTAAGCCGAATGCGTTGCGATAGGTTTGCTCAACATGCGAGCCATACCTCCCCATTTGGGTGAAATTTATCTTTCTTGGTATTACCATGAACAAAATTATCACCTCGATGAGTATTTTCTCGAAACTTTTTGTTAACTTTGCAGCCGAATCTTCAACTGCATCTTTAAAGATATCCATATATTGGTCAAGTCCTGTATTCATATAATTTTGCGTTTGTCGTGATTTGCAAAGTTACTGAAAATCAGCGACTTGACCAACTTTTTATAGTTAAGTTTTCATAAGAATTTCTTAATGTAAGTTATTGATTTACAGACGATTAAATGTTAATTTAACGCAGTATTGAAACCTAAAAACAACTTTTTTTAGATAAATAATACATCTTAACCTAACATCAATTTATAGCCTTATTGATAAATCTGCTTTTTATGAAATACACCGTTTTTCATAAAAAAATCAATATGTTTTCTGAAGATTCTACTTGATAATATTGGTACGGCGGATGAAGTCGATGATTTCCGGTACATAACCGAAGGCTAATCCGGTAACGGTATCTGCACAACCATAATATACTGCAATGCGACCCGTCTCTGCATCACAGAGAGATGCGCATGGGAAGCAGACATTAGGTACATCTCCTACACACTCGTAGAGCTCCTGAGGAGTAATCAAATACTGACCTGAACGGCCCAATACTTTCCACGGTTCATCCAAATCGAGCAAGGCTGCACCAAAAGCATAAACATATCCATTGCAGGAATGGAGCACACCATGATAAAGCAGCAACCAACCCTCGGAAGTCTCGATAGGCACCGGGCCAGCACCAATCTTCATGCACTGCCAAGCACTCTCCTCGAAAGCTGCAGGAGCCATCACATGACGATGATGCCCCCAATACTCCAAATCAGGTGACTCGCTATAGAAGATGTCACCGAAGGCAGTATGACCAGTATCACTCGGACGACTCAGCATGGCAAACTTGCCATTGATTTTGCGAGGAAACATCACACCATTGCGGTTGTAAGGCAAGAAAGCATTCTCCAACTGATGAAAGGTCTTGAAATCCTCTGTCCATGCCACACCAATCGTTGGTCCATGATAACCATTGCACCAGGTGACATAATACTTTTCGCCTATTTTGCACACACGAGGGTCGTAACCATAAACCCACTCTCCTACCTCAGGATCATCACACTCGAAATGGATGGTGTCCTCATCAATGTCCCAATGTACGGCATCCTTGCTGAAACCGGCATGAAGAGTCATACGACGATTCTTGTCATCACATCTGAATACACCTGCAAAACCATCCTTAAACTTAACTACTGCACTATTGAAGATACTATTGGAGTCGGGTAGCTGATTACGCTTGATAATAGGGTTCTGAGAATAGCGCCAGAGCGGCACGCTGCTGCTTTCTGGTCTGTCTTCCCAAGGAATGTTGGGAAGAGCAGAACCTATGATTTTAATTTCTTTCATTGTCGTTACTTTTTAGAAAAATCAATTAGTGACTTTTTTGGAAATCAATTAGAGACTGTTGAGCAAATCTACCTTACCATCATTGATGAGCTTGATGACCAACTCTCCGAAGAGGGTGTTCTGCCATGCAAACCAGGCACGGGTGTATTTCGAAGCATCATCCTTATGGAAAGATTCATGGATGAATCCCATCCCTGCATCGGTATTCAGGAGGGTCTTCATACACCAGCGAATCTCATCATCATTCTGGGCTGTGAAGCACTTCATCATGATAGACATCGGCCAAGGCATATCATAACCAATGTGAGGACCGCCGATACCCTCGCCTGCCTTACCACGGAAGAAACAAGGATTGTCCTCGCTCCATACGAAACGGCGGGTGTTCTGATAAATCGGATCATTCATCTCAACATCACCCAAATAGCCCATACCTAAAAGCGATGGAACATTGGCATCATCCATCAGAAGACGGTTGCCGAAACCATCTACCTCATACGCATAAATCTTGCCATATTTAGGATGATCATAGACTGCATATTTCTGCAGGGCATCCTTTACTTCGGCTGCCAAGGCAGAACAATCCTGTGCAATCCCGAGTGCCTTATTCTTCTGCTCAGTCTCTGATTTCTCTGCCACATGCTTCAGGATTTCAGCCGCCTTATTCATCGCAGAAACCGCCATGAAATTGGAAGGAATCAGGAACGGAAGAATCGTGGCATCGTCTGAAGGGCGGAACAGGGAAGCAATGAGACCAACTGGCTTGACAGGAGCTCCGAAACCATCCCAGCCCACGGTATCGAAGGCACGATCGGTCATGCGGGTAAAGTGGTAAGCCTTGGCTGTTTCCTTGCGCTGCTGCTCATGGAAGGTCTTGAGGATATTTCCGATAGCCTGCATCCAGTCTTCTCCGAAGATGGAGTCATCGCCTGTTACCTTCCAGTACTCGTAAGCGAGGCGGATAGGATAACAGAAAGAGTCTATCTCATACTTGCGCTCGAAAACCTCTGCCTTCATCTCGGTATCATCCTTCTGCCAACCTGCTCCGGTAGGTCCGTCATTATAGGCATTGGCATAACGGTCGATATTGATGCACTTCAACTGGCGCAGGATGACACCACGCAGCATCTTCTTCAATTTCTCATCCTTGTTGGCAAGGGCTACATATGGCCAAACCTGAGCACCTGAATCGCGGAGCCACATGGCTGAAATATCACCTGTATAGACGAAGGTATCGTCATCGCCATTAGCCAACTGGCGATAATGCACCGTACTTTCCAGCGTGTTCGGATAACAGTTGGCGAACATCCAGGCGAGTTTCGGATTCTTCTTGAGGAGTTTCTGTACTTCCTTGATTTTCTTCTCCACTGCCTCTGAAGTAAAGAGACGCTCAGCTACAGGCGGACGCTTGGACTCATACTTGCCATTGACAGGTGTTACCACCTTAGTGTAGCGGGCATGAACATCTACCTCAGCATGCTTTTGTGCCATCGCCGACATTGCCGACATCAGGGCTATTGCAAATATTGTTTTTCTCATTGTCTGGGTTTATTTATGTTTCGATTTTAATTGTGATTTCTTTTAAGGTCTATCTGCACCACGGGTTCCCCACTTGGATGGCTGATTGCCCATCTGGAGTTCGAGGGTTCCTCCCTTCATCATATCCTGGTACATGATATACGACTTGGTATAGGTTTTACCGTTGAGTTTGGCAGACTGCACGTAGATATTTTCCGAACTGTTGTTCTTGCAGATAATGGAGAAGTTCTTGCCGTCGCCTAAGCTGATGGTAGCCTTGTCCATGATCGGACTGCCGATGATATACTTGCCGCCTGCAGGTTCTACCTGATAGAGTCCCATCGCAGAGAGAATATACCAGGCTGACATCTGACCCACATCCTCGTTTCCACTCAAACCGTCGAAATCATCCTTATACATCTCATTCATGGTCTGGCGAATAAGACGGGCTGCCTTCCAAGGCTGACCTACATAATTATACATATAGAGTACCTGATGACTCGGTTCATTACCGTGGGCATACTGTCCGATGAGACCAGAAATATCAGGAGAGGCATTATCGCCCATATTGCCCGTTACGATGAAAAGGGAGTCGAGCTTGGTCACAAATTTCTGTTCATTACCGAAGAGCTTCACCAGTCCATGCACATCATGCGGAACGAGCCAGGTATATTGCCAGGCATTTCCCTCGGTATAATCATCCTGACGATGAACGGCTGAGAAAGGATTAAACGGTTCGCGGAACTTGCCGTCGGTACCGATGCCACGCATAAAACCGGTCTTCGGGTCGAAATATTTACGATAACTCTGGGCACGTTCTGCGAAATACTTCGCATCCGCCTTCTTGCCTAAGAGTCGGGCCACTTTCGCCACGCAGTCATCAGCCAGCGCATATTCCAGTCCCTTAGCCACAGTCTCCATTTCCGGATCCTTGTCATAAGGCAGGTAACCATATTTCTTGAGAAGACCGAGGCCTCTGTCTTCACGCAATGCCGACTGTTTCATGGCCTCATAGGCTCCCTCCTTATCCTTGACATATCCTTTGAGCACCAGGTCGGCAAGCACCGGGATGCCCGGATTGCCCACCATGCAGTCGGTCTCATTGCCCATCAGATGCCATACTGGGAGCTTACCCTGCTGGCGATAGATGTTGATAAAGGTACTTGCCACGTCTGGGAGCATTTCCTTGTGGATGAGCGTCATCAGCGGATGGGCTGCACGATAAGTATCCCAGAGAGAAAGGGTGGTATAATTGGTGAAATCACCCTGATGCACCTTACCGTCGGCACCGCGATATTCTCCGTTGACATCAGAGAATACGGATGGAGCGGTCATCGAATGATACATGGCTGTATAGAAAATGCGGCGGGCAATGGAATCTGAAGTTTCCACCTTCACCTTAGCCAATTCCCGATTCCATGCCTCGTCAGCCTGCGCCACTACCTGATGAAAATTCCAGTCAGGAATCTCTGTTTGCAGATTCTGTCGGGCATTGGCAATGCTGACTGCAGAGAGACCAACCTTGATCATCAGAGGGCGGGTGGCATCTGCCACCTGAACCAGCCAGCGTCCACTATCGAGCGGTTGTACTTGAACCGGTTGAGAGAACTCAGCCACGAAGAAATTCTTCTGGTCCTTCGCCCATCCTGTAGAGAAGCGATGACCAGCCACTGCAGTTTCCTTCACCTCATCCAGCGCATAATCGGTAGGTTTATCCCATCCGATACCCTGAAAAAGGTCGAGTACCAACTGTGCCTTCTTCACGTCTGCCCCAAAGGTATAGCGATGGAAACCAGCACGCTTGGTGGCGGTAAGTTCCACCCATACATTCGGCTGCTGCAATTTCACCGCATAATAGCCCGGGCGAACATTCTCATTGGCATGATGGAAGAGCACTTTCTTCTGATGAGCATCTGTCACCGGGAGGAAAGCAACATCGCCTAATTCTCCGATACCCGTTCCGCTGAGGTGCTGATGACCAAAGCCGATGAGAATGGAGTCTGACTGATGATAACCGGAACACCAGTCCCAACCACGGGTATGCTCAGTAGGTCCCAGCTGGATATAACCGAAAGGTACGTTGGCACCGAGGAATACATGACCATGACCGCCCGTTCCGATTCTTGGATTGACAAATTGGGTCAGACAGGAGGTTGCCTGAGCTTTATCATGAGCAAAAGCGGCTTGTGGATAGTCTCCACCTATCACACAAGCCAACAATAATAATATAGGAAAGAATCTTCTTCTCATTTTCTGAATTTAAGATATATTTTAATGATACTATTTCATGAATTTTGAGAAAGAGTATGGCGCATCTGACTCCAGAATACCTCTCTGCAAATTCGGTTTTTCAGAAAGGCGGAAAGAGATCTGCGCACCCTGCCTCAGAGAATTCAGGTCGAGATAATTAAGATCATACTTCTTTCCGTTCATCTGCATGTCATCAACATAGCATCCGTCACCTTCCGACTGTATGCTTACCTGCAGTCCGTTCTCCAGATGGAGTTTCATAGACTTGAAGTAAGGAGTACCCAATGCATACTGTCCTGAACCAGGGCAAACCGGATAGAAGCCCATCGCAGAGAAAACATACCAGGCTGAAGTCTGACCGTTGTCCTCATCGCCGCAATAACCATCTGGTGTCGGTGTGTAGAGGCGGTCCATCACCTGTCGCACCCAATACTGGCACTTCCAAGGTTGTCCGCTATAATCATAGAGATAGATGGCGTGCTGGATAGGCTGGTTGCCGTGTGCATAATTGCCCATGTTCATCACCTGCATCTCTCTGATTTCATGGATGGTAAATCCGTAATAGCTATTATCGAAAACAGGAGGGAGAAGGAATACCGAGTCAAGCATCTGGTTGAACTTCTCCTTTCCGCCCATCAGACGGATGAGTCCTTCAGGATCGTGGAATACCGACCAGGTATAATGCCAGGCATTTCCCTCGGTAAAGGCATCGCCCCACTTGAGCGGATTGAAAGGAGACTGGAATTTTCCATTCAGCAATCTTCCGCGCATCAGACCACTCTCCCTGTCGAACACCTTCTCATAGTTCATCGCTCGTTTGGCAAAAGGTTTCAGTTCCTTCTTTGACTTGCCGAGCGCCTTGCCAAACTGGTAGATGCACCAGTCATCATAGGCATATTCCAAGGTACGGGCCACACTTTCATTGATTTTCACATCATAAGGCACATAGCCCAACTTATTGTAGTACTCAAAACCATGACGTCCGGTAGAATTCACTTCAGGATGAACAGCATTGGCTCCATGAACCACAGCCTGCCAAAGGGTCTCTGCATCATAACCACGTAAACCGGAAAGATAAGCATCGGCCACCACAGAGGCTGAGTTGTTGCCCACCATGCAACCGCGATGCCCCGGACTCGCCCACTCTGGCAGGAATCCGCTCTCGAGATAGGTATTTGCAAGACCCGCCTGAATTTTCTCATTCACAGAAGGATACATCAGATTGAGCAGTGGAAAAAGGCAGCGGAAAGTATCCCAGAAACCGGTATCGGTAAACATATAGCCCTTCTGTACGGTTCCGTTGTAAGGACTGTAGTGAACCACCTCACCGGCTGCATTCTTCTCATAGAAAGCACGAGGGAAGAGAACGGAGCGGTAGAGACAGCTATAGAAAGTACGGAGATGGTCAATGTCCTCATCCTCCACTTCTATCTTGCCGAGTACCTCATTCCAGCGGTTTCTACCCTGCTGACAGAGCTGCTGCATATCTGCCTGTCCCAATTCCTGAAGGTTTTGCCAGGCCTGTGACTCACTGATGAAGGAAGAAGCCACACGAGCCACAACCTTCTCGCCTCTCTGACGAATCTTGAAGGAGATGATGGTGCCCACATGATTGCCTTCCTGCTGGTAAGTCTCCTGATAACCGCCCTGAACCATACCCTGGTATTGACCATCCTTCACATTGACGAAAGCCTCAAAATCATGGTCGAACTCAATAACGAAGTAATTTCTGAAATTCTCAGGAACACCTCCACTATTGCGGGTAGAAAAGCCCACCACCTTTCGCTCCTTCGGGAAAACCTTGATGAAGCTGCCCTTGTCGAAAGCATCAACTACCACATGAGCACTATCGGTCTGAGGAAAGGTGAAGGACATCAGGGCTGCACGTTCCGTAGGACAGAGTTCTGCCGTCACATCATAGTCGGCGAGATAGACACTATAATAATAAGGTGTAGCCTTCTCTGCCTTATGAGAGAACCAGCTGGCACGCTGCTCCTCATCAAATACCGGTTTACCCACGATAGGCATCAATGAAAACTGACCGTAATCATTGATCCAGGGACTCGGTTGATGCGTCTGCTTCAACCCCCTTATCTTCTTAGCTGCATAGGTATATTGCCATCCGTCGCCCATCTTTCCTGTCTGTGGAACCCAGAAATTCATGCCCCAAGGCATGGCGATGGCAGGATAAGTATTGCCTGTGGAAAGTTCATGGTCGGAATCGGAACCCATGAGAGGCTGCACGAAATCTACCGCATTCTGTACATTCACCCTGACGGCTTGCGCTATCAAGGTGAAGAATACAAATATGAACAAAACTGATTTTCTTTTCATAGACAACAGTCTGAATGATTATCTGAAATTGTTTGGCTGCAGGCGATGGCCGTCAGCGTCATTGGTATCAGCCACATCCCACCAGAGTCTTGTGCCCTGAGTATTCACCTTCTGGAGTTCTGGATGAGAAGTGAAGTAAGTGTTGTTATTCTCGCTGAAAGGATAGAGAATGCGCTTGATATTCTTACCCATAGGCACGTCACCTCCACTATTGTTGGTCAACTGATTTGCCAAAGCAGGATAGTCGGTGCGACGGAACTCAGCCCATCCCTCATTACCATTAGGGAAGATAGCCATCCACTTCTGGGTGATGATTGCTTCAAGCTGCTTCTCCTTGCCCTTACCCTCGAACACCTTACCCGTAAGGGCCTTCTCACCATCGATGTAAGCCTGTGCCTTGTCATTGGCAATGCCGTAGTAGTCCATAGATGCCTTGATACCAGACTTATAGTAATCCTCTACGGTACCTGTAAGTTCCATGCCAGCCCATCCACGCAAAACAGCCTCTGCCTTCAGGAACTCAGACTCAGCATAGCCCAAGAGGAGGTAAGCACGCTCACGACTGAAGAAGTAGTTAGGATTCAAGTTCTTGCCCAGACTCTTAGGCGCAGTACGGGTGAGTGAATAATTCAAGGTTCCCATGTCTATGACAGGAGCCTGAGCACCACGCTCACAACCTACGAAGTCTTCTCTCTGGCTATCTTCACCAGCCTGCAAAGTACTCTCTGTCATCTTGATGCGATACCAGCTTACCAAGCAACGTGGGTCTATCTTCTTGGTGACATAGTTATTTCTACCTGTCTTGATCTTATATTCTGCTCCACCTTCACTGGCATTGCGATAGAAGTTCTCCAGATCTTTAGACATTACGCTCTCACCATTGTAGCAGACACTACACATCACCAGAGGATGCTCGTTACCACCGTCATCTGTACCGCCCTGGCTTACAGGAGCATACTTAGGAACAATCTGCATATTGTCTTCATTGCTCTGCATCAGACCATACTGGTTGTTGAGAGCATTTTGAGCCTCCTCCTTAGCACGGGCAGGATCTACATTGGAAATACGCAAAGCCATGCGAAGGCGCAAAGAATTGGCAAAGCGGAGCCACTTGTTCCAGTCACCATGATAGCAGATATCATCGGTAGCGTAACCTATCTGAGTTGCATCGTTTGGCTTGATGCTATCAACAGCCTGCTCCAACATACGGAACATGGCATCGTAAACCTCTGCCTGAGTATTATAAGCCACATTGTTGGTCTCAGGAATCTTAGCCTGTACATACTCCTTGAAAGGCATATCGCCATAAGTATCGGTGTTGGCAAGCGCTAAGAAAGCATAGTAGATACGTGTGACGTAGAATAAGTTCTTGTACTTGTTGGTATTTTCATTGAACTTATAGGCACGCAACAAGGTACGATACTCACTGCTGCGGTCGGTATAGAAATGTCTCCAGCGCGCAGCACTCCATCCATCTTTATATGAATAATCAGGAGATGTACCACCATGCTTAGGCTGGTTATTGGCAACGAAACCTGCATAGATATCATGACTCAAGTTGGTAGTGATCTGATAGTCATTGAAAAATCCCTCATAGAGGAAGTTGCGGAAAACAGAGTTGGCAGAGCTCAACTCACTCTTCAACGCCAAGGAGTCTTCCTTGCTCACCTTATAGTCGATATTGATATCGGCATACTTGGTATTGTCCTCTTCACCAGGCTGCTCTTCACCGCCGCCAGTAGTGTTATCAGGCAATTCGTATGGATTCTTGCTCATCTCATCCATGTCATAGCAGGAAGATAAACTTACCAATGCCATGGACACAAGCATCGTCTTGAATATAATCGTCTTTTTCATTGTCTTGAACTGTTTATGTTGTAGTTGATAGTATTTAGAAGCCTACATTGACTGAGAAACCGAAGGTGCGGGTATATGGCACTGCGGCAAAGTCAAGGGCCTGTGAGAACATAGAAGTATCATAACCTCCATCAGGATTGCCTGGTGTATGTTTCAGCAGGAAGCAGAGATTACGTGCCACAAATGACAACTTCACATTGGTAAGAGGAGTCTTCTTGAGCACGCTCTTTGGGAGGCTGTAACCCAATGCGAGTTCCTTCAACTTGATATAGGAAGCACTGTGGATAAACATCTCTGCATAACCCTTCTGCGACTTGTACAAACCGATGTTGGAATAGTAAGACTGTGCACTTACCTCCTTGGTATTCACCTGTCCGTCGGCTGTCACACCAGGAACTACCATATAGTAGTCGCTCACACCATTCAACTCCTTGTACTCACCACGATAAGCCGAACGCTCTGAAGTTCCTACAGCAGTAGCCATACCTTCTGATACGCTCACGATATCGCCGCCAAATCGCATATCAAACATCGCAGTGAGACTTACACCCTTATAGTTCAGACTTGGAGTAACAGACATGAGAAGCTTTGGCTCGATGTTTCCGATAGGATGATCGAGGATATACTGCTCCAAATTTCCGCCTGCATCACTACTGGTAACAGGCATTGGAAGACCGTTCTCGCCAATCACCATCTGACCATCCGCATCGCGCTTGATGAGGTTATTGGCATAGATATCGCCCAACTTACCTCCTGCCTTCGCACCTACCTTGACTGGCATGTTGCCATCGCCATTAAAGTAGATGTGATCCACGCCATTAGCCAGTTCATCTACACGGGAGATATTCTTGGAAATATTCATGGTGAGATCGAACTTGAGGTCCTTGGTCTTGACAGGTGTGCCGTAAAGCATCAGCTCAATACCCTTGTTGGTAATCTTACCTGCATTCACCCATTGCTGTGTCCAAGGAGCAGATGCATCTACAAGCATAGCCTGGTTCTTGGTCTTGGTATAATAATAGGTGAAATCAAATCCCAAACGGTTCTCCAGGAACTTCATCTCAAGACCCCACTCGAAGGAAGACTTGATCTCTGGTTTCAGGTTGCTGTTCTTCTTCACGGTCTGTGGAATTGGCACACGGATGCCATTCTCATAGGTATAAGAACGGGTGTTGTAGAGATTGTATGGGTTTGGGTCCTTACCTACCTGAGCGAAAGACAGACGAGTCTTGGCGAAAGTCATCCACGCTGGCAACGAATGGTTGATAGAGCGCATGAAATCGCTGAAGATATAGCTCACACTTGCACTTGGATAGAAGAAAGAACGGTTGTCCTTTGGCAAGGTAGATGACCAGTCGTTGCGGGCTGTAAGATCCAATGAAAGATACTCACGGAAAGCCAACTGCAAAGAACCGAAGGCTGAGTACATAGAGCGCTCATGGCCATTCTCACTGGCATTGGTCAACTGATAACCTGTATTGAAAATCCAATTATCCTTCTCCAACATATTCTTGGTAGCAGCACTCAGCAACTCGTACTTCTGGTACATGATGTTGGCGCCCAGATTGTAACCCAAGCGCAAATCCTTGGTCACCTGATTGTCACCCAAGAAGAGGAAAGAGATATTGTGCTCGAAGTTGTTTTCCTCCGAACGGCTCATATTATCATCGGTAACGATCTCGCTCCAGTGTCTGCCCGGAATGCTCACAGCAGAGTTACCCAAACTCAAGTCTGTGGCCTGGATGCGTGTGCGATAATAATCGAAAGCATATTTAGCATTAAACTTCAACCAGTCGGTTACGTTGACATTAGCACCATAGTAACCGAAGGCACGCCAACGCTCATCGCTATTCTGGAAGCGATGACGAACATAGTATGGGTTGGCATACTGCATATCTGGTCCGAACCAGTTGCGATGCAATTGGTCCTGAGTTGTATAAGTCTGAAGATCCTGCAAACGCACGTTGCCTGGAATGAGAAGCAACTGGGCTACCTCTCCATTGAGACCAGTCATCGGACGGTTCTCAGCTTTCATGCGAGAAACAGAAATCTTGCTATCTGTAGAAAGATACTTATTGATAGTTCTACCTGCATTAAGGTCAACTATCAGCTTATCCAATTTCTCTCCATCGAAAAGACCCTTATTGTCGTTGAAACCTAAAGAGAGACGGAAATGACCTTTCTCATCAGAATTTCCGAGAGCTACGGTATGGAACTGGGAGAAACCTGTATTGAAGTAATCCTTCAACTTATCGCCATAATAGCGGTAAGCGATGTTCTCACCGAGAAAAGAAGGTTCCATTCTGCCATCAAGCGGAGCACCGAATGCCAACTCGCTGGAAAGCGTCTTGTTGCCATCCTCATCAGTTTTATAAACCGTAGCACCCTGAGAGCCCTGTCCGTACTGCTTCTGCATAGGGATTGTTTCAGCCACCTTACTCCAAGTAAAGTTACCGTTGTATGTGATGCCGAAGCCCTGCTTATGACTACCCTTCTTGGTTGTAACATAGATCACACCATTACCTGCACGTGAACCATAGAGGGCTGCAGCGTTGGCACCTTTGAGTACCGAGATAGACTCGATATCCTCTGGGTTGATGTCCAGAGAAGTGCCACCACGGTCGTATCCGCCATAAGCAGAAGCATCAGAACTCTGGTTGTCGGTAAAAGGAACACCATCTACCACCCAAAGAGGCTGGTTATTATCAGTAAGAGAAGAGTTTCCACGGATAGTGATCTTGGTAGAACCACCGAGACCCGTACTGGAAGTATTCATCTGCAGACCAGCCACCTTACCGTCGAGGGCACCAGTCACAGAAGGGTCGCCAGTCGTATTGAGAGCATCCGCCTTGACATCCTGTACGGAATATCCCAACATCTTCTTCTCACGCTTGATACCGAGGGCAGTAACCACCACTTCCTTCAACGCCTGAGAGTCAGGAAGCATCTGTGCGTTCACGTTATGTCCTTCCTTTGCAGCCATATCCATCGTCTTATATCCGAGATATGCAAACTGCAAGACAGGGGCAGGTTCATCGGTCTCGATGGTAAAATTACCATCCATATCAGTTACAGCACGATGATTGGTGCCTTTTACGAGGATGGTAGCGCCAATGAGAGGTTCCTTGTTTTCATCGAGAAGCGTACCCTTATATGTACGTTTCTGTCTTGGTTGCTGGGTGCTTGGAGTTGTAGTAATTTCCTTTTTCTTCAGATAGATGATTCCATCCTTAATCACATAAGATACACCCTTATTCTTCAAGAGCTTGTTTAAAACATCCTCTACCTTACCGTTCTTCACCTGAACGGCATTCACCTGCATCTTTGACAAGTTGTCGTCGTAAGTAAACTGGTATTTAGACTGTTTCTGGATTTTCTGGATGACTGCTCCCAAAGTGGTCTGAGAAACATTCAACGAAATCTGGGCTTTTACAGATGTCCAGGAACTGGAAACCAACATCAGAGCCAAGGCTGCAGCTGCGGTTTTAGTTTTTTGTAAATGATACCAATGTGTCATAATCCTTGTTTTTAGCATTTAAGTTATTAATTTCAAATATATAACAGCAAAAAACAAAAAAACACTTACCCAAAAAATTATTTTTTTGAATAAGTGCTCTCTTTTTCTCGTATAACAGTATATAATTAAGGTGTAAACCTTACTGATTCACTACTTCGTGATAAATACCTTACTGCCTTTCACGTGATAGTGGATAGGCAGGGTGTTCTGCAAGAGATCGAGAACCGAGTCGATGGTCTCCTTCTCTTTGATGACACCGGAGTAAGTATTCTCCTGGTTGATGGTAGGATCAACAACCACCTGCACATCGTAGATATTCTCCAGCATCTTGGCAATTTCATTCACGCTTGCATTATTGAAGGAAGTCTTGTGCTCATGCCACATTGCATCCTTATAGACATCGGTTTCAGAAACCGTCATGCTACCTAAGCGCGCATCCACACATGCCTTCTGTCCTGGTTTCAAGACGATCATACCCTCATCATGATTTCCTTCTACCCTTACCTTACCTTCGAGCAAACTGACGGAAGCCTGCTGATGAGCCTTATCCACATGGAAATTGAAAACGGTACCGAGCACCTTAACACTCATCACATCGCTCTCTACGATGAAAGGCTTGTGCGGATTTTTGGTCACCTCAAAATAACCTTCACCGTCTATCTCTACCTTACGGTCGGAACCATCAAACTCTTTCGGATATTTGATGGAAGCAAGTTTGTTGAGCCAGACCTTAGTTCCATCAGGTAAAGTAACCGTCGTATCATTGTCGGCACTGGCCATCACCACCTGCATCTGCATATTAGAAATCGGATTGTGCTGGAGATAGAACCAGGCCAATCCACCCAATACGCAGACCACAGCAATCGCAGCAGCCCGACGCCACATACCTATTATATGCGCATGATGCTCAGCCTGCTGTTCAGCCTTCATCTCCCTGATCTTAGCCTGCATTCTCTGTTCAGCAAGCATCAGTTGGGGCCTTGGCATGAACTGCGCCTTGAACTCATCGCTCAACTTTTCTTCTTTGAAAAGTTCTTGTTTTTCCTCCGGAGAATTTTTTAATATATCCCTTAATGCGATGAGCTCCTCTTCCGTGCACTCACCTGCCAAGAATCTCGCCTTTAATTCCTCATTTATCATATAACAATCGTGCTTAATATCCTTAATTAATTAACAATCTAATTAAATACCACAACAATAATTGTTGAGAAAACACTTACTCAATAACCTATAAAAAAGGTACAAAAAACACAAAAAATATTCCCAAACGAGCCCTAAGAGACTTTAAAGCCTTATAAATATGAGCTTCAACGGTACGTACGGATACGTTCATCATCAGAGCAATCTCACTATTTTTCATATCATTGAGATAGCTCAAAACGAATATTTCCCTGCATTTATCAGGAAGTTCCCCTATAGCCTGATTGATTTTTCTTCTCAACTCCATGTTTTCCATGTCCTGTTCTCCATCTCCAAACGAAGAGAAATAGCACGACATACGCATTTCGTTGATATCTTCAATGGCTGCAGTATTGACTTTCTTATAGCGCTTCAAGTAATTCAATCCTCTAGAATAAATCGTCTTATAGAGGTATGATTCTATCTGCGGGACATCCGTCTCCAATGCATCCATACGATTCCACAATTCAAGAAAAGCTTCTTGAACTACATCATCGGCAGCATCCTCCCCTACGATACGTTTAGCATAATAAAACATTCGAGGGTAGTACTTCCTAAATATCGCTTGATATGATTCTTCTTTTACTGTCTGCATTACATAATATATCTTTAGCTATTCGTTCTAATTTAGGTCGGTTTACGCCAGTTATCTGCGTATTTTCCTCACTTCTTGAACTACTTTGGGCGCAAAGGTAAGTAAAAAAAATGATAAAAGCAAATTTTTGCTTACAAATCAACTATAATATTTGTGTGTGTTTTACTTTTTACTACTTTTCATAACTGTTTCCATACGTAAATTTAAAAACTGTAGTCAGTGCACTCCCTAAAGTCTGCTTTTAGTCATTAAACAACTATTACACAAAAACTTTTATTTATAAAGTATAGAACTTCGCAGACTATTTCTTTACTTGTCTTCAATGGTTACCTTTCTTCATCGCCTTCAAAATGCGATAGGATGTCGTGCGAAATCTTGTTGTTTTTATATACCAATAGTTCGTTAATAATTCAATAATGTGCTAAGCAGCTGTACGCTGTAAGCACGAGAGATCTTTGAAAATCTTGCTAATTAAAGTTCGGTTCGGGGTGTACCCGCTTGCTTTAAAAATTCGTTTCACCAGATAAATGTTGGTCATCAGTGACTTGAATGAAGACATAGAATATTCCATTCCCATCTCCTTCATAGTTACCTTGGCAACATTTAGTGATGTGAACGAAGCATTGAAAGCAAAATCGAGTTTCCACTTATCGCGAGCCTGGCAGTCCATAAGACCAGTATAGCCTTTGGCGTCACGAAAGCAAAATTCGATCTGGAACCTGGTTCTATAATAAAGAAGTACCTCTTCACCCGAAAGTGAGGTGTCTGTAGAGAAGAATAGTTTCTTCTTGCCATTCGGCATCTGCCAGATGACAAGTCTAACTTTACACCTGAGTGCCTTGGAATAGGCTATCAAAGTATAAGCTGTTCCTTCTATATCTTTCATCTCCATCTTCTCCATTCGAGTGAGGTCAAGATTCTTCATATCAATCTTGCCATCCTTGGTCTTGGGGCGACCACGTTTTCCAGTACGTGGACCAGCATAGACATAAAAGAGACAAGCATTGTCACGAAAGCGGCTTATCAAAGAGAACCCTTCTTTCTTTATCCCATTAACAAATGTACTTGTAGAGAAGTAAGCATCTGCAACTATGAGGGTTGAGAGTTTGAGAAGTTCCTTGCGGTAACGCTTAATGACGCTGATATAGAAATCTACCATAGTCTTGTTTCTAAGACTCAGTTCTTTATTACTTAGCGACTGGTGTGCTTTTAACATCATGCAGTCTTTGGCATCAATATAAATGAGGACAATACCCATGATTTCGAGACCATGTTTAACAGACTGTGCACATCCCGACCAAAAACGACCGATATGTGGAGTCTTCTTGCCAGCTTTGCTGATGTAGCTGGGATCAATGGCAATAGCCCATCTTCCCTGTTTACCAAAGAAGCGCTTGGCAAGTGAGACATTAAGTTTGAGCCAGTCAATGCTTTTCGACTTTTTTAAGCCGAATGCGTTGCGATAGGTTTGCTCAACATGCGAGCCATACCTCCCCATTTGGGTGAAATTTATCTTTCTTGGTATTACCATGAACAAAATTATCACCTCGATGAGTATTTTCTCGAAACTTTTTGTTAACTTTGCAGCCGAATCTTCAACTGCATCTTTAAAGATATCCATATATTGGTCAAGTCCTGTATTCATATAATTTTGCGTTTGTTGTGATTTGCAAAGTTACTGAAAATCAGCGACTTGACCAACTTTTTATAATTAAGTTTTCATAAGCACTTCTTAATATAAGTTATTGATTTACAGACGATTAAATATTAATTTAACGCAGTATTATATACTGAGTCCACTTTAAAAAGGGACATATTTTGAATCCAGTCTGGCCAGTGTGGTCATTCTGAGTGAAACATAGCAATCGGCTCCGCTGGTGAATATCTTTCGAGAAATCGCTTTGAAAGAGCCGAAAGCTTCTCTAATAGGCCCGAAAAGGGCAAATATCGATCTTTGAAATGTTGAAATCTGGAATTTTACCATCCTTCGGAGGTTCATCCACATACATCTGCTATATGCATGCATACGATGTTTGAGCAAACCCCTATATCGGGTCTTGCCATTACGTGTATGAAAACTGTATTGGAACATGGCAGCTTCTACGTTATTCCGTTTAAGCTGTTCCTCCAAAGGAAGGCTTTCTATCTGCTTCCTTAGCTGATAGGCTTTAATGTCTTTGTCTTCAAAGTAACGCCAACCGGTTTTGTTGTTCCATGGGATTCTCCATCGCTTTCTGGAGCCTTGCTTTGTGACGGCTTTGACGGCCTCATAGGTGTTGCCAGTAGCAATTTCCCTGATGGTCAGACCATCCTCGTCATGTGGTATCAGTTCCCATCTACAGCCACCTTGCATCTTACCTGTCTTGAGTTGCATGGCATTGTGGTTCTTTGCAAACTCTCGATTGTCTGGACTTTGATAGGCACCATCTGCATACAGGTCTTCAATGGTAGAATCCGTGACACGTTCACTGTTTTCCACAGCCTCCTGAAGGAAATGGCAGTCTGCAAATACTGCAGTTTCAACCTGAACGGAAGTGATGATGTTAGGCTTGCCTTCCTCTACAGTCTCTGTGATGTTGGTCACGTAGCCTTGCACCTTCTGGTCATTCTTGGCACGATAGGTTGCATCAGGATCGTTAGGATTCTGAAGACTGTCTGCCTTTACCTCCTTCTTGTCTCGAAGAACAGCCTTTCCGTCCTTTACGGCATACTGTTCAGCAAACAGACGTTGAAGAAGATCATGTGCAGGGGAAGTGGCAGGAAAAGTTGCCAGCATCTCCATGATGAAATTGCCAATTCTGGCAAGATTGCTCTGAAGCGTATCGGAATCAGAGCGGTAAACGGTCTTGGAGGAATCCTCTTTCAAGTATTCCTTTGCCCGCTCTTCCTGCTCTGGGGATAGGTCGGAAAGCGTGCATGTCTTGAGGAACTTGACCAAAGTTGTATGTATCAGTTCATAACGAGACTGGCGAGCGATATTGCTGCCGATAAGCTTACTATCCATACGGACGCACTTGCCTGATATCTTGAGAAGACGTACCTGATTGCCAGCAAGCTGTTCGAAGCAGAACTGCATCAGATCTATACCAGTTCTTTCCTGATATTCGCAGATGCGGCGGCGAAAAAGATAATAGGTATCTATTGATGGAGTAACATCTGTCAGAAGTTCCATGCCAAGAGCCTTTCTGGTAAGAAGATCAAACTCGCACTTCTCGAACAGATCCTCATCACTACAACCGAAGCCCTCCTTCAAGGCAGACATAGCTACGAGAATGCGAATGGAGGCATTTGGGCGGCCGCACTTCTTGCCTTCTGGGAACAAAGGCTTGAATATCTCCTCGTTAATCTTGGTTGTCACGAGACTATAGAACTGGTTATACCATGCGTTGGGGTCAGAATACTTCTTTGAAGCACGACTTCCTAACTGCATTAAGGGAGCCGTGAATATATCTAACTGAGGATTCGGATCTGTCTTTTTAAACATAGTCATTCTGTTTGATTGATGGTATAAAGATACGAAAAACATTCCAGATTACGACATAAATCAGAGATTATTTTCGTGAAATATAAACATTTTAAACAGGCCTTACTTTTTAAAGTGGGCTCACTCCATGACTTTCGTAAAGGCAACTAATCGCCATGTCCGTGAGACCTCCTCGGATAAGGGCTTATTCTTTCCATATTATACCCACTTCATTTACACCAACCATTCCGAATAGCTATAGGACTTTGATTTGTGTGGCAATCTCATCCATGGTTAAATGCCTTATATGAAGTTTCTCTACGTTAGGTCAGATGTTTGCCGCCAGCTTCTTTCAGATTCCACCTCGCAGTGGACACCCTTGCTATTGGCTATACAATCCCGCTATTAGGGCTTGTTAGGGACTTGCACCCATTAGAATAAGCTCATGCCGAGCATACAACCAAACGGGCTGAAGAGACAGCTGCCCCTTCAGCCCGTTGCAGAACTATATACTAAAGTACAGTATTTTATCCTTCCTTTATCTTCCAATCACTAATTGTCCGCTGATTACTATCGTAATTAACACCAATTTTGAACAAGCGTTTACCATCAGCAGAATATGGAATCAGATATCCCTTTTCATCTATCTGTTTGATTGCTTCTTCGGCAGAACCATCATACTTCAATTCGAAAACAAATACAGCATCAGGCATATATACCACTGCATCAGCCCTGCCTATTGCACTATCCTCCTCTACCCTCATATGGGCGCCCATCAGGTTGAAGATAAGATAGAACACCGTCTGAAAATCCCGTTCGTTCTTATTGCTCAAACGGTTGGAGATGCTGGCAAGATATGCTTTCAATCGAATCATTGCTCCCTCTACATCTCCATCATAAAGCATTTCCAGGAAATCACCCACCAGGCTGTTATTATCCAAAGATATTGGTGAAAGATAGTTAGGTGCAAGACTCTTGAGCATACCAATCTTTACCTCCCTGTTAGGATATTCCAAAGTATAACGATGCAACATCGGATTATACTTCTTGATGGTGAGATAACCGCTCTGATAGAGCAACGGAAGCGCAGAAGTCATCATTTCCGGCGAAACATCAAAGTCATCCACATCACATGATTTCTTCTCAATATCCATCACATTGACGTGATACTTCTGCAATGTCTTAATAAGATAAGACGGAGTACCCGAGTCAAACCAGTAAGGAGCAATATCCCGTGCATTCAGTGCCTTTACCAGGCTGAACGGATTGAAAACATCTTCAGATTTCTTACTGAAATGATAGCCGTCGTAGAATCTTGTCAGCTCTGCCAGGCACTCCTCATACGTCATACCTAGGTCTTCTCCCAAAGCCTCAATATCCGGTTTCATCTGCGTGATAAGCTCCGTCTTGCTGATACCGCAGATGGCGGAGTACTGGTCGAACATGCTGATATTGTCGAGGTTATTCTGCTCGCTGAAGATGCTGAGCTGCGAAAACTTGGTGATACCCGTGATGAAGGTAAACTCCAGGTATGGGTCGAGCTTTTTCAGAGGACTGTAGAAGTTCTGCATGATGCGGCGGAGGGGCTGCAGGTTCTCCTTCTCATGTACCACATCCAACAATGGGGCATCATATTCATCGATGATGACAACCGCCTTTTCGCCCGTTTGCTCATAAGCACGCTTTACGATACCATCCAGTCTTTCATTAGGATAATTTTCACCTTCTCCCTTACCGTATAGCTTTTCATAGGGCAAAAGCTGCAGATTCAGATAACTGTTCAAGGCATCAGCATCAAAGTGCTTGGCACCGCTCATATCAAAATGAAGCACAGGATGCTTCACCCAATCCTTCTCATAATCAGCTATTGCCAATCCCTCGAAGAGTTCCTTTCTACCCTCGAAATAAGCTTGAAGAGTAGAGGCAAAGAGCGACTTTCCGAATCGTCTTGGACGACTCAGAAAGACATACGACATCTGCTTTTCTCTGAAATCCACGATATATTGGGTCTTATCTACATAGAGATAACCTTTCTCACGGAGTTTTTCGAATGTCTGTATCCCCACAGGGTATTTATTTACTATTTTTGCCATAATCTTACAAACTTTACGTTTTGCGCGGCTAAATTACAAAGAAAATCTGAATTAACCAAAGAAAAAATCAAATAACTTAACTTTCACTTATCAAGAAATGAAAGGAGATAAGGAAGTACTGTAAAGATAGCAAGTATTGCCCCACACGCCCTGGGCTAGGAGCTTTTGGACCTTCAGCCCGTTCTTGAACCACTTGCGAAAGTTCTGTGATTTATTATTATAATTTGGTTTAAAATTCGTTTGTTTACGCCTGCAAAAGTACGACTTAATTCTCATTTGGCAAAAGGAAAGAGAGATAAAAAGACGGAAATGTACGAAAACGATTGCGTAGCTTTTACAACAAAATTGAAACAAAAAGTTCTTAAATAGAAATAATAAGTGTATTTTTGCACCAACAAACTTAATTATGTAAACAATAAAATAAAGTATAACAACCTAAAAGGCAAACAAATGAAAAGAAATCTACTCAGATTGGGGCTCTCACTCATAGCCCTGTTTGTTATGGTAGTAGCAAATGCGCAAACCTACCAGAACGAAGAAGCTAGTGTTTCATGGCCGTTTAATGACGCCAACTACGCTACGCAGTACACAAAATCACCAGAAAAAGGTTTTAGTCTGGTTTCCGTAAACACTGGTGACTTGAAGTATGTTGCCAAGACATCAACGAAAACACTGGATAAAAACGGCAGCCCGATGGTCATGGCAGGTTTCAGTCCTGTTGGTTCAACAAAAGCCGTAGAATGGACCGTTAAACCAAGCAAGGGGCTTACATTCACCCCAACATCTATCAGCACCTATGTAAACCGATTCGGTACAGATGCAGAAAATGGAGTAACCGTAACCGCCAAACTCAGCGACGGAACTTCGGTAGATTTGGGCAATTTCACTGCATTAAGAGAGAACAAGACAACAGAGACTGACAAGTTTTCGAAAAATGAAAACCTGACCAACCACATCGTCATCCAGCTCACTGCCGACCAGCAAGCCAAACTGACATCAGCTGAAGGCTTCACGCTGAGCTGCACCGTTGGCGTTGGCTCTACTAAGCAGCAAGGCTTTGCCGATGTACACATCAATGGTCTTCTGAACGGAACCATTGAAAAGGTTGCACAGTATACTCTGTCAGCTGTTGTATCAAATGCAGGAGCAGGAACCATCAAAGTATCTCCTTCTGGTACAGTATTTGACGCAGAAACACAAATCACCGTAACTGCGACAAAAAATTTCGGCTACAAATTTGTCAATTGGACAGATGCCAATAATAAGGTAGTATCTACAGATGAAGAATATACCTTCTCTATCTCTGCCAACACAGCATTGAAGGCAAACTTTGAGAAGATAAACACCTACGCTTTGGATTACATGGTAGAAGGTGGTGCAAAAGACTATATGGTAAGCGCAACTCCTGCCCCAACCGTTGTTAACGGAAAGAATATGTATGAAGAGGGAACAGAAGTAACCCTCACAGCCAGCAGCAACGACATCCTCACCTTTACCAACTGGAATGATGGTGAAACAGGAGCAGAACGCAAAATAAAGATGAATGTCGACCAATCATACACTGCTGCATATTCTGCAAAAGACTTCATCGCAGGCTGGGACTTCTATAAGTCAGCAAGAGAAGGTCGTACAGCAGACTTCGCTGCAGCAGACAACGATGTAGACCAGCTCATCCTGCGCGATGCAGACGGAAATACATACGCATGGCTCGACAAGAGCAACAGTGCTGGCGGCTACGAAGGAAAGAATGCAGCTGTAAACTGGACCTCCAAGAAAACCAAGGCACTGGGCGAAACCTATTGGCAGACCAAGGTCAACGCAACAGCCTTCACCGATATCAAGGTAAAGAGCAGTATGCTCTACAATTATAATGCATACGAAACATATAATGTGGAATACTCTCTCAACGGCACCGACTGGACCAAGGTAGGCGCCATCAAGATGCCAGGAACCAAAACCTGGACCGATGGCGAGTTCACTCTCCCAGCCGATGCAAACAACAAGGCAGAAGTATACATCCGCTGGATTGCCGACAAGACTTCTTCCATCAAGGGAGCAACAGGCGACAACGACGGAATCGCTATCACAAATATCTACATCACAGGTACTGCCCAGCTCGTTAACGACGGCAAGGCCCCTGTACTCGTAAGCACCATACCAGCAGAAGGCGCAACCAACGCATCTGCCAACGGCAAGATTGTACTGACTTTTGATGAGAAGGTAAAACTCACCGACAACGCTGCAGCCACTCTCGGAACAGCAAAGATAGAAGGAACTGTATCAGGCAAGACCATCACCTTCGCATACAAAGGCTTGAACTACGCTACAGCTTATACCTTCACACTCGCTGCAGGTTCGGTAGCCGATTTGACAGACAATGCCACAGACCAGGCAATTGTTCTGAACTTCACTACCAAGACCAAGCCAGCAGTAACCAAAGCCCTCTACGACTTCATCGTACCAACCGACGGAGACTTCAAGGCAGCACTTGATGCAGCAGCCAAGCGTACAGATACTAGCAAGCGTTTCCGCATCTTCATCAAGCAGGGCGACTACAAGATTCCTGCTGACGAGAAGAGTAAGGTAACAGGTAGCGACGGCAAGAGTTATGCTAACCCAACCACCTATATGAATACGCCAAACGTATCAATCATTGGTGAAAGCATGGACAACACCTCACTGACCAACACCATTCCAAACTCAGGCCAATCAGCCAACGTATTGGAAGGTATCGGCAAGGGTGACGTACTCTGCTTGCAGAAGGGAGCAACAAACACCTATTTCCAGGATCTGAAGATGTACAGCAGTATGGGTGATGCCAAAGGTCGCGACATCGTACTCAACGACCAGAGCAACAAGACCATCTGTAAGAACGTAAACCTCTGGGCTTACCAGGACACCTACGTATCAAACAACCAGAACGGTAAATTCTACTTCGAAGACGGAATCCTTCGTGGTCGTACCGACTACCTTTGCGGTAAGGGTGACGTATATTATAATAATGTAGAACTCTGGATTTGCGAAAAGGGAGGATACCTCGCCGTTCCTTCTCAACCAAAGAAGTATGGCTACATCTTCAAAGACTGTACCATCAAGGATGCTACTGAGGCAAAAGACCTGAATGGTAACTACACCTTAGGTCGTCCATGGGGCAAGGGAACACCTATCGCGCTCTACATTGACACCAAGATGGAAGCCATCCCGTCAGCTGCAGGATGGAACGAGATGAGTGGCGGATACCCTAAGCGTTTCGCTGAGTACAACTCATACACATCAACAGGAAGCATAGTAGACCTCAAGGACAGAAAGAAAGTTTATGATGCCTACGACTCAAAGAATGGTGACAATTATGTAAACCGTCGTAATGAAACAGCAGGAGACCCTATCCTCACAGCAGAGGAAGCTGCAACCTACACCATTGAAACAGTAATGGGTCAGGATGATGACTGGGATCCTACAGCAGCTACCGAACAGGCTTCAGCTCCAACCAACGTAAAGTTGAACGGCACAACCCTCGCTTGGGACAATAACGACTACGCGCTTCTCTGGGCAGTATGCAAGAACGGCAAGGTAGTAGACTTCACCATCACTCCTAGCTATATCGTTGATGACGCCTCTGCAACATGGAGCGTACGTGCAGCCAACGAGATGGGCGGTTTGAGCGAAGCTACAGTTGTTGGTCAGGGCACCGGCATCCACAACATCGCCTCAGCTACAGATGCAGCAGTCATCAAGACCACCATCTTCGCAGCCGACGGCACACAGCTTTCAAATCTTCAGAAGGGTATCAACATCGTAGTTAAGACCCTGGCAGATGGCAGCAAGAAGACAAGCAAGGTTATCGTAAAGTAAAGAAACAGAGACCATAAGTAATTAGATTGACAGATAACTTTCGGAGTGCAATATCCCCATTCTCTTTCAGAAGGGTGCCGGATATTGCACTTTTTTTGTTCCCTCTGCTTCTGAAACAGCAGAAACGGGAACTGAGAAAACAGACCGTCGAAATGTAAAAAACAGAGTATTTACGCAAAAATCTGTAAACGTTTACGTATTTTTTTACCCCCAATATACCTATATTCTCATATTTTTTATATACTTTTGCAACAAGAAAACCAAGACTTAGCTATTGCTACGCATCCAGGTTGCCCCCACCGGAGCCTTCGGGTTCCAAGAGGAACATCCCTTCAGCAAGCATCTGCTCAGAACTGGGATTCTACTTAAAAACATTAGAAAATTAGTAATTTAGAATAAGTTTTATCTAAACCTAAAGTGTATGTCTGGTAATTTTAGAAAAAAGAAAATTGCTTTGGCGGGCGCACTGATGTTCGTAGTAACAAGTGTATCTGCACAAACAGTAAAAGGCGTTGTTACTGACAATACGGGCGAGCCAATCATCGGCGCATCTGTCATGGAGGTAGGTGTAGCTGGCAATGGTGGCGTGACCGACATTGATGGTAACTTCACAGTAAACTTAAAAGGCAAGAGCAAGAAACTGAAGATTTCATACATTGGTATGAAAGCTAAGGAAGTAAGCGTTGCAGGTAAAGAATCAATCGATGTAAAGCTTGAGGATGACAACACCACCCTCAACGATGTCGTAGTAATCGGTTATGGTACTGTTAGAAAGAAGGACCTCACAGGTTCTGTATCTTCTATCAGTGACAAGCAGATTGCCAACATTCCTGTATCTAACGTGAGCGAGGCGATGACCGGTAAGATGGCGGGTGTAAACATCACCACCACTGAAGGTTCACCTGATGCTGACGTGAAGATTCGTGTGCGTGGTGGTGGTTCTCTTTCTCAGGACAACTCACCTCTCTACATCGTAGACGGTTTCCCAGTTAGTTCTATCAGCGACATCGCTCCTAGCGAGATTCAGAGCATCGACGTATTGAAGGATGCTTCCTCTACAGCCATCTATGGTGCCCGTGGTGCTAATGGTGTTATCATCGTAACAACCAAGAGCGGTTCTGAGGGTAAGACTCAGGTAAACTTCAATGCTTCTCTCGGCTACAAGAAAGTATCTAAGTTGGTAAAGACTATGTCTCCATACGACTATGCATACTATCAGTATGAGTTGGGTAGCACTGACTATGGTAACTACAACGACCTCGACATCTGGAAGTCTATCGAAGGACGTGACTATCAGGATGAGGTATTCGGCCGTACAGGTAACCAAAAGCAGTATAACGTGAACGTAAGCGGCGGTACCAAGGACCTGAAGTACAACATCGGTTTTTCTCACAACGACGAGAAGAGCATCATGCAGGGTTCTGGCTATGCCAAGAACAATGTAAACGCCAAGATTAATGCCAACTTGAACAAGTGGTTATCTCTCGACTTCAATGGCCGTATGGCTTTCACAAAGCTGGACGGTTTGAATGGTGGTGCTGATACCAACGAGTCAAGTGCAGCAAACTCAGTTGTTGCCAACACCGTAAGATGGAACCCGGTAGAGCCTCTCTCCGGCACATCAGACGATGATGAGGAGAACAGCACATCTACACGCCGTAACCCAACAGAGCGTATCACCGATACCTATAAGTATCAGGAACGTTTCCAGCAAAACTACAACGTTGGCTTAAACTGGAAGCCATTCAAGAATATCACATTCCGTTCTGAGTTCGGCTATGGTTGGAAGTACAACAATACCGAACAGGTTTGGGGTTCTAATGCAACTACCAACTCTAAGTATGGTTACAACGGTCAGCCACAGGCACAGTTCGTACGCTTGGAGAACAAGAACTGGCGTAACGCAAATACATTGACTTACGACAACAAGAAGCTTTTCCATGGTCGTGACCACATCAATGTATTGGTAGGTCAGGAGTGGAGCAGCAGCCAGGACGTAACCCGCACCAACACTTCTGTAGCCTTCCCTACTTCATTCACATTGAACGAGGTATTGGCAAACACAGCAGCAGGTACAGCACTTCCGAACGAAGGTAATATCAAGGCAGAGGAGAACATTCTCTCTTACTTCGGCCGTATCAACTATACACTCAACGACAAGTATCTGGCTACCATTACCGTTCGTGCCGATGGTTCCAGTAAGTTTGGCAAGGACAACCGTTGGGGTATCTTCCCATCAGCAGCCTTGGCTTGGCGTATATCTGACGAGGAGTTCCTGAAGGGTGCTTCCAGCTGGCTTTCTAACTTGAAGGCCCGTCTGAGCTTCGGTACAGCAGGTAACAACCGTATCAACTCTGGTTTGCTGACTACCACCTACTCTATGGCAGACAACACATCAAAGGCTCCATTCTTCGATGAGAACAGAGCTTCGATGCTTGAGCATGGTAAATTTCTCTATAATCCAGACTTGAAGTGGGAAACCACAGTGACCCGTAACTTCGGTATCGACTACGGTTTCTTCAATGGTCGCCTCAGCGGTACATTGGACTTCTACTGGAATACCACCAAGAACCTCTTGATGCAAAGTATCGTTCCAGCCAACACAGGTTACTCTTACCAGTTCCAGAACTTCGGTAAGACCTCTAACAAGGGTGTTGAGTTGGCGCTCAATGCCGTAATCGTGGACAAGAAGAACTTCGGCTTGAACTTCAACTTCAACGTATCTTATAACAAGAACAAGATTGATGAGTTGAACATGGAGAACCCATGGCAGAGTTCTAACTGGAGTGGTTCTACCATCGCCAAGTATGAAGACTTCCGTGTAGAGCAAGGCGGTCGCCTCGGTGAGCTTTGGGGCTACAAGAGCAATGGTTTCTACACTGTATTTGATGCCGCAACAGGCAAGGGAGACTTGGTATTGAAGGAAAACGGAACCTGGGCACTGGCAGAAGGCGTAAAGGACAACAGCTACAAGCTCTTCGGCGGTAACCTCTATCCAGGCGTTGCCAAGGTAGAAGTTGACGAGAATGGTGAAGCAGTGAAGCAGCGCCTGGGTAACACCGTACCTACCACAACGGGTGGTTTCGGTTTCGACGGTCACGTTGGTAACTTCGACTTCAACCTGTTCTTCAATTACTCATTGGGCAACAAGCTGGTGAACGGTACCAAGCTTGCCAACTCCTTCTATGCAGGTTCAGCCAAGAACTACAACCTGGTGGATGACTTCAAGGTAGGCAACCGCTATACCTGGATTGACCCAGCCAACGGTAACAACATCGGTCGCCCATCAGCTAGCCTCATCACAGAATATGGTGGTGTAGAAAAGGTGATGAACCGCTTGAACGAGATTAATGCCAACGCCAATATCTACAATCCAGCAGGCGTATCAACCATGCAGCTCATCAGCTATGCTGTAGAAGATGCATCATTCCTGCGTCTGCAGAACGTAACAGTGGGTTACACCTTGCCAAAGAAGTGGGTAAACAAGTGCTATATGCAGAACGTACGCATCTACTTCACAGGTTACAACCTGCTTTGCTTCACCAACTACTCAGGCTACGATCCAGAGGTTGATACAAGTTCTAAGAAGAACCCAATGACCCCAGGTATCGACTATGCAGCTTATCCAAAGAGCCGCACCTTCGTAGGTGGTATTAACGTTACATTCTAAAACTTTATAAGATAATAACAATGAACAAGATATTATATGCATTTGCATTGGCAGGCGTATTAGGATTGTCTTCATGCTCCGATTTTCTGGATCAGACCTCTCCATCAGAGATGACAGCTGAGAATACCTACGCCTCACCTTATTATACCAATCTTCGCGTCAATAAGCTCTATGGCGGAATGGCACAGGACCGTACCTACGCACAGGACCTGTCTATTGTATGGAACCTGAACAGCGACTGCGAATTGATTGACGGTCTTGGCAGCAATGCTACAAACACCTCAAGTGAACGTGGTAACATGAACTATAACATGGACCCGGGATGGAGCAAGATCAGCGGCGTATGGGATGCTGAGTATGGTATCATCGAGGATGCCAACCAGATTATCGAGGGTATCCGCAGCAGCGCAACTCTCACTGCCGGTGGTGCTAACCAGAAGTCTATGGAACGTAGCCTCGGCGAGGCACTCACCATCCGCGCCATGGTTTACTTTGACCTGGTTCGTATTTTCGGTGATATTCCTTTCAAGGTTGAAGCATCAAAGTCTGACTTGAGCAACGCTTACCTGGAGAAGACCGACCGCGACGTGATTATGGATTCCCTGATGAACGACCTGGATGAGGCTATCAAATACTTGCCATGGGCAGACCAGGCAACAGGCTATACCACAGAGCGAACAACCAAGGGTTATGCTCACGCTCTCCTGGCACAGATTGCCATGACACGCGCCGGCTACGCCATCCGTGAGAAGTCAAAGGACGGATATGAGACAGCATCTTACAGCGATGCTACTTATCCAACACAGCGCCCTGGTGCAGCAGACCGCAAGGCTCTCTACGAGCGTGCCCTGAAGCACTGGTCTGCTATCATCAACGACAATACTCACAATCTCAACCCATCTTTCGAGAACGAGTGGTACTTGATTAACCAACTCTCTCTCGACAAGACTTACCACGAGAACCTCTTCGAGATTCCTTTCGGTGAGAACGTAACTGGTGAGTTGGGTTACACTGTAGGTGTCCGCCTGAGTGGTGTTACAACAGAATATGGCTATGGCAACTCATCTGGTAAAATGAAGGTTACAGCTCCTCTGCTCTATTCCTACGACAAGAAGGATACACGCCGTGACATCACTTGCGCTAACTTCGAAATCAAGCAGGACGGCAGCAATACTGTTGAGAGCATGCTGAAGAATGCTCCTTTCGGTATGTATGTAGGTAAGTGGGATGCCCGCAAGATGAACAATACTTGGTTGCAGAACAACCTGAAGGCAACAGCTAAGCACACTACAGGTATCAATCCAGTGAAGATGCGCTATGCTCAGGTATTGCTCTACTATGCTGAGTGTATGAACGAATTGGCAGGTAATCCAGATGCTAACTACGAGGGTTCTGCCAATGGTATGACTGCCCGCCAGGCTTTGGAAGCTGTACATACCCGTGCCTTCAACAAGGCTGACAAGGACGAGGCAAAGGCATACATAAACAATATCCCTTCTGACAAGGACGCATTCTTCAATGCTCTCGTTCAGGAGAATATGTGGGAGTTTGCAGGTGAAGGTATCCGCAAGTACGACTTGATCCGCTGGAACCTCTTGGTAGAAAAAATCAACGAGTTCAAGCAGACTTATCTGAATGAGCTTGCAGATGGTACTTACCAGGAGACCATTTACTTCAACTATCTGGATGAGAAGAAGACAAAGATTGACTTCTCTAGCGTAACATGGTATGGTATTCCTGACGGAAAGACACCTGCTGACTACGCTGGCAGCATCGACTCATTCGGCGCAGCTAAGTTGGATTCTGGTTCAGATACACAGGTTGACGTAAACCTGCCATCTATCAGCAGCGGTTTGGTTGGCGATAACGTAGCAGTGAAGAACCGCTATCTCATGCCAATCGCTTCTACAACCATCTCTGCAACCAACGGTAAGATTCACAACTCTTATGGTTATGCAGACTAATTCATCTTTAATCAAAAAAGAAAAGAAAATGAAGAGCATTAAAAACATATTGGGCACAGCATCTATGATAGCATTGACTCTGTCGGCTACATCTTGTACCGATGGCAATGACTGGGACGTAGATGGCAGCCTGTCAAGATTGTTCGGTCTCAACGGTGACAAAATCACCGTTGAAACTGCCGAAACATCAGCTACGGTTACATTCTCTGCCTTCACATCAAAAACAGTTCCTTCACCAGAGTACTATGTATTCGAGGTAAGCAAGGATTCTCTTTACGAAGGTGTTGAGAATGCTAACATCATCAAGTTCGGAGAAGATAAGACCTTGACTTCTTCTCCAGTAGTTCTCTCTGGTCTCGATGGCGACAGCAAGTACTACATGCGTGTAAAGGCTATGTCTTCTACTGTTAATGAGTCTAAATGGGTTTACTACAAGGATGGTTCATCTTTCAAGACAAAGGCAGAGCAAATCTTCAACAATGTAGAGGCAACCGACCTCTTCGAGGATCACGTGAACTTGAGCTGGACTCCAGGTGCTGATGTTACTCACATCACTTATGCTAACGCTAACGATGCAGAGAACATCCAGACTATCAATTTGACAGATGAGGAAAAGGCAGCTGGTAAATATACTCTTGCTGGCTTACAGCCAACAAGCACTTATACCATCACTATCTATAAGAATGACGTAAAGCGCGGCCAGTTGCAGATTACAACTCCTGCAGCCATGCCAGCAGCTGACTATAAGTATTCTCTTGCCAGCGATGTAACAGTCATCTCACAGACGCTCATCGATGAGATAGCTGAACAGGCTAAGGCTAAGGCAGGCAACGCGACAAACTATAGCGCAACCATCGGTATCCCAGCCGGTGCCAAGGTAGCTCTCTACGGCACAAATGATTCAGACGGTGGCAAGACCAACGTAACCATCCCAGACGGAATGTCTGTTACATTCTTCGGTTTGGCAGGAGGCGAGACGCCAACCATCACCCTCGACAAGAACTTCGATGTTGCAGGTTCTCATGCATTCATCAAGTTCCAAAACGTGAAATTGGAAGAGAATGGTGCTAGCTACTTCATCAACCAGAGCAAGGCTTGTACCGTAAGCGAGTTCACTTTGGAGGATTGCGAGGTTAGCAATATCAAAAATTCATTCTTCCGTCTCCAGGGAAGTGATGCTAAGTCTATCAGCAAACTTACCTTGAAGAATAGTATCTTCACCAAACTCTGTGCAGGTTATGGTTTCATCCACATTGATGCAAAAAGCGGTGCAGGTCATCTCGACAACGTAAAGATTGACGGCTGTACATTCAACAGCATCTGTGTAACGGGTAAGGTATTCATCTACAGCAATAATACAGATATGCAGGATATCACCATCAAGAACAGCACATTCTACAACTGTAATGGTAACGGTCAGTTCTTCGTTGACTTCGGCAAAGATGCCAAATTTGGACCAAACACATTCACAATTGAAAGCTGTATCTTCGGTAAGAGCGCAGATGAGAAAACCGACAAAAACATCAGAAGCAAGACTCCAGCTACTGTAGCCAACAGCTTCAGAACAACAGACTTCTTCAAGGTGATTAAGGGCGTAAATGATACAGAATTCAGCTCTGAGCAGTTATTCACTGACCCAGCCAATGGCAACTTCACCATCAAGGCTGGTACTTTGAAAGAAAAGGCTGGTGACCCACGCTGGTATGTAGTAGAGGATTAATCCATAAGGATTAACATCTAATATAAATTTAAGAAAAGTGCAATGCTTATATGGAGCATTGCACTTTTTTATTCTGTTTAATCATGACACTATGTTAAATAGTATTGAACAACATAAAATATTGAACAAAAAGTTCGTTCGTTTAAGTTTTGTTCATTATCTTTTTGCAGTGTTCAATAAAATTGAACATAACTGATATGTTGAACAAATAATAAAAATAATGGCAAACAATAATATAATAAAACAAGCATTGGATGCTCTAAAAGCAAGCCTTCCTATGGATGATGTCATGTCGACAACAGCCATTAAAGAGAAGTGTGTCAATGATAATGATACCATTGTTAAGATAATGAATGTAGATTTTGTGTGCTTTGTTAAAGAAAACATAACCAAGACTTCATTAAATCCTACATTAGCAACGATGCAAGCTATGAACAATGACAAGCAGCAAATCTTGCTAGTTACACAATATGTCACACCGCAGGTATCAACAGAACTGGCAAGCAAAGGCATTAACTATCTTGACTGTGCAGGAAACTGCCTTGTAAGATACATGAAAAGGGGAAATTTAATTTTCCAAATATCCAATCAAGGCAGGAAAAATACAGAACCACAGGTTAAGACATATCCCGTATTTCAAGATGCTGGATTGAAAGTCGTATTTTATCTGTTGCAAAATGCAGACAATGTAAAGAAGCCTTATCGAGAAATAAAAGAGCAGATTGGTGTATCTTTAGGCAGCGTGAAAAACGTCTTGGACGAACTTGCAAGACGTGGTTTTGTCTGTGATACACGAAATGGTCGTGCTATTAAAGACAAAAAGAAACTGCTTGACTTATGGGTTAGCAATTACAATGAAGTTTTGAAGCCCAAGCTATTAGTAGGTACAATGGCATTTAGAACAGACGCGAAAAGGAACGAGTGGAAAAATATAGAATTACCACAAGGAATGGTATGGGGAGGAGAACCTGCTGCCAACTTAATAGATGGCTACTTACAACCAGGAAGTTTCGACATATACACGGAATTACCAGCTGCACATCTGATGCGAACTGGGGCTGTCAAGCAAGATGTAAATGGTGAAATTCATCTATACAACAAATTCTGGAATTGGGAAACAGACAACAGGACTATTCCTGCAATATTAATCTATGCAGACTTGATGGGTAGTGGCAACTGTCGCTGCTTAGAGGCTGCGCAACGCATATTAAAGAATGAGCTTAAAGATTTCGAGTGAAAAAATAAACAATCCATTCCTTGTGGATTTATTGGAGAAGCTTACAGACAGCTTCCGAAAAATGAATCATGACTTCTTTATCATAGGAGAAAACGCAAGCCCACTAGGCGTAAAAAGAACGCCTGGCGGGCTTGCGTTTATGGTTGTACAACTTAATGGGTTATGGTTGTACAACTGAAAGGAGTATGGTCGTACAACTAAAGGGTGTATGGTTGTACAACTAAAGGGTGTATGGTTGTACGACTAAAGGGTGTATGGTTGTACGACTATAAGGGTTGTAGTTGTACGATTAAAAGGTGTTGTCACTAGGCTCAGCAGACCTGCCGACTGCAGTCGGCAGAGCTGCTGACTGCAGTCGGCAGGTCTGCTGAGCCTAGTGGCAACCTTCGAGAAGCAGTCTCTTTCAACTCGAAAAGTAGTCTCTTTCAACTCAAAGAGACGTTTCCTTAAACCCAAAGAAACGTCTCCTTGAACCCAAAGAAACGTCTCCTTTTGCTAATTTAATCACATTCTTTCGTATGAACTTGCGCTATGAAGTATTACCACGCCCCTATGGTAAGCGGATCCGCTTACCTAGGGCTGCTGAAATTACGTCACGACGTAGCATCTGATGCGTCACGACGTAGCAATCGGCGCGTCGCGACGCAGCGAGAGATACGTCGCGACGTAATTCCGGCTACCTCCTGCTCACATCAAGTAAGCCTCATTTGAGCTTCAAATAAGCCTCTTTAACCGTTCAAGTAAGCCTCACTTGAACTTCAAATAAACCTCAGTTAAACGTTACGTAAGGCTCACTTGCAAGCCTGAATTACACAATTAAAGGCAATATTGTAGAAGAAACACTAGTGAAAACGTTTACGTTAGATTTTTCAATTATTTTGTTCGTTGTGTGAGATTTTTCACTACTTTTGTAGCAGAAATCAAAAGATTATTATCAAAAATCTAAGATTTCTTATGATCTATTGAGAATCAAACACGACTACAACTAATCGCAAATAAGTTCAATTAGACCAAAACTTAACAAGATATAATAATAACCTACAAAACAAACATCGTTATGTATCAACAACTGAAACGTGCCAGCATGGCACTGACCTTGAGTTCGGTTTGTTTCCTCGCTTTTGCGCAGAAAACAATCCAAGGTACCGTTAAGGATGCTAATGGCGACCCAATGATTGGTGTAACCATTACTGACCAGAATGGCAAGGCAGGTGGCATCACCGACCTTGACGGTAAGTTTACCATTCAGAACGCAGACCCTAATGCGGTCTTGACTTTCAGCTACATCGGCTGCAAGCCTAAGAAAGTAAAAGTAGGAAGTCAGAAAACATGGAACATCGTACTTGAAGATGACAATGCAGCCCTTGACGAGGTCGTTGTCGTTGGTTATGGTACTATGCGTAAACGCGACGTAACTGGTTCTATCGCATCTGTCAACTCAGAAAAGATTGCCGCTCGTGGTACTACCAATCTTGCAGAGTCTCTGCAGGGTTCTGTTCCTGGTGTCAACATCACCCAGTCTGGTAGCCGCGCAGGTGCAGGCTTCAATATCCAGGTTCGTGGACAGGCTTCCATCAACAAGCAGGCACAGCCATTGTATGTTATTGATGGTGTGGTTTGCGACAACATGGACTTTCTCAACCCTGATGATATCGACCGCATCGACGTATTGAAGGATGCATCTTCTACCGCCATCTATGGTTCCCGTGCTTCTGCCGGTGTCATCATGATTACCACCAAGGGAAGCAAGGGTGCAGACAAGGCACAGAAGGCTACCATCTCTTATGACGGATATTACGGTATCAAGAAGCTTGCCCGCATGCCAGAAATGATGGGTGCCAATGAATTCATGGATTACCGTTTTGCCAGATACACCATGCTCGACGGAAAGAGCTACGATGGTTCAAGCCGCAAGGGTGTTGATGCCGAAGGACATCCACACTACATCATCAAGGATACCGACTTGAATTCAGCCTTCCTGACCCGCAAGGGAGGAACCAGCTACAAGGATTCAAAGCTTTACGAACTGATGATGGATCCAAGTTTTGACGGTTACGACTGGAAGAAGATGGTGACCCGCACTGCAGCTCAGCAGAACCACTTCATCAGCGCTGCCGGCGCTACAGATAAGGTAAACTACCGTGTAGGTATGGGTTACCAGGGCGAGGAGAACGTATTCAAAGGCAACGACTATGAGCGTTTCAACCTGAAGGGTGCCATGGATGCCAAGCTCAACAAATTCTTTGATGCTGGTTTCTCTGTCAACTTGTCTATGAGTAAGACTGAAGATGTTTGCACGGATGGAACTTTTTCACCATACGTGAATGCCTTCTATTTCAACCCATTCGTATCTCCTACAGATGCAGATGGCAATCTGATTCCTAACCCGGGCGCCAAGGCTGCCTTTGGTTCAGATGCTCAGTTTACCTCGACATACAACCCATTGATTGACCTCTATGATGGTAATTATACCAATGAGACCAAGAAATACACCATGATGGGTAACTTGTATCTGCGTGCCAATATTATGAAGGGATTGAAGTTTACTACAACCTTCTCTCCAAACTATTCTCACAAGCGCCAGGGCATCTTCTATGCTACAGGTATCAACGAAGGTAACGATGTAGGTTCTACCTATTATCAGAAGAACAAGACCAACTTTGCATCTGTTGCAAACACCAGCCGGATGGATTGGACCTGGGATAACCAAATAGACTATAACTTGACTTTTGGTGACCACAACATTGGTGCCATGGCCCTCTTCTCACTCTACAAGAGCAATACAGAGTATCAATACGAAGAGGCTAAGGGTATCGCCAACGATCATACTACATTCCACAATCTGGGTTCAGCTAGCGGTGATAAGAATCTCTCCAGCAAATACAATGAGTCATCACTGGAGTCATTTGCCTTCCGTGCCAACTACTCTTACAAGGGAAGATATATGGCCACAGCTACACTCCGTACCGATGGCAGCTCCCGTTTTGCCGATGGCAACCGCTGGGGATGGTTCCCATCTGTAGCCGCAGCATGGCGCATCTCTGATGAGGCATGGATGAAGCAGTTCAGTTCTTGGCTTGACAATACCAAACTCCGTGTATCTTACGGTGTTACAGGCAACAACAATGTGGGCGACTATGTAACCATCGCTTCTGCTACAGGTCCTACCTACGTAACCATCGATGGTAATGAAGTGCAGGGCTATCATCCTAACGGATTGGTGAACACAGCCCTCATTTGGGAGAAGGTGAAGGAGTTCGATCTCGGTCTCGACCTGAGTTTCCTGAAGAATCGGATCAATGTAACTGCCGACTTCTACAATCGTCTTTCTGATGGTCAGATCATGTCACGTTCAGTGCCTATCGAAACCGGTGAGAAAACTTCAACCTTCAACGTTGGTTCTGTTCAGAACAGAGGTATTGAACTCGGTTTGAACTTTAATATCATCAACAAGAAAGACTTCTCTTGGAGTGCGAACGTAAACTTTGCCCGCAACTGGAACAAGATTAAGGAGTTGAGTAATGGTAAGGTTGATGAAGTTGCCAACAACTGGTTCATCGGTGAGCCATTGAACGTACTCCGCGACTATACCCATACCGAAGTTATCACTGACAAGGGTGTAACTATGCACACTATGAATGGTGACAAGCACTATACCCTAAAGGAATTCTACGACAAGTATGGAAAGAAATACAAGTGGTATGAGGGCCAGGTAGCCGTTAATGACTGGAACGACGACGGTAAGATTGATGACAGTGATAAGCAAATTTATGGTTGCACCGATCCACGCTGGACAGGAAGCCTCTCTACCAATATCTATTTCAAGGGCTTCGACTTCTCCATCATGTTCTATACAAAGAGCGGATTCTGGTCACGCAGCTATTTCCACGAGAAGTATATGAAGTATAGCGACCGTGGTAATGCCCACATGAAGTTGGATTACTACATCCCTGCAGGAGCACCAATCATCAATCATGAGACAGGTGAGATTACAACCGCCACAGAGACCCACTACGGAAAGTATCCTTATCCAAACAACAGCGATACATCTATGGGTGGTTACTTCGGTGACAAGGGTTCAGCCAAGGGAGAAGGCTTCCAGTATCAGAAGACTTCATTCACCAAGGTTAAGAACATCACCCTGGGTTACACCTTGCCAAAGAACGTAGTAAGCAAGGCTGGAATCAGAAACCTTCGTGTTTACATGAATATCCTGAACCCATTCTGCTTCACCAACTACAAGGGCTTCGACCCTGAGTGGGCTTCACAGAGCTTGCAGAACGGTGGTCCATCATCTGTAACCTATCAGTTTGGTGTCAACTTGAAGTTCTAAGCTTCATCCCAATTAAGTTCTAAACTTCATATAAAAAAGGAAACAATTATGAAAAAGATATTATATAGCGTAGCTCTCGCTGCTTGCTGCATGGGCACCATGACCAGCTGTAGCGACTTTCTGGACGCAGAAGACAAGTCGAATGTGAGCGACAAACAAACTTTCGCTACCAAAGATGGCTTCAACACTTTGGTAAATGATGCCTATCAACGTCTGCAAAACATCTATGCAGCACCTCTGTTCACCAGCTGCTTTTCTGCAGGTACAGATATGTATACCGATGCTCGAAACAAGATGAATGAGGCATTGAACACTTACGAGACTCTGACTCCAGAAAATACGGATATCAAGAATCTCTATACTTATCTCTATTCAGGTATCCGTGCAGCTAATTCTGTATCCTACTATGCACAGAGCGCTAAGATAGATGATGCCTTGAAGAACAAGCTCGTGGGCGAGGCACGCGTGCTTGCTGCATATGAATACTATCTCCTAGTGAACAACTTTGGAGGTGTACCTATAATGAAGGATTTCCTCACTTCGGCAAAAACCGGATATCCTAAGTCTTCTTCTGAAGATGTATACGCCTATATCATCAGCGAGCTCGAAGATGTTATCAGCAAGAATGTGCTTCAGGCTTCAACAGCTACCAAGGGTGGCGGCAGAATCAGCCAGGAAACAGCCAAGGCTATCCTTGCCAAGACCTATCTCTCAGCAGCATGGGACCTCGGCAAGCAGGAATACTTTGCCAAGGCAGCTTCTCTTGCCGATGAGGTAATTGCAGGCAGAAAGTTGACAACACCATTTGCCAGCCTTTGGAAGGCAGATGGTTCTGGCGATGATAACGCAGAGTTTCTTTGGGACGTAGAATACGATTTGGCCACAGCCAACAACACAACATCGGGTGGTACAGCATGGAGCACTTACTACTGCAACTACTTAGGTGGAGCCGAAGATCCTATCAAGGCAACTTCCTCTAGCTATGTGCCAACAATCTATGCTTTGCATTGCTTTCAGAAGGGCGACCTGCGTTACGATGCTACCTTTATGAAGGAATTGCCTAATATAAACAAAGGAAATGCTACGAATACTGGCTACTGGACATGGTATAAAAATGGTGAGAGCCTAAAGGGTTATCCTGTGGTTCGTTACTATTCTGCATGGTATGAGACCGATGCCGACTTTGATTCATGGAAGGCTAAAGACCCAACAAACAGAGCGAATACCTACCGCATTCCTATGGATTCACGAACCAAGGAAGCACAGAATATGGATGGCTCCGATATAGACTACTATGACAACCAGGCGCTAGTATATGGTTCAAGTCCTTGCAAGAAATTTGATGACAGTCAGACTGCATCTAATCAAGGCAACACCTGCTATCGTGACATCCATATCATCACATTACCAGAAATGTATCTTGTAGCAGCCGAAGCATATCTGAAGGCTGGTGTTAATGATAAGGCATTGGCACGACTCAATGAGGTTCACCAGCGTGCTGGACTTCCTGCACTTACAGGAACAGTCACTATTGATGACATCCTTGATGAGAATGCCTGCGAGAACTTCGGTAATGAGGCTCGTTGGATGGATCTGCGCAGAACCCAGACCCTGGTAACACGTTGCACCAAGTATAACCATGAGATGGGAGACAAGGCTGCCCAGTATATCGGCAAGAAACTTCTTCGCCCTATCCCACAGGCTGCAATTGATGCCAACGATCAGCTGACATTAGCCGACCAAAATCCTGGTTACTAATCAAAGCCACTATGTTGATAAAAAAAACTATCAAGACATACGTTAATCATTAGGTTTAAGACCGTATCCTAGGGAGATAATTCCTAATGGATACGGTCTTTCTTTTTTATTCTATCTGGCAGGTAGTACGTAATCGTTTTCGTAGTTTTTCGCCCACTATCTGCATGTGATAAGCAAAAATGTCGTAACTTTGCAGAAAATCTTATAGAAAAGAAAATAATAAAATAAATAAACCTAAGAAGAAATGAAGAAATCAATCATTAAGACAGTCGTGCTGGCTGCGCTCATGGCTCTGCCAATGTTCACTAAAGCACAAACTTTCGCTGGTATCACAGCCGAGCAGATTGCACAGAACACTCCTGAAGGATGGACTGCCGTAGAACTGCCACAGTTGCCTACCATCACTTCGGCAAACACATTTAATATCAAGGATTATGGTGCCTCGACATCTGCTGCAGACAACACCAAGGCTATCCAAAAAGCACTTGATGCTGTGCCTTCTACCGGTGGTATGGTCGTGATTCCTGCCGGTACCTGGATGTTTGGTAGTACCGACCAGATGACAAGCAAGACCGAGGTACTCAGCATCAAGTCAAAGACTGTGCTCCACCTTTGCGCAGGAGCCACCTTGAAGCTCGTAGAATATGGAAAGGCACCTAACAACAAAACGCTCTTTATCGGTTGCAAGAATAAGAACCAAAGCGACATTGTTATTGAGGGCGAAGGTGAGACTTCCATCATCGATGGACAGGGAACCCGTTGGTGGAAGGCTCGCGACAACAATGAGAAATTCAATCCGGGAGCCATGATCCGATTCGAGAAAGGCAGCCGATTCCTGATTCGCAATCTCAAGGTTCAGAATACTCCGGGTGTCAACATCACCTTGAGTAACAGCAATGGTGCGAACCATGGTACTGTTCATGATGTAACCATCTATAACCCTTCTTCTGAAACCAAGACAGAGCAACCTTCTCATAACACAGACGGTATCTCTATCTGGGGACACCACATGAACATCTATAACTGCAACATCAGTACAGGTGATGATAACGTAGTTTGCGATGACAATGCTCAGTATATCCATGTTTGGAACTGCGACTTTGGTACAGGACATGGTGCTTCTATCGGTAGCTACACCAAGAACATCAAGCATGTTTGGTTCGACAATATCACCATGAACGGTACTACTGCGGGTATCCGCATGAAGACAGGTATCAATAGCGATGGTACACTGCGTGGCGGTGGCGAGGAGGACTGGAAGTTCACCAACTTCACCATGACCAAGGTGAAGAACCCATTCTCTATCGACTGCTTCTACGACAAAAATTACAACAGCGATCCAGCCGTAGATAAGGCAAATGCAAGAGCGGTGGACAGCACAACTCCAACCTACAACGGCATTCTGCTTCAGAACGTGAAGACAACAGATGTATGCGAAGGTAACGCTATCTTCCTGATTGGCCGTCCTGAGAGCCATATCAAGAACGTGACACTCGACAATGTACAGATTTCTGCCAAGAAGGGTATCGACATCCGTTTCGTAGATAATCTCGTGTTCAAGAACAACTCTAAGATTACCGTCAGCAGCGGTTCAATCTGGCTCAAGAAGTTTGATTCTACTTGGACAGACGAGTGTGATGCTACGTCTACAGGTTCAACAGTTACTGATACTAAGGGTCCTTTCACATTAAACTCAAAAACTTTGACGGATAAGACAGCCGGTTCTTTCAGCAATGGCTTCGCTATCAGCAATGAGAAGGGAAAGACATACGATACTGGTTCTGGTACCAACTATATCAAGTATAGCGCAAATCAATACACCATCATCATTCCTGACGGCATAAAGATTGTCAAAATGGATATCGAGGGAAAAGACAATTACACAGATGCAGATGCCTATCTCGGCGAGATAAACGGCACAAGCTATGATGCTTCTACCTATGTTTTTCCAAAAGACAAAAGTCTGAAAAAATATACAGTAGAGTTTGATTCACCTGTAGAGCACACGCTTACTTTCACTCCAAAGGTAAAGCAGTGCATCTTGCAGTTCACTCTCTATACAGAGACATCTACAGGCATCCAGCCAATTGCTGCCATCGCCAAGGTAAACAATAATAACATTTACGATCTCAGCGGTCGCATGGTAAAGCTCAATGCCAAGGCAGAAGACCTGCAAGGTCTCAAAAAAGGGATCTATATCTACAACAACAAGAAATACGTAGCTAAATAATTCATTTAAACATCGGTAACAATGAAAATAAAATCGCATTCACTCCTGTGCATTCTCGCCACCATCGCATTGAGTTCGCCGCTCTCTGCGCTGAGCGTGAATGCCCAGAAGGCGGTATCCAAGACATGGAATCCGAACCTGAAGAACGGAATGTACCGCAACCCGGTTATTGACGCCGACTACTCAGACCCTGACGTATGCCGTGTGGGCAATGACTACTATATGACTTCCTCTTCCTTCCAGTGTTTCCCAGGCTTGCAAATTCTGCACAGCACCGACCTGGTAAACTGGGAGATTATCGGCGCTGCCCTACTCAATGACTATCCAGTATTGCCAGAGTATCAGGGCACCGAACTGGATTGGCGCAAGAAGGTTCAGCATGGTAACTACGTGTGGGCACCATCTATCCGCTACCATGACGGATGGTTCTATATCTACTGCGGTGATCCTGACCAGGGACTCTTTATGACCAAGACTCAGGACCCACGTGGTCCATGGGAACCTATCACCTGGGTGATGAAGGGAAAAGGTATGATCGACTGCTGCCCTCTCTGGGATGAAGACGGCAAGGCTTATCTGTCGCATGGCTGTGCCGGTTCAAGAGCCGGCATCAAATCGGTACTCTTCGTAGCTCCGATGTCACCTGACGGCACCAAGGTTATCGGTCCATCACGCATCGTATATGATGGTCATGAAGACCAACCTACCATCGAGGGTACCAAGTTCTACAAGCGTAACGGCTACTATTACATCATGAGTCCTGCGGGCGGCGTGAAGTATGGCTGGCAGGTAGAACTGCGTTCCAAGAATCCATTTGGTCCTTACGAGGAGTATGTAGGTATGGCACAGGGAAAGAACAAGAAGGTAAACGGTCCTCACCAGGGTGCCTGGGTTGATACCCAGAACGGCGAAGACTGGTTCCTCCACTTTCAGGATAAGCATGCCTACGGTCGTGTGGTTCATCTGCAACCAGCCAGATGGGTGAACGACTGGCTCGTCATCGGTGACGACAAGGATGGTGACGGCTGCGGTGACCCAGTGCAGCAATGGAAGAAGCCAAACCTGCCATCAAGCGGAAACTTCCAGCCTAAGGAATCGGATGATTTCAATAGCGTAGATTTAGGTCTGCAATGGCAGTGGAACGGTCCTTACAGTCAGTACTGGTACTTCTGTGATGCCAAGAACTCCAAGTTGCGCCTCTATGGTGTACAGCAGGCAGAAGATGCAAAGAATCTGTATGATTTGCCAAACCTCCTGCTCCAGAAACTCCCTACCGAGAACTTTACTGCTACAGCCAAGGTGAAGTTTATTCCGAACCGCACCGAGGCTTACAAAGAAAAAGATAAGGTACTGGGCGAAAGTGCCGGTATGATTATGCAAGGCATGGACTATGCGGCACTCAAGTTTGTTGATACCAAGGAAGAGGGTGTTGTGTTGCAATATGTAACCTGTGAGAAGGCTGAGAAGGGAAAGGCTGAGAAGGTGGTGAAACAGGTTGCCATCAAGACCAGCAAGCAGCCTCAGCCTTACACCGTAAAGTATGCCGTAGATGATATCCCTTCTTCCCGCATCGCTACCCAGGATGTATGGCTCCGTGTGAAGGTTCATAGCGAGGGTATCGCCAACCAGATACAGGCTATCGCTGAATGGAGCTACAGTCTGGATGGTAAGAAATTCAACAAGATAGGCAATCCTTTCACTGTGCGTGAAGGCAAGTGGATTGGTGCCAAGCTCGGTTTCTTCAACACCCGCACAGCCAAAAAGAACGATGCTGCCTTCTTCGACGTAGACTGGATTCATTTCGAAAAATAACGCTTTCCTGCTAACGCGTTATTTCAGAGAATATTTTGGGAAACAAAAAAATCCCCCTCATTGCAAATCAATGCAGCGAGGGGGATTAATCATTATGAGTAATCTAAAAATTCTAATCTTTCTTTTCTTCTTTAGGCTCTGCCTTTGTTGTTTTCTTGGCAGGAGCCTTCTTGGCTGCAGGCTTAGCTGCGGTTTTCTTGGCAGGAGCAGCCTTAGCAGGCTTCTCGCCATGGTGCTTCTCAGCCTCCTTCTCTATCTTTTCAATCTTAGCCTGAAGACGGACAATCTCCTTGTCCTTCATCTCAATCTCTTCATCCTGATTCTTGATGGTAGTAAGCAGGCTCTCAAGCTGATCGTTATCAACATCAGTAGGATAGAGGTCGTTTACTCGGGTAATGAAGTCGCCAAGAATGTTCATATAGTTAGTGAAAGCATCGAAAGGACTTGAATAGATACCTCTGTCAAGACCCACATTGCTTGGCTTGGTAGTCATGAAGCGGAAGTTGTTACTTGCCTGCAGGTAATCCCAGTCCTGATTGATACGTGGATCGTTGGCGATACGTACACGGTCTGCCACACTGTAAAGCTTGTTGAAAGCCTCACGCTGCATCGGGTTACCCAACCACGAACTTACATCACGCTCCTCGTCTACCCAACTCAAGGTATCAGGCACATTCACCTCGCCTACCGACTTGATCTTCTTACAGATTTCACTAGGTGTTGAGAAGGTGATGCCACGGTCCTTGGCACACTGAGGCAAAGCCTTCATAAACTCGAGGATGTTGCTTGACAGAGGCTGGGCAATACCAAGAGCAGAAAGCTCCATGAAGATATTGATAACCTGCTCCTCCTCTGGGAAGGCAGCAATCCGGTTCATATAGTTGTCGGCAAAGAGTGGATAACCGTCCCAATCGCTGTTGCTGAAGCGCAGAGAGATATCATCGCTCAGGTTCACATCGCGCAAAAGGAGCTTCAACTTAGGGTTCAGGGCGCAATGGTAAACATAGTGAGGAGACTTCCAGCCGAGCACGTGCTTGGCACCCTCGGTGAGCATACCAATGAATCCCATGTTGGCAACATCGTTACCGATATCATCGCTATAGATGAGCGAAGAGTTGCGCAATACGGCAGGTTTCTTTCCGAAATATTCCTCAATCTTAGTACACTGGCGCATCACCTCATCCTTGAAACTTGCCTCATTAACCAGAGAAGCAAGTCCGTGAGAGTAAGGTTCAGCCAGGAACTCTACACAACCCGTATTGTTGAGCTGCTGAAGCTTCTCCAGCACCTGAGGAGCATGAAGTTCCAACTGCTCCATACCCACACCCGAAAGCGAAAAAGCTATCTTGAAATACTTGCCGTTCTTTTCAATCATCTCCTGAAGGGCATTCAAGGCTGGCATATAAGAGCGCTCAGCAATCTCGTTGATGCTACGGTCGTTCTCGTAGTCATCATAGTAATAATGGTCGGTACCGATGTCGAAGAAGCGGTAGCGTTTCAGATGGGTAATCTGATGTATCTCGAAATATAAACAAATTGTTTTCATAAAATTTGAAATTTGAACGTTTAACTTGTAAGATGAGTAAAGCCTCAAAATTATTCATTCTTCGTTCTTCACTCTTCACTTAACCTACTTCCACCCTAAGGTTTTGAGGTACAGGTCTTTGATGCGGGCTCCCACTTTCTCCCAGGTAATCTGGTCTACTTCTTTCTTGCCTTCCTCTGAGAGATAATCGAAAAGACTCTCGTTGTGACAGATGCTGTAGATGGCATCAGCAAGGGCATGGATATCCCAGTAGTCTACCTTGATACAGTTGGACAGAATTTCTCCACATCCACTCTGCTTGGAGATAATGGTTGGTGTGCCGCACTGCATAGCTTCCAAAGGTGAGATACCGAACGGCTCGCTCACAGATGGCATCACGTAGACATCACTGTCTTTCAGACATTCATAAACCTGTTTGCCGCGCATAAAGCCAGGGAAGTGGAACCGGTCGGCAATGCCTCTTTCGGCAGCGAGATAAATCATCTGATCCATCATATCGCCCGAACCTGCCATACAGAAACGCACATTGCGGGTACGGTGCAATACCATGTTGGCAGCCTCAACGAAATATTCAGGTCCCTTCTGCATGGTAAGACGTCCCAGGAAGGTTACTACCTTCTCCTTGCCCTTATGATTTGGGCGTGGAATATCCTGCCACTCCTGCTTCAATGGGTATACGGCATTGTGCATGGCGAAACACTTGCGTGGATCCTGATGATACTGGTGAATCACCGTCTGGCGGGTCAGTTCGGATACACACATGATGCAGTCGGCATTATCCATACCGTCTTTCTCGATAGCGTAAACGGTAGGGTTCACCTTTCCACGGCTACGGTCGAAATCAGTAGCATGAACGTGGATGCACAATGGTTTGCCACTCACGCGCTTGGCATGAATTCCGGCAGGGAATGTAAGCCAGTCGTGAGCATGGATAATATCAAATTCTTCTGAACGGGCTACAACTCCGGCAATGATGCTATAGTTGTTGATCTCGTCATGAAGATTTGACGGATAACCACCGGCAAAGTCCATACAGCCGAGGTCATTTACATGCATATAGTTAAAATCGGCATAGATGTGGTCACGGTAGCGGAAATAATCGTCCGGATTCATGATATTGCCTACGCGCTGCTGCACATAGTCGTGATTTACATCTCGCCAGGCGATAGGCACACTGTTCATTGCCACAATCTTGCAGGCACTGCGGTCCTCATCACCGAAAGGATGAGGCAGACACAATGTGATATCAACATCGCCCTGGGCATGAAGTCCCTGGGAGATACCAAAGTTGGCAGTTGCCAAACCACCAAATACGTGAGGAGGATACTCCCATCCAAACATTAAAACTTTCATATAGCAGTCCTCCTATTATTAATATTGATATTTTTCAAGTAACTCGAGCGCACGCAGAATCTCAGCCACATTCATGGCGAAAGAGATGGCACCACGACCTGCGAATGGAGGGTTTCCATCGAAGAGTTCGCTGATGGTACCGAGACAGTGGGAAGACATTTCGTCCTCATAACCTACCATCTGGCGTTCGATAAAGCTCAAACGGGTACGCTTATAGAGTTTCAGACTTGCCTCCATATAGAAGCCGCCGAGCCATGGCCATGCCGTACCCTGATGGTAAGCATAGTCGCGCTGGGTCTGCGGACCTACATAAACAGGATTATATCCACCGCTCTTTGGCGAGAGTGAACGCAATCCCTTAGGAGTAAGGAGTTCGCGTGTACAGATATCAAGAACCTGCTTCTTCTGGTCTTGCGACAATGGAGAATAGTCGAAAGCCACTGCAAATATCATGTTCGGGCGAACGCTCCAGTCCATCATATTTCCATCAACATAATCGTAGAGATAGCCATATTCATTGAGGAAGGTATCGAGGAATGCCTGCTTGGTCTGCTCAGCCTGAGCCAGGAGTTTCTGCTGGCTGTCTTCTTCACCTACTGTTGCAGCAAGAGAAGCACAGAAGCACAAAGCGTTATACCACAAAGCATTAAACTCTACGATATATCCGGTACGTGGAACCACTGGTCTGCCGTTGGCAGTAGAGTTCATCCAGGTAACAGCCTTGTCCTTACCATCGGTATAGAGCAATCCGTTCTCTTCGAGCTTCAGGTTCGGATGCTTGTTATCCTGGATAAAGCTGATAACATCCTTGATAAACTGTCCATACTTCTTGAAGCATTCTTCCTTGCTGGTTTCCTTGGCATACTGCTGCAAAGCCCAGATAGCCCACAATGGCACGTCAGGCTGCTCTATCTCAGCAATATGAACGCTGACCGGCTTGCCTTCCATAAACTCGTAGTATCCCTTCATGGCAGTCTTCATCACCAGTTCGAAGTAGTCATCTTCCTCGATAGAGAGGGTGAGACCCGGAAGAGCGATGAATGTATCGCGGGCTCTGCACTTGAACCAAGGATAACCTGCCAGGATATAACGGTCATCGTTCTTTTCACGACGATGGAACTGATGAGCCGCATTGACCAGACAATGGAAGAAATTGTCACGAGGCGAACGCTCATCCACTTCCTTGTCGAAGAGCTTCTTCAGGCTGACCGCCTTGATTTCTGATGTAGAAGCAGCAAAGACGATGGTTTCGCCTTTCTTGATATCCATTTCAAAATAGCCAGGAACATAGAGGTCTTCGTTAGAAGCATAACCTCTCTCCTGCTCCTTTGGATATTCCACGCCACGATACCAATCCGGACAGAATTTAAACTCGTTCTTCTTGGAGAACTGCATGTAGAGATCTGGATAACCTGCATACATACAGGTCTTGATGCCATGATCTACCTCAGCATAATCACGAGATGCGGTAGCATTCTCATGAGTAAACTGACGGACACTGCGGAAAGCCAGAAAAGGACGGAAGCGAAGGGTTGTAGCCGAATGGCCGTCTACCAGGGTATAGCGAATCAGAATGCGATTCTCATAATGCTGGAATACAACTTCCTTTTTCAGGATAACACCACCTACGCGATAAAGGGTAGTTGGCACTTTATCACAATCAAACTCACGAATGTACTTGTGGCCCATCGGACTGTAGTTGTTGCCCTGGTACTTGTGCAAGCCGAGGTTAAACTCTGCTCCATGCTGAATCACCGTAACATCCAGCGAACTCAAGAGCACATGATTCTCATCGTCCAGTTCTGGAACCGGCACGACAAGTAATCCGTGATACTTGCGGGTATTACAGTCTACAATCGTTGAGCACGAATATGCACCCGAGCGATTTGTTCTCAACAACTCCTTAGGCAACGACTCTTGAAGATTCGTCATAAGGGCCTTTTCGAATTTTAGATAACTCATAGATCTATATTAAGGTTCTATATTTTTGTTGACTAAATTAATTGCTTTCAAAGGTAACACTTTTTTGTGGTATAACAAAGCTTTTTGTATGCCATTTTTAGAAAAAATTGTCTTTTTATGTTTTAAAACATATTTTTAGACAAAAATGCTTGATTATTTCGAGAAAAAGCATTACTTTTGCACTCAGTTTTCAGTTTAAAAGATTTGTACACATGGCAGCTAGAGGAAAATACGATAAAGAAAATATAGCAACGCTGATTGCTAAGCTATGGGGAGGCATCACTGATGACCAGTTCGATTTACTGAAAGAACATCTGGAAATCAAGAAGTATAAGAAGAACGAAATCATCTACAAGAACGAGGGTACTCCCGAATATGCACTATGTCTCATAGCGGGAAAAGTGAAGATATACAAAGAAGGTATCGGTGGCAAAAGCCAGATTATCCGTGTTATCAAACCGATTGAATTTTTTGGTTTCAGAGCCTATTTTGCAGATGAGATATACAAGACGGCAGCCATGTCGCTGGAAAACTGCGTCGTTGCCCAGTTCCCGCTGGCAGTTCTCATGAAACTGATCTCCAAGAGTTTCAACATCGGCTTCTTCTTTATCAAATATCTCAGTGTGGAAATAGGTAAATCGGACGACCGTACCGTGAACCTCACCCAGAAACATATCCGTGCCCGACTTGCCGAGGGACTGATATTTCTGAAAGACTCTTATGGGTTAGAAAAAGACGGAAAAACTCTTGACATCCGATTGAGTCGTGAAGATCTGGCAAATCTCTGTAATATGACAACGAGCAATGCCATCCGTACGCTCTCAGCCTTTACGGCAGAAGGACTCATCAATACTGAAGGAAGGAAAATCAAAATCTTACAGGAAGAAGAAATCATAAAAATAGCAGAACTCGGATAAAGTTCTGCTATTTTTTATTTATATGTTTTACATTATTCGTTTTTCTTGATATATTTCACTTATTACGGGCATACCGGTTATACGGGTATCAGGAAGTTGATAACCTCCTGAATTACAGTAATCTGGAATGGGCCTACCGGTGTATTCATCAATCTGCCATCAATACCTATCAGGGCATGCTGGGCATCAAGCACCTCTACCTCTCGGGTACGGTAAGGATGCACACTCTTATGGTTGAGGAACTTACCTTTCACAAAAAGATAGATTCCCTCGAAGAGCTGGGTTGTCTTAGGATGAGATACCACCGACACATCAAGCAGTCCGTTATATGGCACAGCATTCGGAGTCTGTCCATATCCTGTTCCATTGCCTATACACATCGTCATCACTCTACGCTTGATAACATCCGAATTGATTTTCACATGCATCTTATAGTCCAGACGCTGGAATATCATCAGGATGAAGGAACAGAGAAACGACAGGGTACGTGAACCGAAGATATGATGGGTTTTTCGTCTCAGGTTCATGATGGCGGCGATGAGTCCGATATTGATACAGTTGAGGAAATAGCGACGGCATTTCTCCCCCTTCTTGTTCACATAGCGGATACAACCGAGGTCAATCTTTCTGATACGACGTTTTTTCAGCGACGCCACCGTCTTCTCGATATCGCTGTCGCTGAATCCCCAGAAGTGGGCAAAGTCGTTCATCAGTCCGTTAGGAATAACCCCCAGTGCCACCTCTTCTCTTTCTTTCGGATCTATCTGCATCAGACAGTTTACTGCATCATTGAGCGCAGAATCTCCACCAACGATGACAATGGTCTTATAACCATTGTTGATAAACATTCTGATGAGCCGTTCTACGCTCTTCTGATTCTCGCTCTGCACAAAGTCGTAATCCACGCCCTGCTGCTTGAGCACCTTCTCTATTTTTTCCCAGCGCTTGTTACTTCGCCAGCCTCCTCTAGGGCAATAAAGCAGCCCCCATTTATTCTCGTTTACCATTGTCTCTTCTTTGTAATTTGTCTCTTCTTTGTAATTAGAAAAATATTACTTCCGCCTAGCCATGCCCATTAAGCCTAGCCACCGTTGCATCCGATTCCATCGGATGCCAGCCCTAGCCAGATTCCAGCCCGCAGCCTAACTCCTCATCAGCCCCAAAACAGCCTCCACCTTTTTCTCCATCGGTTGCAATGCATCTACCCAATGGATGGTAAAGCCTCTGCGCTCCATACCTCTGAACCACGTCATCTGCCTTTTGGCAAACTGGTGGATTGCAATTTCCAGACCGCGATACATCTCATCGTAGGAAGTCTTACCAATCACATATTCAGTAATAAACTTATATTCCAAACCATAATAGATGAGATTTTCGGCAGGGATGCCACGGTCTAGCAGCCCCTTGATTTCATCTACCATTCCCTCATCCAATCGCTGTTTCAGTCTGCGGGAAATCTTCTCCCTTCTCGCATCGCGGTCGATACTGACACCGATAATCAGCGAATCAACCGGTGGGAGTTCACGTTCCGGCATCGGATGCTCCAGATTATAGCTTTCAATCTCTATCGCCCGGATAGCTCGCTGTGCTGTATCCACGTCTGTGCGATTGTGCATATTAGAACCCGTTTTCGCCTTCAGCTCTTTCAGTATCAGCGTAAGTTCCTCTAAACTCTTATGAGCCAATGACTCACGGAGTTCCGGGTTCTGCGGAACAGGTGAGAGATGATAACCTTTCAGCACCGACTCAATATAGAGTCCTGTACCTCCACATAATATCGGAAAAGCCCCTCTCTTCTGAATATCCTGATAGGCATCATAAAAATCTTGCTGATATTCAAAGAGATTATATTTCGTACCAGGCTCACAGATGTCAATGAGGTGATAAGGTATCTGCTTGCCATGGATGGTATAGTCAGCCAGATCCTTACCCGTACCTATATCCATGCCGCGATATACCTGCCGGCTGTCAGCACTAATGATTTCAGCGCCCTTGGCAGGGGTACCCGACAAATGGGCACCCAGGCTATTGATCCTGGCTGCAAGAGCGGCAGCAAGACTCGTCTTACCACTCGCCGTAGGTCCCAATATGGTTATCATCGAATATTTCATGCCGCAAAGTTAAATGAAATTATTGAGAAAACAAAATAAAATGAAAAGAAATTCTCACTTATAAAAACAAAAAGCCGTCCAGCATTGAAAAAATGCTGGACGGCCATATACTTAATCGTTAAGAGGCAACGAATTAACCGTTGTGCTTCTTCATGATCTTGATCAACTCAACAACCTTGTGTGAGTAACCAATCTCGTTGTCATACCAAGAAACAACCTTAACGAAGTTGTCTGTCAAATAAACACCTGCGTTAGCGTCGAAGATAGATGTCAAAGCGCAACCCAAGAAGTCAGAAGAAACAACAGCATCCTCTGTGTAACCGAGTACACCCTTCAACTCACCCTCAGAAGCAGCCTTCATAGCAGCGCAGATAGCCTCCTTAGAAGCAGCCTTCTTCAAGTTAACTGTCAAGTCAACAACAGATACGTCCAAAGTAGGAACACGCATAGAGATACCTGTCAACTTACCGTTCAACTCAGGGATAACCTTACCTACAGCCTTAGCAGCACCTGTAGAAGAAGGGATGATGTTGCCAGCAGCTGCACGGCCACCACGCCAGTCCTTCATAGATGGACCGTCAACAGTCTTCTGTGTAGCAGTTGTAGAGTGAACAGTTGTCATCAAACCTGTCTCGATACCGAAGTTATCGTTCAATACCTTAGCGATAGGAGCCAAGCAGTTTGTTGTACAAGAAGCGTTAGAAACGATCTTCTGACCATTGTACTTGTCAGTGTTAACACCGCAAACGAACATATCAGCCTGGTTACCGTTAGCGTCAGCCTTAGAAGGAGCAGAAAGTACTACGTACTTAGCACCAGCCTTCAAGTGCTTCTCAGCCTTGTCGTAAGCGAGGAAGAGACCTGTAGACTCAACTACGTACTCAGCACCAACCTCATCCCACTTCAAGTTCTCAGGATCACGCTCAGCAGTAACACGGATGTGGTTACCGTTAACGATCAACTCGCTCTTCTCAACGTCAGCCTCGATAGTACCGTCGAAATGACCGTGCATTGTATCATACTTCAACATGTAAGCCATGTAATCAACTGGGCACAAGTCATTGATAGCTACTACCTGTACTTCCTTTGCGTTCTCAGCCTCAACTGTAGAACGGAATACGAAACGACCGATACGGCCAAATCCGTTAATACCAATCTTAATCATTGTTCTTAATATTTAAATTAAAAGTTTAATAAAAATTACTTTTTTAACTGCTTTCGAGCGTTCATCCGATGCTGAAACATTCAAAATTTTACGCCTTAGAGCATTTTTTCTTCTTTTCGAGCGCAAAGTTACTAATTTTTTTCTAACTTTGCAACCAGAATGAGTATTAAATAAGTTAAAAAAGAATAGTAGAGCTTTAATATTGGCATTATTTTCACTCATTACATGCCATACTGACAACTCCATATTGCAAAAAGCAAAGGAAAAACTCAGCATTCTATACCTTATTATATATATAAAAAAAGAGAAAAAGAAAAACAATCAAACTATAGTTATAATTAAAAAGATAAAAGTATGAGTAAATTTTTGAATGAATTCAAGGAATTCGCCATGCGTGGCAATGTGCTCGACATGGCTGTCGGTGTTATCATCGGTGGTGCCTTTGGAAAAATCGTAAGCTCTGTTGTTGATGACGTCATCATGCCTCCTATAGGATGGCTGATTGGCGGCGTGAATTTCGCCGACCTCAAACTCACCCTACCTACCGTCAATGTAGCGGGTGAGGAACTGAAGGCGGCTACCATCAACTACGGTAACTTCCTCCAGACCTGTTTCGACTTCCTCATCGTTGCCTTCTGTATCTTCATGCTCATCAAGGTGGTGAACAAGATTTCCAAGAAGAAGGAAGAGGAAAAACCGGCAGAAGCTCCTAAGGCTCCGGAGCCAAGCAATGAAGAAAAACTTCTCATGGAAATACGTGATCTCCTGAAGAACCAGAAATAAGAATAAAAAAAAGTCGCCCTCTTTGAAGGCGACTTTTTTATTCTGTTTATTCCCACTCAATTGTCGAAGGTGGTTTTGAAGAGATGTCATAACATACACGGTTTACACCCTTCACCTTATTAATAATCTCATTACTTACCTTAGCCATGAAATCATAAGGAAGATGTGCCCAGTCAGCAGTCATCGCATCAGTACTGGTTACAGCACGCAAGGCAACAGGGTGCTCGTATGTACGCTCATCACCCATCACACCTACTGAACGGACAGTAGAAAGCAATACGGTACCAGCCTGCCAGATCTGATCGTAGAGAGAAACCTCGATCTCGCCATTCTGCATGTCAGCAGGAACACCGGCAGCCAGGACGCGACGAGCTTCCTCACCACTCAACTTCACCTTATACTCACGCAAGCCACGGATATAGATATCGTCAGCATCCTGAAGGATACGTACCTTCTCAGGAGTGATATCGCCCAAGATACGGACAGCCAAACCAGGACCAGGGAATGGGTGACGAGTAATCAGGTGCTCTGGCATACCCATAGAGCGACCTACACGGCGAACCTCATCCTTGAACAGCCACTTCAAAGGCTCACACAACTGAAGGTTCATCTCCTTAGGAAGACCACCTACGTTGTGATGACTCTTGATCACCTTACCGGTGATATTCAAGCTCTCGATACGGTCAGGATAGATAGTACCCTGAGCCAACCACTTGGCACCAGTCTGCTTTTTAGCCTCAGCATTGAAAACCTCCACGAAGTCGCGGCCGATAATCTTACGCTTCTTCTCAGGGTCAGTAACACCAGCCAGGTCAGCAAAGAACTTCTCTGATGCATCCACGCCGATTACATTCAAGCCCAAACACTTGTAGTCTTCCATCACGTCACGGAACTCATTCTTGCGCAACATACCATGATCTACGAAGATACAGGTAAGGTTCTTGCCGATAGCCTTGTTCAGGAGAACGGCAGCCACACTGGAGTCAACACCGCCAGAAAGACCGAGGATAACCTTATCGTCGCCCAACTGTTCCTTCAACTCAGCAACTGTTGTCTCAACAAAAGAGTCAGCACTCCAGTCCTGCTTACTTCCGCAGATATCAACCACGAAGTTCTTCAGCAACTGTGTACCCTGCAAAGAGTGGAACACCTCTGGGTGGAACTGTACTGCCCATACAGGCTGTTTGGTAGAAGCATAAGCAGCATACTTCACATTAGCAGTAGAAGCGATGCACTTATAATCCTCAGGGATAGCAGTGATGGTATCACCATGGCTCATCCAAACCTGAGAGTTCTCGATGAATCCCTTGAACAAAGGATTCTCCTTATCGAAATGCTCCAAGTTGGCACGACCATACTCACGGCTGTCTGCAGCCTCCACCTTACCGCCCTGGGCGTAAGAGAGGAACTGAGCACCATAGCAGATGCCGAGCACAGGAATACGGCCGATAAACTGGCTCAGATCTACCTTGAAAGCTTCCGGATCATGAACGGAATAAGGGCTACCGCTCAAGATGACACCAATGACAGATGGGTCATCCTTTGGAAACTTGTTGTAAGGCATGATCTCGCAGAAGGTATCGAGTTCACGGACACGACGGCCGATGAGCTGTGTGGTCTGTGAACCGAAATCCAAAATAATAATCTTCTGTTGCATAATATCTAATTTTAATTTACAGTTTACAATTTATAGTTTATAGTAATCTTGCTATACGGCATAGCCGCTATTAACTATAAACTATTAACTAACGATTTCAGGAATGCTTCCGCCTCTTTCAGCGTCTCCTGCTTTCCCACATCCATCAGCTTGAGGTCGTTCTTTACATATCCCTCTATGCGCACCTTGTCGCAATGCTTCAGATAGAAGTCCATGATAGGGAACTTGTCCGGTTCCTCCTCCATCAATGGAAAGAGCGATGGGGCAACCATGTGGATGCCCGAGAAAGCATACATTTTATAATCTTTGGGATTGAGATCAGGATAAGGACTCTTCACCTCGCCCGTTTCTATATTCGTCCATCCCACCAGTCGCATGCTGTCATCAAAGAGCAGATAGCGCTTGGTCTTGCGTTCGCTCACCATCAGGCGGGCAGCAATCATATCCCTGCTCTCCATCTGGTAGAATTTCTTCAGATCTACATTACTGAGAATATCCACGTTGTGGATAAGAATAGGCTCTGACTGGTTGAAGAGCGGCCATGCCTTCCGGATACCTCCACCCGTTTCGAGCAGCTTTTCACTCTCATCACTGATACGGATGTCCATACCGAAGTTATCATGTGCTCTGAGATAATCGATAATTTGTTGGGAGAAATGATGCACGTTCACTACAATGCGAGTGAAACCGGCATCCTTCAACTGAAAGATGACACGTTTGAGCAAAGGTTCTCCCCCGACACTTACCAGAGCCTTCGGAATGCGGTCGGTAAGTGGCTTAAGGCGAGTGCCCAAACCTGCTGCGAATATCATTGCTTGCATCATTGCTAAATAGCTATTTTTTAATGTGCGTGCAAATTTACTAACTTTTTGCGAGATAGCCAAATTTGCACGCTATTTTTCTATTGTTTTGCCGGCAAAACCTGTTCAATATGCTGTTCACGATGGCAAATCTGCACTTCTACACCAAACTTCCGGTGAATATGTTCGGCAAGATGCTGCGCAGAATATACACTGCGATGCTGACCGCCTGTACATCCGAAACAGAACATCAGAGAGGTGAAACCACGCTGCATGTAGCGGTTTACATGATGGTCGGCAAGTGCATAGACATGATCCAGGAACTTCAATATCTCACCATCATCCTCCAGGAATCGGATAACAGGCTCATCCAGACCCGTCAACTTCTTATAAGGCTCGTATCTGCCAGGGTTATGAGTACTTCTGCAGTCGAAGACATAACCTCCACCATTGCCCGACGGATCCTCTGGAATGCCCTTACGGAAAGAAAAACTATACACTCTTACCACCAGCGGTCCCTTACCATCATATTTAGAATAGGTGGCAGGTCCGTCCTGCGGATGCGCACGATAGATATTGTTGTCGGTAGTCTTATAGCCGTCTGCACGACTCAGCGCCACACTCTCTATCACCTTGAACTGTGGCAATTCGGTCAGTCTTCTCAACATATCCATCATATAAGGATAAGGGAATACCTTGTCACCCATCTTCAGAAGATCGCGCAGATTCTGGATAGCTGGCGGAATACTGTCGATGAAATGCTTCTTGCGTTCGAAATAGCCGCGGAATCCGTAGGCGCCCAAAACCTGTAAGGTACGGAAGAGCACAAAAAGACTCAACCGGTTTACAAAATGGCGCACCGATGGTACCTCGGTATAATGCTTCAATGACTGGTAGTATTCCCAAACCAGTTCTCTGCGCAGTTTGAACGGATACTTAGCAGATGCCTGCCAGAGGAATGAGGCGAGATCATAATAGAACGGTCCTTTTCTACCACCCTGAAAATCAATAAAGTATGGATTCCCCTTATCATCCAGCATGATGTTGCGCGCCTGAAAATCGCGATAAAGGAAACAATCCATCGGTTCTGATGTCAGATCCTTGGCAAAAAGCCGGAAGTTGGCTTCGAGCTTCAGTTCGTGAAAATCCAAATCGGTAGGTTTCAGGAAACAATACTTGAAGTAGTTGAGGTCGAAGAGTACACTGTCTACATCGAATTCTGGCTGCGGATAGCAGTTCTGCCAATCCAATCCTCTTGCACCGCGAATCTGGATATTCGGAAGTTCACGAATGGTTTTCTTAAGGAGTTCCTTCTCTTTCTGATTGTAACGTCCGCCCGCATCTCGTCCGCCCTTGATGGCATCGAAAAGCGAAGTACCGCCAAGGTCTGTCTGAAGATAGCAGAGTTCATCATCGCTCACCGCCAGAATCTGGGGAACAGGCAACTGCCTGAGCTGGAAATGCTGAGCCAGATATACAAAGGCATGATCCTCATCACGACTGGTTCCTATCACACCAATTACCGTATCACCATCATGCCCAATGATACGGAAATACTGCCGGTTACTCCCCTGCCCTGCCAATTTTATGACATCAGCCGGTTCTTCACCCGCCCATTTCTTATATAAATCAATCAGCTTTTCCATCATTATTCAGTTTACGTCGTTTCCGATCATCATCAATCTTCTGTGCGAAGTTATCTCCGATAAAGAGAAGCAATAAGATACCCAGCGTAGTAAGGAACGAGTTTGTAGTAGTCATTCCCAACTCTGCCTTTGTAATATAAATGAGTCCTCCGATAACAATCAGAAAGACCACTGCTTTTTTCCAATCAATATTGTTCATGCTATGAATTTTCTATTATGCTGCAAAATTACACAATTAAATTGAGAAAACAAAATAAAAACAAAAAAAATCGGATGTCTCACGACAACCGATTTCCAAAAACAAACTACTTAAAAACTAATCTACTAAAACAAATCAAAAAAATATCTTTGCCATCCCTTGGGATGATACTTTCTTTTATTTACGATGCAAAGTTACAAAAAAAGATTATTCGAACCAAATAATTTTGCTATTTTTTGCATCTTTATGACTAAAAAAACAAAAAAATAGGGATAATTCGCTGAGAATCACCCCTATTTGATATTTTCGCTTTGCAAACTCGCAGTCTTACGATGTGCTTTGTTTGCTCAAATTATTCACCTGTTTACATCATACCGCCCATACCAGGTGCTGCTGCAGGAGCAGCAGGTGCAGGCTCAGGTTTGTCAACCAACACACACTCTGTTGTCAGGAACAAGCCTGCGATAGAAGCAGCATTCTCCAAAGCTACACGCTCTACCTTGGCAGGATCTACGATACCAGCCTGACGCATATCTTCGTAAACGTCCTTGCGGGCATTGTAACCGAAGTCACCCTCGCCCTCGCGTACCTTATTTACTACTACAGAACCCTCGCCACCGGCATTGGCAACAATCTGACGGAGAGGCTCCTCAATAGCACGCTCTACGATACGGATACCTGTTGTCTCGTCAGCGTTATCACCCTTCATATCCTTCAATGCCTCGAGAGCACGGATATAAGTAGTACCACCACCAGCAACGATACCTTCCTCAATAGCGGCACGGGTAGCGCAGAGTGCATCGTCAACACGATCCTTCTTCTCCTTCATCTCAACCTCAGAGTTGGCACCTACATAGAGGACAGCTACACCACCGGCGAGCTTAGCCAGACGCTCCTGAAGTTTCTCCTTATCATATGAAGACTTGGTATTCTCAATTTCGTTCTTGATCTGAGCTACGCGATCCTGGATATTAGCCTTCTCGCCATGACCATTAACGATAGTTGTATTGTCCTTGTTGACGGTAACCTTGTCTGCTGAACCCAGCATATCCAAAGTTGCCTGCTCCAACTTCAAGCCCTTCTCCTCAGAGATAACAACACCGCCTGTCAATACTGCGATATCCTCCAACATGGCCTTGCGACGGTCACCGAAGCCTGGAGCCTTCACTGCACAAATCTTCAAACCGCCACGCAAACGGTTAACTACCAAAGTAGTCAAAGCCTCAGAATCAACATCCTCAGCGATAACCAACAAAGGACGACCACTCTCAGCAGCAGGCTGGAGAATTGGCAAGAACTCCTTCAAGTTAGAAATCTTCTTATCATAAAGAAGGATGTATGGATTATCCATTACACACTCCATCTTGTCTGCATCAGTCATGAAGTAACCGCTCAAGTAACCACGGTCAAACTGCATACCCTCAACAACACCGATGTTGGTATCACGACTCTTGCTCTCCTCGATAGTGATGACACCATCCTTAGAAACCTTGCGCATTGCGTCAGCCAAGAGCTTACCAATCTCAGCATCATTGTTGGCAGAAACAGTAGCCACCTGCTCAATCTTATCGTAGTTGTCGTCTACCTGTTCAGCATGTTCCTTGATGAAGGCAACAACAGCAGCCACAGCCTTGTCGATACCACGCTTCAAGTCCATTGGGTTAGCACCTGCAGTAACGTTCTTCAAGCCCTCTGTTACGATAGCCTGAGTCAGGATAGTAGCAGTTGTTGTACCATCACCGGCATCATCACCAGTCTTGCTGGCAACGCTCTTAACAAGCTGAGCACCAGTATTTTCGAATTTATTTTCCAACTCTACTTCCTTAGCCACGGTAACACCATCTTTAGTAATCTGAGGAGCACCAAACTTCTTTTCGATTACCACGTTGCGGCCCTTAGGACCGAGAGTTACCTTTACTGCATTTGCCAACTGATCAACACCCTTCTTCAAGAGGTCGCGGGCATCCATATTATATTTAATATCTTTAGCCATAATATATTCTTAAAAAAAAATGTTTAAATATCGCGAAAGGTATTTTTACCTTTTTACTTTTTTACCTTTTTACCTTTTAGAATTACTCTTCCACTACAGCGAGTACATCGCTCTGACGCATCATGATATATTTTGTACCATCGAATTCGAGTTCTGTGCCAGCGTACTTACCATAGAGTACGGTATCACCTTCTTTGAGAATCATCTCTTCGTCTTTCGTACCCTTACCTGTAGCAACGACCTTACCACGCTGTGGTTTCTCTTTTGCTGTATCAGGGATAATAATTCCACCTACTTTTTCTTCAGCTGGTGCAGGAAGTACCAGCACTCTGTCTGCTAATGGTTTAATGTTCATGATTCTATAATATTTTAATTGTTATACATTTATTTTGTCGACAGGTATTGCTACCCGTCACCCCGCCAGTATACGAAAAACGTGCCAAAGCATCCATACTGACACTTTGACACGTTTAAATACTGACATTATATCACAAAAACTTGTGTTTTATTTCATTTTCCATTGATAATCGAATCTTTCAATATCCTCCTCAACCAGTGGATTACCATTCTGAACTTCGATGAAAGTCAGCTGTGTAATCGCCTTGATGGCATGATAATGCTCCAGAGGAATCACCACGGTATCACCAGCCTTCACATGTTTCTCCTCGCCATCAAGTACAAAGATGCCCTCACCTTCTACGAATGTCCACACCTCTGAACGATGGTGATGAAGCTGATAACTGATATTCTTACCTGGCTTCAAGGTAATACTCTTGGTGAGCGAATGATTGCCGTCAGCATACTCAGAATCGTCAATCACCCGATAAGTACCCCACCTTCTTTCCTCATACATCGGACGCGGAGTAAGATGTTCTACCGCCTTCTTGATGTCCTCGGAATATTTCTTTGCACAGACGAAGATGCCATCAGGACTCGCTGCAACAACAGCATCCTTCAAGCCATCCACATACAGAGGCAACTGGAGTTCGTTGATGACATGCGTATTCTCGCAATGACTTCCCATCACCGCATTACCAATGCTGGCATGGTGCAGCTCATCAGTGAGTGTATTCCAGGTACCCAGGTCCTTCCATTCACCATTAAACGGTACTACCGCTACCGATTCAGCCTTCTCCGCCACCTCGTAGTCGAAAGAGATTTTTGGAAATTCGCTATATCTTGCACGAGTATCTTCAAAGTTCTCACTCTGCATATACTTACGTACAATCTGCATCATATAGCCCAAACGGAAAGCGAAGACACCACCATTCCAGTAAGCACCCTCCTCCAGGAGTTTCTCTGCTGTAGGCACATCCGGTTTCTCGGTAAATCTCTTCACTATCTGATACTTCTCTCCTTCAGCAAAAGGAACCACATAACCATATTTTGCACTTGGATAAGTAGGTTTGATACCCATCAGCACGAGGTCGGCGACGTTTTTCTCCACACATTCCACCATACGGGCTATGGTATGGAAATATTCCAACTCGGTATAAGGATCACAAGGCATAATAACCACAACCTCATCATCCTCACATTTCTTCTTCAGTTTCAGATAACTTGCAGCTAAAGCGATAGCAGGGAAAGTATCACGCCTCTCCGGTTCGGTAACCACAGAAACCCGCTCTCCCAGCTGGTTCTGGATGATATCCAGCTGACTGGCGTTTGTAGCAAGCGTAATATCGTTGGTCAGATTTGCTTCCTGAGCCTGACGTACCACGCGCTGAACCATACTTTCCATCTCCCCATTCTCCTTTTCGAGCAATGGCAAGAACTGTTTGCTTCTAGCATTATTGCTAAGTGGCCAGAGCCTTTTACCCGAGCCACCCGATAATAAAATTAATTGCATATTATTACTATCTAAATCGTTTATTGTTCATACTTAAGATTTCACAAATTAACAATGAGAGACTGCATCACATCAGGAGTTTACTCCCAGTACCAACAGGTCTCAAAGAAGAATCATCCGTGATAATCCGGCTGCAAAAGTACGTTTTTCTTTTGAGACCACCAAGCAATTTCTAAAAAAACTACCTATTCATATAAAAATACCTAGATATGCGCAAGAAAGTAAAAAGGAAGAAAAACCATCATTTAAACAGATTAAAAACAAGAAAAGCTGGTTCAAGTTGGTTCAAGTTGGTCTATTTCGATATTTTTTTGCTGATTTATTTCCGATTTTCAACTATTATTATTATCTTTGCGACCAAATATCAGTTTAAGCATACCTCAAATATCTTAAAAAGATATATAAATAACTAGGAGTATAAAAAACATAAGCAAATGACGAACAAGCATTATAAAGGAAATGAAATGATAAGGAGACTGGTGATAGGTGCCGATTTCGTTATTCTCAACATCGTACTGTTGTTCTATACCCAATATGGTCAAGAACTCATACCTGCGTATTTCGACAAAGCAACAAAGATTACCTTTTTTGTTGCCAATGCTGCCTTGTTCCTAGGCGAATACTTCTATTCCACCATCATTCATGTCAGAAAGATCAGGTTCCTACAGGTTACAAAGCGTACTTTATATCTGGCTGCAGCAACAACATTCTGTTTCTTTACCTTCTCAAGACTACTCGGTCACGGGGGAAAGATGTTCTCCTTCAGCATTATCTTCGGCATAACATTCCATCTGGCTCTCATCATAAGCCGACTCTGCGAACTCAAATTACTAAAGTATTTCCGCTCTAAGGGCCGCAACTCACGCACCGTCGTCTTTGTAGGTAACGATCCTGCCGTGAGCGAGATGTACAAGACGATGACAGAAGATCCCTCGGCAGGTTATATCGTAAAAGGATATTATGCAGATGAAGACATCACAGATAATCCGGAAGGGTTGAAAAGAATAGGAAACATGAAACAGCTCAAAGAGATTATCTCTTCTACCATGAATGATACCATCAATGGTGAACCTTCCAATATTGACGAGGTTTTCTGCTGCCTGTCGCATAAAGATCCTGAAATCATCAATATCATGCACTTCTGTGATAAGAATGTGATACACTTCTACTACCTGCCACGTGTGTTTGGTGAGAACAAATTGCATCTTGATGCCCAGAATTTCATGGGAAGGACGGTATATTCAAACCGCATAGAACCCCTAACAAGCATGTCAAACCGCATTATCAAGCGTAGCTTCGACATCGTGGTGAGCGGGCTTGCATGTTTGTGCGTTCTACCATTCATTCCATTCATAGCTCTCATCATCAAGATTCAGAGTCCTGGTCCAATTTTCTTCAAACAGGCAAGAACGGGTCTGAATGGTGATACCTTCTACTGTCTTAAATTCCGTTCCATGCATGTGAACAAGGATGCAGACAAGGCACAGGCAACAAAGAACGACCCACGTAAATTTGCTTTCGGCAACTTTATGAGAAAGACGAACATAGATGAGTTTCCTCAATTCTTCAATGTTCTTAAGGGAGACATGAGTATTGTGGGTCCGCGCCCTCACATGCTGCATCATACAGAGGTGTATGGAAGCCTGATAGATAAGTATATGGTTCGCCACTTCTCCAAGCCGGGTATCACAGGTTGGGCTCAGGTTACAGGGTTCCGTGGTGAGACCAAGGAGCTCTGGCAGATGGAAGAACGTATCCGCCGTGATATCTGGTATATAGAGAACTGGTCGTTCTGGCTTGATATCAAGATTATCTTCATGACAGCCAAGAGCATTATCTGCCCTGACAAGAATGCTTATTAGGAGTCTATAAAAAGAAAAAGAGGATGTGCCATAAGTTTGGAAAACAGTTGGCGCACAACAGTTGGTCACCGCATGCACATCAGCTGTTGTGCATGCGCATATCAGCTGTTATGCAAGCGCACAACAGCTGTTGTGCGACCGGAGATACTGACTGTCTCAACAACTTCAGCTATCTCTTCTAACAACTTCAGCTATCTCTTCCAACAACATATTCTATCTCTTCCAACAACATATCCTAGCTTTTCCAACGACATATCCTAGCTCTTCTAACAACATGAAGAGGATGTATCATCAACTTATGATACATCCTCTTTTTTAGGTATTCTCTTTACTTATTACTTAGACGGAAGTCTGTTGAGCCAACAAGTAAGATCATTCAACATTTGGTCGTGATATGGGAAGCCATGGGAAGCATCGCGGAATCCCCATCCATGTCCTGCAGTCGGATAGATATGCATGGTACACTCGTTACCCGCCTTGCTCATAGCTGAATAATAGGCTACACCATTGGTTACTGGAGGAACAACCTTATCATCAAACGACATCAAGATGATGGCACGAGGGGTAATACCCGGACGCACAGCCTTATCATTAGACCATTCTTCAACCAGTTCTTTATTGGTATTACGCTCTTCACCCAAGAAATTCACACATGATCCCTTATGAGAGATACGCTCATCCATCGAAATCACCGGATAGAAAAGAATCGAGAAATCAGGTCGCACAGCCGCCTCAGCATGAGTACTGACGGAAGAAGCTAAATGTCCACCGGCAGAAAAGCCCATGATACCAACATCTTCCTTGTTTATTTTCCATACTGCAGAACTGTCACGGACGGTACGCATCGCCTGATAGGCATCACTCAACGGAATATTGCGGTTTCCCTTAGGCATTCTGTACTTCAGAACAAAGAAAGCGATACCCTGTTTGTTGAAATATTCTGCCCACTGATGTCCCTCATGGTCCATTGCAAGATGAGAATACCCACCTCCAGGACAATCTACTACAGCTCTTCCTGAAGGATTCTTAGGAAGATAACAGGTAAGTTCACTCTGTCCGTCGCTACTGTTCTTCAATACGAACTTGCGAGCGGTAGATTGAGCTGATGCTGTAATTGCTGTCAGCATCAGAAGAAAAAAAATCATTGTCTTTTTCATTTTTCTTTTTTGTTATGTTGTTTATATCTTTATTCTGTTTTGCTAAGATAATGCAAAGATAGGCATTTTTTCGTTAACCCTATGTTATTTTTTCTTCTTTTTTTGGTGTTTTTGTTCCAATCGCTTTGATTATTGGTTCTTTTTTGCTATATTTGCAGAAAAATTGCTGTAAACGGCAATCGGAGAAAACATCTCTCTTCTGCCGCTGGCATTTATTTAGGAGTCTCACTTATAAAATATTGACATAGAATAATGAAGGATTTTTTCAAGAACGTGGCAGCCACTATCGTAGGACTGTTTGCCTTCGGGCTGATCATGACCATCCTGGGATTCATCTGTATCATCGGAATGGTGGCATCGAGCAACAGTAAACCGGCACTGAAAGACAATGCGGTGATGGTGATGAAACTACAAGGACAGATTGAAGACCGTACTGAAGACAACTGGCTCGGCGAGCTGACAGGCGAGCAGTTTAACAACATAGGCATGAACAGGATTCTCTCTTCTATCCGCAAGGCAAAGAATGAGGATAAAGTGAAGGGCATCTATCTGGAAACAGGTATCTTGGAGACAGATTATGCCACTTTGCAGGAAATCAGAAATGCACTTGCCGATTTCAAGAAGAGCGGCAAATGGATTATCGCATATGGTGATGCTCTCTCACAGGGTGGATATTATCTGGCTTCGGTTGCCAACAAGGTATATGTAAACCCAGAAGGCAATGTGGACTGGCATGGTATTGCATCGCAGCCACAATATATCAAAGATGTAGCAGCCAAATTTGGCGTTCACTTTACGGTAGTGAAGGTAGGCAAATACAAAAGCTATACTGAAACATACACCGAAGACAAAATGTCGGATGCCAACAGAGAGCAGGTTTCACGCTATATTGGTGGACTCTGGCAACAGATGTTGGGAGATGTGAGCAAAAGCAGAAACATCAGCAAGGATTCACTGAACCGCTATGCTGACGGGCTGATGGTGTTTGATGATACCAAACTACTGAAATCTCGAAAGATGGTAGATGGATTCTGCTATTATGATGAAATCAGAGACGTGGTAAAGAAACAGTTAGGACTGAAGGCAGACGAGACCATCAATCAGGTTGACTATAACGACGTAGATATGACTATAGACGACTCGAATCTGATGGGCGAAGAGATTGCCGTATACTACTGTCAGGGGTCCATTGTCAGGATGGAGACTCCTAGCATCTATGATTCTGAGCAACAGATAGTAAGTACAAAGGTCATCAAGGACCTTCAGGAACTTGCAGATAACAGTCAGGTAAAGGCCGTAGTTCTGCGTATCAATTCGGGCGGTGGCGATGCCTATGCTTCGGAACAGATCTGGAGAGCAGTTAAAGAATTAAATAAAAAGAAGCCGGTAGTAGTTTCTATGGGTGGTATGGCAGCATCAGGTGCTTATTATATGAGTATGGGTGCCCAATATATCATGGCACAACCGACAACATTGACCGGCAGCATCGGTATCTTTGGAGCCCTGCCAGATTTCAGTGACCTGATGACAAAGAAGTTAGGCTTCAAGTATGATGAAGTGAAGACCAACCGCAACAGTGCCTATGCTTCGGCAGGCATGTCACGCCCATGGAGTGCAGAAGAGATTGCCACCATGCAAAACTACGTGAACCGTGGATACAGCCTCTTCCGCAAACGTGTGGCAGAGGGCAGAAAAATGAGTACCGAACAGGTTGAGAAGATTGCTCAAGGAAGAGTATGGCTGGGTACAGACGCCAAGAAGATCAAGTTAATTGATGGATTCGGCGGCTTGAGCGACGCCATCGACAAGGCTGCAGAATTGGCTCATCTCAGCAGTTATCAGGCGGTAGAATATCCGGCATTGGCTGGATGGATGGAGCAGTTGCTGGATATGGCGGGCGGAAACAAGGGAACATATCTCGACGAACAGTTGCGTCTGGCATTGGGTGATCTCTACCAGCCATTCATCATGATACGCAATATGAAGGAGAAAGAGCCTATACAGGCTGCACTTCCTTACGTACTGAACATACAATAACATTTATAATAAGGTATGCGTACATTATTATATAGACATACCGAATTAAGAGAAAGGAAACAGACATGAGAACAGAAGGCGATCTTATCAAGATCAACGACTGGCTGCTACCACTGAGTTGGATTTATGGCGGCATGGTCAGATTTCGCAATTGGCTCTTCGATATCGGACTGAAAAAGAGTCAGTCATTCTCAATCCCGATCATTTCTGTGGGTAACATCACGGTGGGCGGATCGGGCAAGACTCCCCATGTGGAGTATCTGATACGCTTGTTACACGACAAGGTAAAGATTGCTGTGCTATCACGTGGTTACAAAAGAAAGACCAGTGGCTATGTGCTGGCAGATAAAGATACGACAATGTCAGAGATTGGCGATGAACCCTTCCAGATGCACAGCAAGTTTGACGATATCTATGTAGCCGTAGACGCTAAGCGTGTGAGAGGAATCGAAAAGTTACAGAATGAAGAACCGACCAAGGATGTAGATGTTGTATTACTGGATGATGCCTTTCAGCATCGCTATGTGAAGCCAGGTATCAACATTCTGCTGGTAGATTACCACCGTCTGATCATCTATGACAAGATGTTGCCAGCAGGAAGACTGAGAGAACCTCTAAGCGGTAAGAACCGTGCAGACATTGTGATTATCACTAAATGTCCAAAGGATCTGAAGCCAATGGAATTTCGAGTACTCACCAAGGCTATGGACCTTTACCCTTTCCAGAAGCTCTACTTCACCTGCATCAACTATGATACGCCAAAGGGAGTTTTCGAAGACCAGCAAATAGCCAAGGAGGAGTTGAAAAACTACCATGCTCTGCTGGTTACTGGTATCGCATCGCCTAAGCAGATGGAACACGACCTGAAGCCAATGGTCAAGAGTATGCAGTCGCTGAGTTTCGGTGATCACCATCGCTTCAAGAATAAAGACATCACACGCATCAACGAGGCGTTTGAACAGATGCCAGAACCCCGTCTGATTATCACGACAGAGAAAGATGCCGTGAGACTAAAAGAGACAGAGGGACTCTATGAAATAGTTAAGAAAAGCATATACGAACTGCCTATCAAGGTAAGTTTCATGCTGGAACAAGAAGATAATTTTAACGACAAAATCATTAGCTATGTACGAAAAAATTCAAGAAACAGCATCCTGGCTAAAAGAAAGGATGACAACAAGTCCGAAGACAGCAATCATACTGGGAACCGGTCTAGGACAATTAGCTTCAGAAATAACTGACAGTTATGAATTTCCATATAGCGAAATACCAAACTTCCCAGTATCTACCGTTCAAGGTCATGCTGGCAAACTGATTTTCGGTAAGTTAGGAGGTAAAGATATCATGGCTATGGAAGGAAGATTTCATTACTATGAAGGATATGACATGAAGGCTGTAACCTTCCCAGAACGTGTGATGTACGAGTTGGGCATTGAAACCCTCTTTGTAAGCAACGCTTCGGGCGGTATGAATCCGGAATTCCAGATTGGAGACCTGATGATTATCGATGATCACATCAACTTCTTCCCAGAACATCCATTGCGCGGTAAGAACTTCCCTACCGGTCCACGTTTCCCGGATATGCACGAAGCATACGACAAGAAACTCCGCGACCTTGCCGACGATATCGCTAAGGAGAAGGGAATTGATGCAAAGCATGGTGTATATGTTGGCGTTCAGGGACCTACCTTCGAGACACCGGCAGAGTATCGCATGTATCGTGTATTGGGTGGTGACGCTGTAGGTATGAGTACTGTACCTGAAGTGATTGTTGCCCGCCATTGTGGAATCAAAGTTTTCGGCATCAGCATCATCACCGATCTTGGCGGTTTCGATGTACCTGTAGAAGTCAGTCATGAGGAGGTGCAGATTGCAGCCAATGCCGCACAGCCTAAGATGACAGAGATTATGCGAGAAATCATCCGCAGATCTTAAGTATAAATTATAAACTATTATTTATTTTGGATATCTCAAAGTTAGGTGAATTCGGTCTTATAAACCATCTCACCAAAGGTTATGAAAAGAAAAACGAGTCTACAGTTTATGGTGTAGGCGACGATTGTGCCGTGATGCATTATCCAGACAAGGAGGTGCTCATGACTACAGATATGCTGATGGAGGGCGTACATTTCGACCTTACCTATATTGACATGGTTCACTTGGGTTACAAGAGTGCAATGGTAAACATCAGTGATATCTTTGCTATGAACGGAACCCCACGTCAGATGGTAGTAAGCATAGCATTGAGTAAACGATTCAAAGTAGAAGACATTGATGAATTCTATAAGGGTCTTCGAATGGCATGTGACAAATGGGGAGTAGATATCGTGGGAGGTGATACTACCTCTTCCCTCACCGGTTTAGCCATCAGTATTACTTGTATCGGAGAAGCAGCAAAAGAAGAAATCGTATACCGCAACGGAGCCAAGGAAACAGACCTGATCTGTGTGTCGGGTGACTTGGGCGGTGCCTATATGGGACTTCAACTGCTGGAACGCGAAAAGGCTGTATACTACGGACAGATAGAAGATATCCGAAAGAAGATGGCTGAGGCTAAAGCAAATGGTGACAACGAGAAACTGGCTCTTCTGAACAGAGACTTAGAGAATATGCGCAACTTCCAGCCTGATTTCGCCGGCAAGGAATATCTCTTGGAAAGACAACTGCAGCCTGAGGCACGCGGAGATGTGATAGCACAACTGCGTGAGGCAGGTATCCGTCCTACCGCCATGATGGATGTGAGCGATGGTCTGAGCAGTGAATTGATGCATATCTGCGAACAGAGTCATTGCGGATGCAGAGTATATGAGAAGAACATACCTATCGACTACCAGACAGCCGTGCAGGCAGAAGAATTCAATATGAACCTTACCACCTGTGCTATGAATGGTGGCGAAGATTATGAACTTCTCTTTACCGTACCTATCGGTGACCACGAGAAGATTGAGACTATGGAGGGTGTAAGGCAGATTGGCTACATCACCAAAGAAAATCTGGGCAAGTTCCTCATTACCAGAGACGGACAGGAATTTGAACTGAAAGCACAAGGTTGGAATCCTCTGAAAGATTAATTTCAAGCAAGGGGATATTTAGTTAATAAACATTAAGCAAGAGAAAATATTTCGTTTTCTCTTGCTCAATTAAAATATTTATTGTACCTTTGCAACCGCAAAAAGCAAGATGGTGCCATAGCTCAGTTGGTAGAGCAAAGGACTGAAAATCCTTGTGTCCCCGGTTCGATTCCTGGTGGTACCACTCCTCCTTTCATAAAAGGCGGTTACTAACTGTGGTTAGGGCCGTCTTTTTTTATATCCACACCTTAAGGTAACAGATATTACAAACAAGACAAAGTATAGAATTTATTAAACAAACTAAACTTAAAAAGCTTATGAAGAAGATTTTAATAGCTTTATTGATCTGTTTCTCATTTGTGACAGCCAATGCCAAAGATTACAGTAAGTATTATCAGAACTTACCAGTTCAGATGCAGCAACCTACATTGCCTAGCATCCCAGCCAATCATGTCAGTATCTTGGAATATGGCGGTAATGGTGACGGACTCACCATGAATACCCAGGCATTTGCCAAAGCTATCAGCAAACTGAACAAGATGGGCGGCGGTCATCTTAATGTGCCTGCAGGTATCTACCTTACCGGTCTCATCTCACTGAAGGACAATATTGACCTGCATCTGGAAAAGAATGCCATCATCGTTCTTTCTGAAGACAAGAACGACCATTTCAAGATAGACAAGACCACAGGTAAAAAAGAAAGCCGTGCAACTCCAGCCATCAATGCCAGCAAGAGAAAAAATATTTCTATCACAGGCGAGGGCACCATTGACGGAAACGGAGAATGGTGGAGACCGGTAAAGCGCAGTAAGGTTAGTGACGTAGAATGGAAAGAATTCCAGGCTATGGGCGGAACACTGAATGAGAAGGGTGACATCTGGTATCCTTTCAACCTGAAGCACGAACCTAATGTGGCTGAGAATATGGACGAACAGGAGAAAACCCGAACACACATGATCAGATTCACCAGTTGCGAGAATGTGCTCGTACAGGGAGTTACACTTCTGAATAGTCCTAAATTCCATATCATCCCTACCCGATGCAAGAATGTGACTATCGACGGAATCACCGTAAAATGTCCATGGAATGCCCAGAACGGTGATGCGATTGATATCTCCAGCTGTAAGGATGTACTCATCGTAAACAATGTGATTGATGCTGGTGATGATGGTATCTGCATGAAGGGTGGCGCCGGCGCAGCAGGTGTGGCAGCAGGTCCTTGTGAAAACATCAATATCCAGGACAACACCGTATACCATGCCCATGGAGGTTTTGTTATCGGCAGCGAGTTCTCTGGCGGCATGAAGAATATTGTTGTTCGCAACAATACTTTCCAGGGAACAGATACCGGTTTACGCTTTAAAAGTGCAGTGAAGAGAGGTGGAACATCAGAGAACATCTATATCGACCATATCTACATGACCGATATCAAGGATGCAGCCATCACCTTTGAGACCACCTATTTTGACAACCACGTAGGTGCCAAGAAACAGACCGCTCCTGTAAAACAGGAATTCCTGCCAAACTTTCAGGACATCCACATGAGCGATATCTACGTACGAGGTTGCGAAACTGGTGTTGAAGCACATGGTGCAGAAGGTATGGTACACGATATCACCATCAAGAACTCCAATATCTTCTACACCAAGGAAGCCAAGAATATCGATGCTGCCTGCAAAATTCAGATGGAAAACGTACGTTTCGAAAGTTTCGCAAAGTAAGTTTTCTACTCAACATTCAAGAAGTCTACTTGACAACAGTAAGCGTATGATCGCAAACTGTGAAATGAATATCAAGACCCTCATAAGGCATTCCATAGACCTTATGAGGGTCTTTCTGGTAATGCGGACGGGGATCTTGGGCAAGTACCTCTTTCAATATTTCAATCTTTTCTGCATTCAATCCCTGCAGACGCAGATGCCTGTCTACATCTTCAGAAATCTCTACATCAAGTTTCTGCCATTTGCGGTCATCAACAAAACCGCTCCTTGCCCCAGGATGAGAATCGGCATACACCACATACGGCTTGATGTCAAATATCGGTGTCTTGTCCATAAGATCAGCTCCCTTAACATGAATGACAGGACCATGAGGAGTCTCCCATTCGATATGAGAAATTTTTACCGATGAAAGACCTATATTATTGGGACGGAAAGGACTTCGAGTGGCAAAGACACCCACTTTCTCATTGCCTCCCAACACAGGAGGACGAACAACCGGACTGTGCGCTTTGTGCCTATTGGCAGAAAATTCCCAAATCAGCCAAAGATAGTCAAAGCCCTCCATGCCACGCAGCGCATCAGGGTTACGAAATTCGGGTTCAAAAACAATCTGTCCTTCCAGTTCTGCTACCAATCCAGCCTGTTTGGGTATGCCAAACTTGCTACTGAAGGGAGAACGAAAATATGCTATTGGTTTTATCTCCATATTTACTAATTATTACACATTAATTATATATAAGACGAAAAAAGCCATGAATTATTTTGCCGTATGCACAAAATAATGTACCTTTGCAGACAGAATAAAAAAACAAAAAAGAAATGAAAATACAAAGACCATCGTATGAAATCTGGTTACAGAAACCAGGTGAACTCGGTATCTACCAGCAGATAGAACGAGCAGGAAGAGTATGCTATAAAAGTGAGAACAATACCACTGTGAATTCTGCCAAACCTTTCGTGGATCGGATGGTGCAGAGTGAACACTTTGCCATGCTGGAACATGGAACCGTGTATCTGGTATGCAAACATGGAGAGTTGCCGCTTTATACCCACAACAAGTTCTCACGTCTGAAAACTTTAGACGGCAAAGACTATATTACAACCAATCTCCGAGTATTGGCAGAAAACAAAGCGATGGATGATTTGAAGTACCTCAGCAACTATGAAGAAGGTAAGCACGAACTCCGTATTACCGTTCATTTTACTACTCAGATTTCCATAACCCGAGAATATAACCGTCATCGTGCCAACTCTATGGCAGAGCAGAGTACCCGATACTGCAACTATTCGAAGAATAAGTTTGATAACGAGATTACCATCAACCTGCCTACATGGGTAGAAGCAGAAGGGTTCGATGGTTCACAAGATCCCAGCGACTACCGAATAGAAGATATGTGTGCTGACATTGCAGAAGGAAGAACTGCAGAATGGAGTAAACTCACAACTTGGATATTCGCCAATCAGGCTGCCGAATATGCCTACATGAAACTGATAGAGGCAGGTTGCAAGCCACAGGAAGCACGAGCCATCCTACCATTGGACTGCAACACAGAACTGGTTCATACCGCTTTCGTGAGTGACTGGAAACATTTCTTCGACCTTCGCGCATTAGGTACTACCGGTGCACCACATCCTGATGCCAAGATTTTAGCCTTGCCACTGATGGAAGAGTTTAAGCAGAAAGGTTACCTCTAAGATTTAAAAAATATTAAAGCACCCTTTCAAAATAAAGATTTTCTATTCTTTTGACATAACGAATAGATTTATTTCGTATTTTTGCGGTGTGTTTTTCATAGTATTAGATTTAAGGTTATCAAGATTGGGGCTACGGCGGTAGCCCTTTTTTATTGTCTTTCTCAGCCTTACCTCTCTATTTTTTGCCGATTTTGCCACTTATTAGCCCCCAAAATGCATTTTTTTGAAGAAAAACAAAAAAAAGTTGGCGAAAAATTTGGTGGAACCAGAAATTAGTAGTACCTTTGCAACCGCTTAAGAAAACCAAGCTATAGTCATCCAGACTAAAACAATGGAGAGATGGTAGAGTGGTCGATTACAACGGTCTTGAAAACCGTCGTACCGAGAGGTACCGGGGGTTCGAATCCCTCTCTCTCCGCAAGAGCCTTCTGAAAGAAATTTCAGAAGGCTTTTTTATATCTGTATATTTCCTTCATATTCATTCACTATCCATGACAAGAAGACTTCAAATGCAAAATTATGCTATATTATTTGGTCATATCAAAGAAAACATGTAACTTTGCTAAAAAGTAAGCTATATGCAAGAAAAGACATGACAATGATAGATCGCTGTTACATAGAAATCACCAATACATGTAATCTCAACTGCCACTTCTGTCCAAAACATACAAGGAAGAAAAGACAGTTGAGTGCTGAGGAATTCGACCTGCTCACCGACAAGATACGCGGGAAGGTCTGTTTCCTATATTTCCACATTATGGGCGAACCCCTACTACACCCTCTTCTACCCGAGTTTATCAATATGGCAAGAGAGAAAGGTTTCAAAACCGTACTTACATCCAACGGCACTCTGCTACCCAAAGCTATGGATCTCCTTGACACACTTCCCCACAAAATACAGCTCTCACTCCACTCACACGAGAGTAATGCCAAGGGAGAGCTTGCCAGTTACATGAACGAGGTGATGACTTTTTCAACCCAAGCAGCAGAGAAAGGAACCTGCATAGTTCTCAGACTTTGGAACCAAGGAGGAAAAGACCGGGAAAATGAGGAAGTAATGGAGCACATCGAAAAATTTGTTCCCAAACCCTGGAAAGAACGACCTGACGGTTACAGACTTGCCAATAATCTCTATCTGGAGTTTGACAGGAAATTCGAATGGCCCAACTTTGATAACCATATCGAAGAAAAGGAAATGATAAAAGGAAATCAGAAATCAGGTATCAGAGAAGAAAAAAGAGAAGTTTTCTGTAAAGCCCTACTCAAACAGATAGGCGTATTGGCAGACGGAACATTGGTACCCTGCTGTTTGGACCACAACGGAGATGTAGCACTTGGGAACCTGCTTGAACAATCGCTGGAAGAAATTCTGGCTTCATCCCGTGCCCAAGCCATAATAGAAGGTTTCAAGCACCATCAAGCCACAGAACATCTCTGTGAGACCTGTGAATCAGCCCTGGTAAGAAACAGTTTTAGAGGAAAAGCAAGAAGTTAATAGGAATTATGAAATATTATACAGCAATGACAATAGCTGGCTCAGACAGTTGCGGAGGAGCCGGCGTACAAGCTGACATCAAGACCATGTCAGCACTAGGCGTATATGCCGCATCGGCCATTACAGCCATTACCGTACAGAACACCCTGGGAGTTTATGCCATCCAAGACATCAACCCCGAAATCGTAAAGGGCCAGATAGAAGCTGTGATGGAGGACATCCATCCCGATGCCATCAAAGTAGGTATGGTGAACGACCGTGCCACCATCCAAGCAATCGCAGAAGCCCTGAAAAGATACCAAGGGAAATACCAGCATCTCATCATTGACCCCGTGATGGTTTCCACCAGTGGTTGCAGACTCATGCAGGAGGACGCTCTCAGCATTTTCATACAGGAGTTATTACCACTAGCTACCCTGCTAACACCTAACATCCCGGAAGCAGAGATACTGGCAGGAATGAAGATACAGAATAAGGAAGACATCCAGAACGCAGCTTTAGCCATCAGTAAGTTAGGCTGTAAATATATACTCATCAAAGGCGGCCATTTCCAGGGAGCAGAAAAGATTGATTACCTCTTCGAAGACGGAAAGCCTATTACCAGTTATCGAGGCCTTAGCGTAAACACACGCAATACCCACGGTACAGGTTGTACCCTATCCTCAGCCATCACTTCTTATCTGGCAAGAGAAATGGATATGAATACAGCTATCGCCATGGCAAAGACCTATCTTTCAGGCGCAATTCTGGCAGGAAAAGATGTACAGATAGGAAAAGGTCATGGTCCGGTGAATCATTTCTATGAACCCAAGGCACTGTTTATCAAATAACAGCCAACACCTTTATATAAAGAAATAAAATCACAACGAATATGAAATGGATAGTAATCACTCTGCCCGATTTTATAGAGAATGAATCAACCTATATCAACCAACTCTTTAAAGCAGGTATAGACCTGCTACATCTGCGCAAACCAGAATCAAATATAGAGGAGTGTAAGCGACTGATACAGGAAATCGACAAGAAATGGCATAAAAAGATCGTAGTACACGATCACTTCGAACTTTGCCAGGAATTTCATCTTCATGGTATTCATCTTAACAGAAGAAACCACGAGATTCCAGAAGGCTTTCAAGGAAGCATCTCACAATCCTGCCATAGTTTTAAGGAAGTAGAACAAGCTCTCCAGACTATATCACCCAAGAACAAAGACGAAAAGAGCGCGATTCTCAAACCTGCCTGCCATTATGTTTTACTCAGTCCAATCTTTGACAGCATTTCAAAGAAAGGCTACAAACATTCCTTCTCTAACAAAGACTTAGAGGAAGCAGGCATCAATGGAATCATCAATGAGCGAGTAGTTGCATTGGGAGGTGTCACCCCTGAATATATTCCACAATTGAGAGCATGGAACTTTGGCGGAGCTGCATTCTTAGGCGACGTCTGGAACAGAAGAACTGATGCAAAATGGACGGAATATCTTGCCGTAATTAAGCAGAAACTTGCCCCCGGAAATGTCCAGAATAAGCTTAACAGTTCAAACATTTGGTAGAGGGAAATACACTACTTTCTAATAAGACAGGCCGAATCTCAACAATAAAAATAAAAAAATGCTTTTTTATTTTGTATTGTCTTCGATTTGCACTACCTTTGCACCCATGATATATCCAGATAATTTTGAAAATAAGATAGGATTCAATGAAATCCGCAAGATGCTGCGCGAAAGATGCCTCTCTCCACTCGGAAAGGAACAGGTAGACAAGATGGCATTCAGCAGCGATGCAGAACAAGTTAACGAATGGCTCATGCAGGTGCGTGAGTTCCGCAGACTGATGGAGGAAGTAGAAGACTTTCCCCTACAATATTTCTATGATGTAAGGGAGAGCATCCTCCGTATCCGTGTAGAAAACAGTCACCTGGAGGAGGACGAGCTGTTTGACTTGCGACGTTCACTATCTACCATAGCAGATATGGTGAAAATATTGAATCACAGCGATGATGATGACGAGCCGGAAGACGGATGGAAAAGAGAGAAAAAGTATCCCTACCCAGCCCTACATCGCCTTTCACAGGATGTAGTTACTTTTCCACAACTGATTCAGCGCATCGACCAGATACTTGACAAATTCGGCAAGATAAGAGATAACGCAACCCCTGAACTTCTTCAGATTCGCAGAGAACTGGCAAAGACAGAGGGCAGCATATCACGTACCTTATATAGTATATTGCGCTCGGCACAAAGTGAAGGCATCGTAGAAAAAGATGTTACCCCTACCCTGCGTGACGGCAGACTGGTTATTCCCGTCATCCCTACTCTAAAACGTAAAATCAAAGGTATCGTACACGAAGAGAGTGCCACAGGTAAAACTGTCTTTATAGAACCTACCGAGGTAGTAGAGGCAAACAACCGTGTACGTGAACTGGAGGGTGAAGAGAGAAAGGAAATCATTCGCATCCTCACCGACTTTACCAACAAGGTACGCCCATACTCCAAGGAAATTCTGGACAGTTACCGTTTCCTTGCCATCATTGACCTGATACAAGCCAAGCAAAAACTGGCTGATATCTTCAAAGCCATAGAACCCGAGGTAGAAGACCACCCACACATAGACTGGACCCGTGCGATACACCCATTATTGCAGCTATCTCTACAGAAAAAAAACGAGAAAGTAGTTCCGTTGGATATCATGCTTACACAGGACAAACGCATTCTTATCATCTCCGGTCCAAATGCAGGCGGCAAATCTGTCTGCCTGAAAACCGTCGGATTATTACAATATATGCTGCAATGCGGTTTGAGCATCCCTGTAAGTGAGCGTTCAAAGACAGGTGTTTTCCAAAACATCATGATTGATATCGGTGACGAACAGAGTCTGGAGAACGACTTGAGTACCTACTCATCTCATCTTCTGAACATGAAGAATATGATGAAGGCAGCCAATAGCGAGACCATCATTCTGATAGATGAGTTTGGTACAGGTACAGAGCCAGGAATCGGTGGTGCTATCGCCGAAGCTGTACTCGACAAGTTCTGCAAGCAGCAAGCTTATGGTGTGATTACCACCCACTATCAGAACCTGAAGCATTTTGCCGACAGCCATGAAGGAGTGGTTAACGGCGCCATGCTCTACGACCGCCATGAGATGAAAGCCCTCTTCCAATTAGCTATCGGCAGACCAGGTTCTTCTTTCGCTATCGAAATTGCAAGAAAGATAGGATTACCCGAAGAAGTAATCAAGGAAGCATCAGATATCGTTGGTTCTGAATACATTCAAAGCGACAAGTATCTTCAGGATATAGTTCGTGACAAGCGATATTGGGAAAACAAACGCCAGAATATCCATCAGCGTGAAAAAGACATGGAGAAAACAATCTCCAAGTACGAAAACGACATAGAGGATATTGAGCGAAGCAGAAAGGCAATTCTCAAAAAGGCAAAAGAAGAAGCCGCAGAACTTCTGAAAGAAAGTAACAAGAGAATCGAAAACGCCATCCGGGAAATCAAAGAAAGCCAGGCTGAAAAAGAAGAAACCCGCCGTATCCGTCAGGAACTTGATACCTTCAAGCAAGAGGTTCAAGAAATTGATACCAAGGAGACCGATGACAAAATTGCCCGCAAGATAGCCCAGATTCAACAACGCAAAGAGCGCCATGCCAAGCGCCAGGCTGAAAAGAAAGAGAATCAGGAGAAGGCTGCAGCTGCACTGAGGAATGCACAGAACAAGACTCAAGTAGATAGTAAACGTGATATTCAGATTGGCGATACGGTGCGCATCAAGGGACTGACTACTGTCGGAAAGATAGAAAACATTACTGGAGATACAGCAACTGCCGTATTTGGAGGAATGAGAACCAAGATGCGCCTGAACCGTCTGGAGCATGCCACAACTCCAGTTGAAAATGCAGACAAGACAGAAGAGCGCAAGGAAAATCTGGCTTCATACGGTATCAGTAAGGAAACCAGAAAGACCATCGACTCACATAAATCCAACTTTCACCAGGATCTGGACGTTCGCGGAATGCGAGGCGATGAAGCACTTAATGCGGTACAATACTTCATCGATGATGCTATCCTGGTAGGAATGCCAAGAGTCAGAATCCTTCACGGAAAGGGAAATGGCATCCTAAGACAGCTCATTCGCCAATATCTGAGTAGTGTGCCTAATGTGACCCATTATGCAGATGAACACGTACAATTTGGCGGATCAGGCATTACGGTAGTTGATTTTTAGTAAACAAACGTTAAACAACTGAAGTTTTTCGGCAAAATATTTGGCGGGCTCAAAGAAAAACCGTACCTTTGCACCCGCTTAAAAATTGAGACGGACAAGTCTCATACGACCAGCTCCCTCGGAATCCCCCAGGATGGGAACATAGCAAGGGTACTTGGTTGTAGCGGTGCGATATGAATCGCTTGTCCACCCGCCTCTTTAGCTCAGTTGGCCAGAGCACGTGATTTGTAATCTCGGGGTCGTTGGTTCGAATCCGACAAGAGGCTCAAAAAGGAATCTTCTTTTGGAAGGTTCCTTTTTTTATTTACATACATTTTATTTCTATATTTCATAACATTACAGTTGAAACCTCTATTTCACGAGGATCTATCTTTAATTATATATAAATATTTCCACCCTTTACACCTTATATAATAAAAAAGTTGTATTTTTGCAAATTGATATGTTACATCCGTAGAAATACAATAAAAACAATGAATACAGAAAATAACGAGAATCAGAAAGAAAAGAAGACAAGCCAGCAAATGCATAAGGTTAAAACGATTATCATCGACACAGGCAAGATAAGACAAACCAAAGCATTCGCCCGGCAAGATGGTGCCATCCTCGGAGCTGTCTGGATTGTCAGTTTCGTATGTACCATGCTGGCAGTAGACCCGCAATACCAGATGCTGGGATTCATTTCCAACATTCTCATCATAGCAACCCCATTTGTTGTGGCAAAGCGACTGAAGGCATTCCGTGACTATGCAAGAGACGGACATATCTCTTTCCGTCATGCATTCTACTATTGCATCCAGACATTCTTCAATGCAACCCTTCTGCTTACCCTTGTGCAATATCTTTGGTTCCGTTTTATGGATACGGGTCTATTCATGAACCAACTGCAAACCAACTATCAGATTGTAGCACAAGCGTATCAGTTAACTGCAGGGGAATCTAAAGCCCTTCTTGATGCCGTCAGTATGATGAAACCGATAGCCTGGGCTTCGATGTTTATGATTACCGACCTGGTAGCAGGTGCTGTACTCAGCCCGATTATTGCTGCTGTAATGGCAAAGAAGAACAAACAACAGCATACAAAATAACAATAAATAAGAGACAAACAGATAAATACAAGATAATGGATATTTCAGTAATAATTCCTCTTTTCAATGAGGAAGAGTCGTTACCAGAGCTCTTCGCCTGGATAAAGCGAGTAATGGCCTCAAACGATTTTACTTATGAAGTCATCTTTGTGAACGACGGTTCTACCGACCGTTCATGGAACGTCATAGAAGAACTTGCAGAGAAGAACGAGCAAGTAAAGGGTATCAAATTCCGCAGAAACTATGGAAAGAGCCCAGCACTCTTCTGTGGTTTCAAAGAAGCACAGGGCGATGTTGTCATCACCATGGATGCCGATCTACAGGATTCTCCAGACGAGATTCCGGGACTCTACCAGATGATTATGAAAGAGGGATACGACCTCGTGTCAGGTTACAAGCAGAACCGTAAAGAAGGAGATCCTCTGAGCAAGACCATCCCTACCAAACTCTTCAATGCTACTGCACGCAAAGTAAGCGGCATACACAATCTGCACGACTTCAACTGCGGTCTGAAAGCTTATCGCCTCGACGTAGTTAAGAATATCGAGGTATATGGTGAGATGCATCGTTACATCCCATATCTAGCCAAGAATGCAGGTTTTGCCAAGATAGGCGAAAAGCCTGTTCATCATCAGGCAAGAAAGTTCGGCAAATCAAAGTTTATGGGATGGAACCGCTTTGTAAATGGTTATCTTGACTTGATGACACTCTGGTTCCTGAGCAATTTTGGCAAAAAACCAATGCACGTATTCGGCTTCCTGGGTAGCGTCGTATTCTTCATAGCCTTCCTATCGCTCATCGGCTTAGGTATAGACAAGGCCATCGACCTGCACAACGGCATCTACGGACATCTCATTACCGATTCACCTTACTTCTTCATTGCTCTTGTAGCGATGGTTTTGGGTAGCCAGCTGTTCCTTGCCGGATTCCTGGGCGACCTTATCAGCCGCCAGAACCCAAACCGTAACGATTATCAAATAGAAAAAGAAATAAGATGCGGAAAATAATACCTTTCGTCGTTTTCATGGTTCTAGCCATGATGGGATGTACATCTCTCGACTGCCCACTCAACAATACCGTATATACCAAATACAAGTTGATGGGCGACAATAAAACGCTAAAAGACACGCTAACGATTTCTACGAAAAAGATAGCAGGAACAGATAGTGTGCTGATCAATAAGGATGTAAACGTAGACAGTTTCAGTCTGCCTATGAGTTACAGCCAGGATGAAGACGTATTGTTTTTCGAGATACATACCCTATCGAAACAAGTATTCAAGGACACCATGACTGTATCAAAGGAAAACCGCTCTCATTTTGAGTCGGTAGACTGCAGTCCATCGTTCTTCCATACGATAACCGATGTTAAGACTACTCACAATTATATTGACTCAATAGTCATCAATCAAAAAGAGGTAAATTATGATGCATCCAAAGCACATTTCTACATATATTTTGGCAGCCGCAACTAGTATGCTATCCCTATTTGCTGTTCTCCCCTGTCAGGCCCAAAGCAAGAAGAAGATCATAGAGCAGCAGCCTGATACCATACCTTTTTTTAGAGGTATGGCTGTGGGAGTTGACCTGATAGGTCCCGTACAGTTGATGGTTAGCGACTATGGGCAGTACGAAGCATCTCTCCGTATCAATCTGAAAGACAAGTATTATCCTGTTTTCGAATTGGGTTATGGAAAGGCAGATGCCAGCGATGAGGCAACCCAAATCTCCTACAAGACCAGCGCTCCCTATTTCAGATTAGGTGTAGACTGGAATCTTCTGAAGAACAAACACGACGACTACCGTCTGTTTGGCGGTTTCCGTTATGCCTGCACCTATTATGAATATGACCTGAGCGCTCCACCCGTTACAGACCCAGTATGGGGCGGCGAAACGCCCTATGGAGGTAATGGCATTTCCTGCAACTATCATTGGCTGGAAGGTGTAATAGGTATTGATGCCAAAATCTGGGGTCCCGTCCGTATGGGTTGGAGTTTCAGATACAAACGCCGCCTCTTCAAGAACGATGGAGAATTAGGCAACACCTGGTATGTGCCAGGCTACGGTAAGCAGGGAGGTTCACGCCTTGGCGGAACATTCAATGTAACCCTAGAGATTTAAAGACTTCATAATGTGTAAAGAATGAAAAAAAAGAAACTTATCTGGCAACTTCCATTTCTGTTGATACTTATCATTGGTACCATCATTATCATACGTCAGCAGCATAATACGCCCTATCAGAAAGATACCGGCTTTATCTTTGGAACCATCTATCACATTACCTATCAGAGTGATACCAACTACCAGCAAGAGATAGAAACAGAACTCAAGAAGGTAGACCAATCCTTGTCTCCTTTCAATAAGACCTCTGTCATCACACAGGTAAACCAAGGTAAAGATATTGAGGTAGACGAAATGTTTACCGAAGTATTCCGCATGGCAGAAAGCATCTCAAAAGAAACCAATGGAGCCTTTGATATCACGGTTGCCCCAATGGTAAACCTCTGGGGCTTTGGATTCAAGCAGGGGGTACCTCCTACGAAAGTCAAGATAGACAGTATCAAAACGCTGGTTGGTCATGAGAAAGTAGCCTTGGAAAAGGGCCGCATCATCAAGCAAAATCCTAAGATCATGCTTGACTGTTCTGCTATCGCCAAAGGATATGGCAGCGACATTGTTGCCAGATTCCTGAAAAAGAAAGGTATCAGCAACTTTATGGTTGAGATTGGTGGAGAAATTGTAGTAAACGGTGTTAGCGAGAAACAAGTGCCTTGGCATATTGGTATCAACAAGCCAACTGACGATTCTACCAATACGAGTCAGGAAATTCAGGATGTACTTGATATTACCGACATAGCCATGGCTACGAGTGGTAACTACAGAAACTTCTATTATAAAAACGGCAAGAAGTATGCACATACCATAGACCCCAAAACAGGCTATCCTGTACAGCATAACATCTTATCTGCAACAGTTTTAGCCAAGAACTGTGCCACAGCCGATGCCTATGCTACCTCGTTTATGGTAATGGGAATGGAGGGCGCAAAACAGATTCTGAAAAAGCATCCGGACCTCTGTGCATATCTCATCTATGCTGACGAGAAAGGACAAAACAAGATATGGTATTCACCATCTCTCAAAAACAAGATATTAAATAAATAAACTTACATGTCAACCAATAGACTATACGACAGTTTATTATCACTCCCATTATTCTTGGGAATGACTCGCTATGACTTCCAAAATGTAGCTGGTAAAACCCGTTTTGACTTTCAAAAACTGGAAGCGGGTGAAACTATAGTTGAAGAAGGCACCAGTTGTACACGTCTATATTATTTAATCAGTGGAGATATTAAGGTGATAACCCAGGCAGATGACTACGGCTATCAGGTAGAAGAAGACATTTCGGCACCGGAATCATTCCAGTTGGAACGACTTTTCGGTCTTACCCAGCGCTTCACTCACACTTATGTGACAAAGAACAACTGCAGCATCATGTCAGTCAGCAAGCAAGAGATCATGAAGTTATCCGATGAATATGAAATATTCCGCATCAATCTTCTGAACTTGGTCTGCACCCAATCCCAGAAGAACAACCGCAGACTGTTCAGAGTTCCTGCCAAGACACTGAGTGAGCGCCTGATCCGTTTCTTCGAGAGCCACAGCGTCCGCCCGGCAGGCAAGAAAATCTTTCATATCAAGATGACCCGTTTAGCAGAAGAGATGAATGTAAAGCGCATCTATGTATCCAAAGCCCTCAACGAATTACAGTCAGAAGGACTTATCCAGCTAGAACGAGGCAGAATCTATATCCCTGCACTGGAAAATCTCATCAAACGCTAAAGAAAATATAACGACCGATAAATATAAGTTAAAAACGTTTATAATCAAGGCAATAAAGCATTTTTTTGCTAACTTTGCAGCTAAAAAGTAACAATATGCAAGACAATACAACACAAAATAGAACCAACCCATTCTTCGTGCCTTACAATACACCGCACGATACAGTACCATTCGAACGAATCCGTCTCGAAGATTATGAGCCAGCATTCATGGAGGGAATCCGCCGTGATGACGAGGCTACAGACAAGATTGTAAACGATCCGGCAGAGCCAACCTTTGAGAATACCATTGCAAGAGTTGATACCGATAAGGGCGAACACTATTACGACCTCTTGAGCCGTGTATCTAACGTTTTCTCTTGCATGATGAGTGCTGAAACCTGCGATGAGATGGAAGAGATTGCGCAGAAGATGAGTCCGATTCTCACCAAGCACGCAAATGACATCACGCTGAACAAGAAACTCTTCGAGCGCATCAAGTTCGTTCACGATCATCCAAACAGAGAACTGACTCCTGAAGAGAAGATGCTTCTGGACACCAGCTATGACGGATTCGTACGCAGCGGTGCACTTTTAGATGAAGAAGGTAAAGAGAAACTTCGCAAACTTACAGAAGAAGCCAGTATGCTCACTCTGCAGTTCTCACAGAATCTCTTAAAAGAAAACAAAACTTTTACACTCCATATCACAGACGAAGCACAGCTCGACGGACTTCCTGAAACAGCAAAAGCAGCTGCTGCGCATACCGCCAAAGAGCAGGAAAAAGAAGGCTGGATCTTTACACTCGATTATCCAAGTTATTCTCCATTTATGACCTACTCTACCCAGCGTAAGCTCCGCAAACAGATGTATATGGCACGCAATACGGTATGTACCCATGATAACGAGCAGAACAACCTGGAAATCTGCAAACGACTGGTAAACCTGCGCAGAGAGCTCGCCCAGTTGCTCGGTTTCGAAACCTATGCCGACTATGTTCTTCGCCATCGTATGGCAAGCAATACAGAACATGTATATAAACTTCTCAATGACCTGATAGAGGCTTATAAGCCAACGGCAGAAAAGGAAGTGGAAGAAGTGGAAGCCCTTGCCAAGAAGCTGGAGGGTAAAGATTTCGAAATGAAACCATGGGATTTCGGCTTCTATTCTCATAAACTCCAGATGGAGAAATATAATCTCGATGCAGAAATGCTTCGCCCTTATTTCCAGCTGGACAAAGTGATAGACGGTGTGTTTGGCCTCGCCAACAAACTGTATGGCATCACCTTTAAGGAGAACAAAGAGATACCGGTATACCACCCAGACGTCAAGGCATACGAGGTATTTGATAAAGACGGAAGCTATCTGGCTGTATTCTATGCCGACTTCTTCCCTCGCAAGGGCAAGCAAGGAGGTGCCTGGATGACAGAATTCCAGGGACAGTGGATAGACCATAAGGGGAACAACATACGTCCTCACGTAAGTGTGGTAATGAACTTTACCAAGCCAACAGAAGAAAAGCCTGCTCTCTTGACATTAGGAGAAGTAGAAACCTTCCTCCATGAGTTTGGTCACAGTCTTCACGGCATGTTTGCCAATACCCGCTTCGAGAGTCTTTCAGGAACCAACGTTTGGTGGGACTTCGTAGAATTGCCATCACAATTTATGGAGAATTATGCAATAGAGAAAGATTTTCTCCGTACATTTGCCTTCCACTATCAGACAGGTGAACCATTGCCAGATGAACTCATAGAGCGCATCATGAAGAGTCGCAACTTCATGGCAGCCTACGGTTGCCTGCGCCAGGTAAGTTTCGGATTGCTTGACATGGCATACTACACCCAAAAGAAAGAATTTACTGCCGACATCATGCCTTATGAAAAGGAAGCCTGGAAAAAGGCGATGATATTGCCACAGTTGCAGGAAACCTGTATGACCGTACAGTTCTCCCACATCATGGCAGGAGGTTATGCCGCAGGATATTATAGCTACAAATGGGCAGAAGTATTGGATGCTGATGCTTTCAGTGTATTCAAGAAGAATGGAATCTTCGACCAGAAGACTGCTCAAAGTTTCCGTGACAACGTACTCTCTAAGGGTGGAACAGAGCATCCTATGGTTCTCTACAAACGGTTCCGTGGACAAGAGCCAACCATCGATGCACTGCTGGAACACAACGAAATCAAGGTACAACATAAAGGATAAGAGGATGGCAAACGAACTTTCCAAACAAACCAAGCTCGACCTTCGCTATTTGCGAATGGCACGTATATGGGCTGAAAACAGCTATTGCAAACGCCGACAGGTAGGTGCACTGGTTGTAAAAGATAAAATGATTATCAGTGATGGCTACAACGGTACACCGAGCGGATTTGAAAATGTCTGTGAGGACAACAACGTAACCAAGCCATACGTTCTCCATGCGGAGGCTAATGCTATTACGAAATTGGCTCGCAGCAGCAACAACAGTGAGGGAAGTACGCTTTACGTCACCGCCTCTCCATGTATAGAATGTGCCAAACTGATCATACAGTCGGGCATCAAACGTGTTGTATATGCAGAGAAATACCGTCTGGACGATGGTATCAAACTAATGCAACGAGCAGGAATCAAGGTAGAATACCTCAATCCTGATGAAAAGACATCTTCTGTAGAAGATTAGAGATAAGATAGATAAAACGTTAGTAAAAAGAGAATTGTTATGAACATGAGTAAGAATAAGACCAACCGCTTTATGCCATTCATCATGGCATTCTGTGTTGTGATAGGCATTATCATCGGAACATTCTTTTCCAACCATTTCTCAGGAAATCGCCTCAACGTTATCAATAGTGGAAGCAACCGTCTGAACAACCTGCTCCATCTTATTGATGACCAATATGTAGATGCCGTGAACATCGACTCGCTGGTAGATAAGGCAATTCCACAGATTTTAGCAGAACTGGATCCACATTCCGTATATATCAGTGCTAAAGACGCAGCTCAGGCCACCGACGATCTGAAAGGATCTTTCTCGGGTGTAGGCATAGAGTTTGTCATCCGCCAAGATACGATACATGTACAGAATGTGATACAGAATGGACCTGCCGAGAAAGCCGGACTTTTGGCAGGAGATAAGATTGTAGCCGTAGACGGCAAACCTTTTGTTGGCAAGATTGTAACCAATCAGGAGGCAATGCATCGCCTGAAGGGTCCAAAGGATACCAAGGTAAAAATCGGAGTTATACGATATGGAAGCAAGAAGGTTAAGACCTTTACCGTAACCCGAGGTGAAATTCCAACAAAGAGTGTTACAGCAGCTTACATGCTTAACGACAAAACTGGCTATATCCGTATCAAGAACTTTGGCGAGAACACCTATCCGGAAATGCTGATTGCTCTGGCTAAACTCTCACAACAGGGATTCACCAACCTCTGTATTGACCTTCGGGATAACTCTGGTGGTTACCTGACGGCTGCAGTAAACATGGCAAACGAATTCTTGCCAGACAAGAAGCTCATCGTTTACACACAGGGACGCAAATCACCTAGACATAACTATATGAGTGATGGTAAGGGTGCCTACCAGAAGATTCCGATGGTAGTTCTCATCAATGAAGGTTCTGCATCATCTGCAGAAATCTTTGCGGGTGCCATGCAGGATAATGACCGTGCTACCATCATCGGACGACGGTCGTTTGGTAAGGGACTGGTTCAGCAACAGATAGAATTCCCAGACCACAGCCTCATCCGTCTGACCATTGCGCGCTACTATACTCCTTCAGGAAGATGCATCCAGAAGCCATATACTCTGGGCGATGACAAGGATTATGAGCAAGACTTGCTCGACAGATATCAGCACGGAGAGTTTTTCTCACAGGATAGCATCAAGCATACAGGACCTGCTTATCATACAGGTAACGGCCGTATTGTCTATGGCGGAGGTGGCATCACTCCAGACATCTTTGTTCCTGAAGATACGCTCGGCATGACATCCTATTTCAAGGAGGCTAGTCTGAGTGGTCTCATCTTGCAGTTTGCCTTCACTTATACAGACGATAACCGCCCGAAGTTGAATAACTTCAAGGAGATGATGGAACTTGCCGATTATCTTGACAGTCAGGACATGGTTGAAAAGTTTGTCAGCTATGCCGATAAACATGGTTTAAAACGTAGAAATCTTTTAATCAAGAAATCACACAAACTATTAGACCGTGTCATCGACAGCCGTATCATCTACAATATGTTGGACGAGCAGGCATGGACCCAATACATCAATCTTGATGATCCAGTCATCAAAAAGACGCTGGATGTATTTGAGAACCATGCAGCATTTCCAAAGAAACCAGAGCCAGCCCAAAAACGCGCTGCGAAGAAAGAAAAGATAGCTATGGCGAATACGCCCTACAACTATTCTTCCTTACACCATAATAATTGTATGATAGCAAACGCTTAAGGCATGGACAAGAAAGAATTAAGAAAAATCATAAAATACAGAAAGCGACAGTATTCCTCAAGACAACTTGAGGAACTGTCGCTTTCTGTATTATCACGTTTAGATTCCAACCCGCATCTTCAGAATGCCCAAACCATACTGATGTACTATTCGCTTCCTGATGAAGTGGACACCCATCATTATATAGACCAACTTGTTTCCAGGGGAAAACGAGTAATACTGCCCGTTGTGCTGGACGATACGAATATGGAACTAAGAGAATATTCCGGAGTACAAGACCTGAAGGAAGGAGCCTATCATATACTTGAACCAAAAGGCAAGATTTATCCGGAAGAGAAATATCCTGAGATAGAACTTGCCGTAATCCCAGGCATGAGTTTCGATATGAAAGGCAACCGGTTAGGAAGAGGAAAAGGCTATTACGACAGATTTCTTGCCCAGATTCCACATGCATATAAAATAGGAATCTGTTTCGACTTCCAGAAAATCAAAGAGGAAGGACTCCTTCCTGTTACCCCTACAGATATATGCTTGGACGAAATCATATAGCATATAGAGCGGGGAATATTAATAAAAGCGTATATCTGCAATAACCTGTGCACCAACCTGTTCATTCAAACGATGAACAAGGGTAGCACGGCTCATCGTGAGGTCAGCCCTCAATGCAGCATTCTCTATCTTTACATAGAGAGTCTGGTTCTTGATAAACTTATCACCACAATATGCAGCAATATTTTCCCCTACAACAGAATCCCAACTCATTATCAGGCGTTTCTGCTGTAAAGGAGTCTCCAAGCCTTCCTTTCTCAGAAATTCGGGCAAGAGTTCCGCTATTGACTTAACTTTTCTTCTAAACATATTCTTAAAATTTTAAGGGAAACATGATCTGTTTCCCTTAATTTTCTACTTTATTATTTCCCCATTCTCTACATAGAATATCGTATGATCTCCCTGCATGTTCTGGAGAATCTTATCCAAATGATCACGGTTCGTATCCGTAATAAAAATCTGCCCGAAATGGTCACCGGCAACCAGTTTCACAATAGCCTCAACCCGCTGAGCATCCAACTTATCGAAAATATCATCTAAGAGGAGCAAAGGAAGCGTATTGGAACTCGTGCGCTGCAGGAAAGTAAATTGAGCCAGTTTCAGGGCAATCACGAAAGTTTTGTTCTGCCCCTGACTTCCCTCTCTCTTCATCGGATAATCACCCAGCAAAAACTCCAGATCATCACGGTGAACACCATGCAGAGAATACCCTACAGCACGATCCTTAAACCGGTCGCGCTGGATAACATCCAACAAAGGACCTCTCTGGCAATGAGAAACATAGTGAAGACGGACCTGCTCCTTATCACCCGAAATCTGCTGATAAATCTGCTGAAACAGCGGAACCAGTTCGTCAACGAAAGCCTGCCGTTTCTGGTACAGCAATTCACCATTACTCGCCATTTGCTGCTCCCAAAGTTCCAGCAGCGTAATATCAGGCTCCTCCTCCATTTTCAGCAAAGCATTTCTCTGTTGCAAAGCCTTATTATAGTTGGATAAAGCCTCTATATAAGAGTAATCATACTGAGAGATGACCACATCCATCAGTTTTCTGCGCTCTTCACTTCCTCCTTCTATCAGAGAAACATCAGATGGAGAAACCAGAATCAGAGGGATAAGCCCAATATGTTGCGAAAGACGCTTATACTCCTTCTTGTTTCTCTTGAAATGCTTCTTGGTACCCCGTTTCATGCCACAGTAAACATTCTCTATCTCCCCCTTATCATTATCATAATTTCCCTCCAGCATAAAGAAAGGCTCATCATGAGTAATAATCTGGGAATCGATAGAATTATAGGCACTCCTACAGAAAGAGAGATAGTAGATGGCATCAAGGAAATTAGTCTTTCCCATGCCATTATGTCCTATCAGACAATTGATTTTGGGCGACAACTCCAGATTGGCGCTCTTTATATTTTTAAAGTTAATAATGGAAATATTCTTTAAAATCATAGTCTCTTTTCTGCTTTTATAGTGCAAAGTTAGCAGAAAAAGAGGGAAAAACAAAAAAAATAGGCTAGAAATTTCAATAATTGAATAAAATTGAGTAAATTTGCAGAAGTTTAGCGGCATTCCACAATTTGAAAGCTAACTTTCTATTGAACAGATTGCTCCTAAACCAGAAACTAAAAAGTATAGAATAATAAAAAAGCAAAATAAAAATGGCAAACAACAACGTACAGGCTCAGGAAACAGAGAGCCTAAACATTCGTGAGGCCTTCTTCTTGAAGTACAAGAAGGCTATTATCATTGCAGTAGTAGCTATCATTGTTATCATTGCAGGTGTATTCGGTTATGTATCTCAGATCTCAGGTCCACGTGAGGACAAGGCTAGCACTATGCTTGCTAAGGGTCAGACCTACTTTGCTAACCAGATGTATGAGCAGGCATTGAAGGGTGATGGCGCAGGCTATGTAGGTTTTACTAAGATTGCTGACGAATACAGCAGCACAGATGCAGGTAACCTGGCAAACCTCTATGCTGGTCTTTGCTATGCAAACCTCGGCAAATGGGCAGAAGCTCAGAAGAGTCTGGAATCTTTCTCTTCAGAAGACGACCAGATGATCAGTCCTGCTGCCGAAGCTGCCTTAGGTGATGCTTATGCGCATCTCAACCAGCTCGACAAGGCTGTAGATGCTTTCAAGAAGGCTGCTTCTATGGCTGACAGCAAGGCTGACGAAGGTACAAACAACAGTCTTTCTCCTATATTCATTATCAAGGCAGGCGAGATTCTCGAAAGCCAGGGTAAGAAAGACGAAGCTTTGAAGCTTTATCAGGATGCTAAGAAAAAGTATGTTAACGCTATGCTCGTACAGAGTGGCGAAATCGACAAGTACATCGAGCGCGCTTCTAACTAATCTGTACTGATAACAATTCGAAATCAATATGGCAACAGCACTTCATAATTTATCAGAATACGACTTTACTAAAATACCAGACGCCAGTAACATGTGCTTTGGTATCGTTGTAGCAGAATGGAATCCTGAGATAACGGGCGCTTTGCTCGACGGAGCAGTAAAAACACTCGAAAAACATGGAGCACTCACAGAGAATATCCATGTGAAAACTGTTCCAGGCAGCTTTGAACTTATCTACGGAGCCCATCAAATGGTTTTGAATGGCGGCTATGATGCAGTCATCATTTTAGGTAGTGTGATACGTGGTGAAACTCCTCACTTCGATTACATCTGCGAGGGTGTTACCTACGGAATTGCCCGTCTGAATGCTACTCAGGAAATACCTGTTATCTATGGTCTCTTGACTACCAACGATCTGCAGCAAGCTAAGGATCGTAGCGGCGGCAAGTTGGGTAACAAGGGTGATGAGTGTGCTATAGATGCTATCAAGATGGCTAAGTTCTAGTTTTCACAACGAGAGTTGATAAACTGAATGTTATATATATAATAAGGTATAAGCATATGAAACTCTACCAGCTATTGCAGTCGTTTGAATTTGAAGAGATTTTTCCAACAGTCAATGTGATGTTTCCAAATGCACAGTTGCATCGCGATATTTTTGAAAAAGCATTCGATATGCTTTGCAATATCCAACCTATCACATCCAAAAAGGTTATCAAGTTTGAACTGATGGAAGATCCTAACTCAAATGATATGTTTGTTGGAGCAAATGATAGCTGTTTCCAGTCCACATGGGATGTATGCCTGGGAAAGGAAATCAAAAAAGGCAAAGGCGCTGATCTCAATGATGTAGAACTGGCAGCCAACTGCTTACTCAATGTTCTTTTCATCGGACGTCATCCTCAAGGATTTGACAAGGACTATAAAAAGTTATTGAAATAAACTGTCAATACATAATAAAAAAACTCCTGAAGTTGTTTGAAACAAACTTCAGAAGTTTTTTTATGTTTCTTCAATCAGATGCATTGATAAATAAAAGTATCTGTAGTAAATAGTGATAAGTATCTTAAAGAGCTAAGAAACGCTTGTTTATCGCACTTCAACTCATAGATGATATCATCAGAGATAACATATCTATTGGCTCAAAGAATCAGATAAATCTGATTGTCGGCAAACGCCAGCAGGGTTGCTGGCATATGCCAGCAATCGTACAATTCCAGATATTGGAACTATTAAAACGTAGAGATATGACTATTTAACCTATTAGCTATTACACTAATAGTATACTAAACAAAGCAAATACTCATACATTTAACGGAAGAACCGCTTTATACCCCATCTTCTTCATCTTCTTCATCTTCAGCAGAAGCGTTGGTATCCAACTTCTCATCCTTTGATATAGAGATACTACCCATTCGGGAAATCTTAAGTACCAGAGGTACATATTCATCGCTGGTAACATCAGGCGACCCTACACTTGCTGCGAAGTAAAGATAATCACCTTCTGCTTTCACATACACAATACCAAGCAAAGCACCCATGTCCTGTGTATGTTTGTCAATATAGGATGTGAAATCTTTCTTTGTGAAAGTACGGCTAAAGAATTCAGAACCATCATTTCTCAATACCTTAACCGAAATTCTGTTATCATAATACTTGGTGTTTTCGTCCAACTGGAGAACTGGAAGTTCCTTGTCAGAACTACGCTTCACCACTACTTTATAATGGGAACCAACCCAATCAGCCTCCCTGGTCTGCTCATAATCACTCATTTTCTGAGTAGCTTTGTTCACAACCTTAGCCACCGGTTTAGGAGCAATAATGATATTACTCTTCTTCTGTTCTGTACAAGCCGTCAAGCTAGAAATAGCCAAAAGACCTATTAATATATAATCAATTCGTTTCATTCCGTTATTTTTTCTTACTGCAAAAGTACATTTTTCTTTTGAAATAGCCAAAGAAAAGAACCGAAATCTACATTCTTACACAAAATCAAGCGCAAAAAGGCGCCTACTTTCACAAGCAGGCGCCCTAACATACCTAAATACTAACTAATAAATTTCCTATTGAATCTTACACGATATAATAAAGTTCAGTTTATGAATTCTAATCGTAACTTTGACGAAAAGAAAATGAAAAGGTTTAATCAAGATATAAAAAAAGTGCTTTTTCTGCTTTTTTTTTTCATTTCTTAGCAAAAGAACATCAAAAAACATGATTTTGTTTTGTTTTTCGAACAATTTGCCGTACCTTTGCAGCATAATAAAGACATTAAGTATGAAAAAGAGGTTAATATTTATCATTTCTGTATTTTTTGCCTTCGTTTCATGTTCGCATCAGCAAACAGAAAAGAAGGAGCAAGTCATCGACACAATACCTGTGATGGTGATGCAGATACAGAAATGCAATCGCTTATATACAGCAGAAGCTCATGTTCATAAGATTATAACACATGATGACCAGCTCAATCTGAAGGGTTCACTGTTCAAGAAAGACTTTAATATTCATGTTCCTGGCTCTAACCGCAAGGTGGCCATTCCGATGGATGCGACATTAAAAGCTTATGTAGACTTTTCAGGATTCTCTGCAAAGAACGTAAACCGACAAGGCGACAAGATAGAAATCATCTTACCAGACCCAAAAGTGATGCTCACCAGCAGTAAAATCAATCACGAAGGTGTTAGACAATTCGTTTCACTCACCAGAAGAAACTACAGTGATGCAGAACTGTCACAATTCGAACAACAAGGCAGGGAAAGTATCATTCGCGATATCCCGAACCTAGATATTCTTGAACAGGCACGCCAAAGTGCAGCAAACACCCTGATTCCGATGTTACAGGACATGGGATTTGCAGAAGAGAATATCAAAATCAGTTTCAGAAAGAAATTCACTTTCAACGATCTGAAGACTCTTCTGGATAAGACAACTATCGAAAAGAATCACTAAGCGAGGAGAACAATGATATGAAAAGAATACAAATCATCATACTATTAGCACTGATCCTTATTCTGGGTGGAGCCTTCTATTGGCTCACCAAAGACAATGAGGTCAGCGTGGTACAGGAAGATAAGACAACCCTCTCACCCACTCAAGTAGAAAGCATCGAGAATATCGGTCAATGGGAATTTCTATCTGTAAGTGATGAAGAACTGATAGATACAATACGCCATGGCTTTTTGGGCGATGACCAACTGGTACGTATCTATTACGGAACGCTGCGCTTGGGTATCGATATGAAGGATGTAAAAAAAGGATGGCTACAAGCCAGCCAGGACAGCATCGTATGCACTTTACCTCCTATCAAACTGCTAGACCATAACTTCATTGACGAAGCGAAGACCAAGAGTTTCTTTGAAGAAGGCAAATGGACAGGCAGCGACAGACAGGCTATGTATGAGCGTGCTTATCAAGCCATGAAGAAACGTTGCTTAAACCGCACCAATATCTATACTGCACAGACGAATGCCAAGACTCAGTTTAGAGAGATGCTGAAAGCAATGGGATTCAAAAACGTAAAGATAGAATTTGAGAAATAACAAGGTTATAATACACAAGTAACTGCGTTATCAGGTATAAAAAATATAGATATAAGATAAACATAAAATTTTTAAGAGATGGATGCAATAAACGATTTTTTCACCGCATTTAGTTCATTCCTCTGGGGATGGCCTATGATTATCCTGCTGTTGGGAACCCACATCTTTCTGACCATCCGCTTGCGCTTTCCACAACGCAAGATTTTCAAGGCAATCAAACTATCTGTAAAGAAAGACAAGAATGCCACAGGAGATGTTTCACAGTTCAGAGCACTGGCAACAGCATTGGCAGCTACAATTGGTACCGGTAACATCATCGGTGTGGCTACAGCTATCGCTCTTGGCGGACCAGGAGCCGTATTCTGGTGCTGGTTAACCGGTGTCTTTGGTATTTCTACCAAATATGCCGAAGGATTACTCGCCGTAAAATATCGCGTAAAGACCAAGCGAGGCACGATGTTGGGTGGTCCTATGTATGCCCTGGAAAAAGGATTGGGCTGGAAATGGCTTGCAGTCCTGTTCGCCCTCTTTGCCGCATTGGCATCATTCGGAATCGGTAGCACGGTACAGGCAAATGCCATCTCTACCCTGGTAGAAAACCAATACGGCATTTCTCCATACATTACTGGAACAATCGTTACGGCTTTAGGAGCAGCTGTGATTCTTGGAGGCGTGAAAAGTATCTCCAAGGTTTGTGGCATGCTGGTACCTTTCATGGCACTCTTTTATGTATTAGGCTGCATCTACATTCTCTGTGTAAATCATGCTTATTTATTGCCTGCCATCCACGTAATCTTTGACTCTGCATTCACAACAAAGGCTGCAGGTGGCGGCTTCGCTGGAAGTACCATGATGATTGCAGCCCGCTATGGTATAGCCCGCGGATTGTTCTCTAACGAAAGTGGTCTGGGTTCGGCACCCATCGTTGCTGCAGCAGCCCAAACCCGTAACCCTGTGCGTCAGGCATTGGTTTCATCTACCGGTACCTTTTGGGATACTGTCATCATCTGTGCCCTTACAGGTCTCGTCATCACCTCAAGTATCATAGCATACCCAGACATTGACTACCATAACGGAGCTGCACTCACCAAGGCTGCCTTCAGTAAGATTCCATATATCGGAGCTCCGATATTGACCATCGGACTGGCAACATTTGCATTCAGTACGACATTGGGATGGAGTTATTATGGAGAACGGTGTGTAGAATATCTGAAAGGCAAAAAGTGGATGCTCTGTTTCCGCATAGTCTATATTGCTACTATCTTCCTGGGTAGTGTCATCAGTCTGGGACTGGTTTGGAACATTGCCGACTGCATGAATGCTTTAATGGCCATACCAAACCTTATCTCCTTGCTCTGCCTAAGTGGTATCATAGTGCATGAAACCAGAAAGTATCTGTGGAGAGACCAGTTAGATAAAGACATGGACGAAAAAGAAATAGAGGAATTAGAATAAAAGACACAGAAAGAAAATACCCTGAATGGGAGTAAAAATACAAAAGCTCGGCATTGCATCACTGCAGACCGAGCTTTTATTATTAAATCAACAAAAACTAATAAAATATCTTTTCTAAAAACCAAAAAACCTATTCGTTATGAACTTATGGTGCAAAGATACTACAGTTTGCGCAATAAACAGCATATTTTCTGTTGATTTCTATACTTTTTATTGGGCAAACGTTTGCACAATTTGCCCTATCAGATTACAATTTATACTGAAGATGTTTCATTGCATGACCACCCCAAGTGGTATCATTGACATATTGGAAACCAACCTTCGTATAGAGACGCTCCGCTTTCGGATTGCCCTTATCACAAAGCAAACCTACAGCAGGAAGTCCTAATTCTCTTGCGCGAGAGATAGCAGCATCCAACAGTTTAGACGCAATACCTTTTCCACGGTATTGGTTAGAAACTGCCAAACTATCCAAATAGAACTCACCTTCCTCTGTTTCAAGCTCCATAGCCGAATAGTCCATTCCAAAAGCCACGATTGCAGCCTCAATAAAGCGCTTACGTAATCTTTTGACGTCAGCACCATCATATGCAACCAAGATGCCAACAAGAATGCCATCAGTAGACATAGCAACCAATGTATTCTTATAACTATACTGACTATCCTCCATCTCTACAAGTTTAGTCATCATACGGTGAAAATCAACCAATGTATGCTGAGGACCAGCAAAATTTTGACAACACTGCGCATTCATCGCCTCCATGATAAGCGATGCGATATGCGAAGCCTTGTCTGGCGTAGCCTGTTCTATTTGAATTTTCATTATACTATTTTTATTTTATTGTTTTATTATTGTTATTTCTTTCATGCTCCAGCATCGTGAGGAAATTCTACAAAGATTACTTTTTTCATGATTGCTGATTGGGTTTGATGCCTTATCGTTTACAAAGTTACGTATATTTTTTGATAAGAGCAAGTTTTTTATATTTTTTATTCGAAAAAGTTTTTTTATTCGAAAAAAAAATGTATCTTTGCCACAGGTTTTGAAGCTAAATTTCTATTACTAGCATAATAGAGATACCCAAATCCCTTGGGTCCCAATGCTTCAAAACCTTTTTCGTTTTAACAGCGAAAAAGGAATACACCGAAAGAGTGTATCCTTCTTCGCTATATAAATCCTTAATGTTTTGATTTTCGGAATATTACTATAATCACAAAGCTACAGAAGCATCCTTTAAGTCTACTGCCTGTGCCTTGAGGGTTCCCTTTCCTTTTATCACAACGACACATTTTCCGAAAAATGCCTTGCGATGTGAATCGGTGAAACGCTCCAAAGAAGTCTGACATCCATTATCTGTTCCCAGAATCTTTGGCGTTTTCAGGAAACCATGACCACTTGCATCCTGTTCTCCTGAAACAGAGAAGAAAATCTGGTTATCTGCGTTCGGACAGAGATTGCCGTCTTTGTCTACCACATTCACCTCTACAAAGGTAGTCGGATCTGAAGAGCCAAAAGCCTGACAGCCCTGATAAGTCTTCTTCAACACAAGATGATGAGGAGCTCCTGCTGTCTTTATAACCTGCTCTCTAAGAACTTTACCATTCTTTCTGGCTACAACCTTCACTTCTCCCGGTTCAAAGTTTACCCGCCACATCACATGATATTCAGTACTCTTTCTGAAAGCATCGCCTTCGTTCTTTGCACCGTAGACAGTCTTCTTACGGATGCCCTGACTCTTGCCATTGATAAAGAGTTCTACCTCATCGGCATGATTATAATAGCACCACATGTTGATGGTCTGTCCCGGCAGCCAGTTCCAATGAGGAAAGAGATGAAGCACATCTTTCTGAGTCCACTCACTCTGATACATATAATAGCTGTCTTTTGAAAGACCCGCCAAATCGATAATGCCAAAATAACTGCTACGGGCAGGATAAGCATAAGGAGTAGGTTCACCGATATAATCGAAACCGGTCCAGATAAACTGTCCGCCCACAAAGTCGTTGTGCTTCACCACATCCCAGGTTTCTTCGTGGGTACTGCTCCATGATGCGTGGAAATTATCATAAGCCGAACACATAAACGATGGATCGGTATAAGGCAACCACCATTCCTTTGGTGCAGTATAAATGCTGTCGCTAGGCATCATATAGTAGCCACGAGTCTGCAAGGCAGAAACACTCTCCGACAGAACGAAAGGCTTGCCAGGGAAATTCTTCGGCACATCCTTCACCCACTGATGGTGATAATTGAAACCTATAACATCAATAGCCCCACTCTTAAAGAGATGATTCTTCGGATCGGGCTCATTGCAGCCAGCAGTAACAGGGCGTGTGCCCCAAGGATCATACTTCTTTACGATTTTTGCCAGATGCTGGGTAAGAAGCGAATTGACACTCAGTTCATCGCTATGTGACAAGCTAGAAGCATCATGACCGGCATTCAAAATCAGGTTAGCCTGCTCCAGACTGAGCGTATCAGCAGCCGCATCCGACCATTGTTCGAGAACCTCATTACCGATACTCCACATGATGATACTTGGATGATTACGGTCGCGCTTGATGAGATCAGACAGGTCTTTCTTATGCCATTCATCAAAGAAACGGGCATAATCGCCATTCGATTTCTTGCGGCGCCACATGTCGAAACTCTCGTCCATCACGAGGATGCCCATCGAATCGCACATGTTCAAGAGTTCTGGTGCCGGAGGATTATGACTACTTCGGATAGCGTTCACGCCCATATCGCGAAGGATGGTAAGCTTACGGTGCATCGCATCCTCATTAACGGCAGCACCCAGGCAACCGAAATCATGATGCTCACAGACACCATTTATCTTGAGATTCTTGCCATTGAGGAAGAAACCCTTCCTTGCATCAAACTTCACATCGCGGAAACCGGCAGTTGACGTAGTAACATCCACTACCTTCCCATTTACTAACAGCTCGCTCTTGACTGTATAGAGATATCCCTTTCCGATGTCCCAGAGATGCGGATTCTTCACCTTGAGTTTCTGTTCCTGAACACCCTGACTCTTGGCTACGATCTTTCCTGCAGCATCATAGATTGTATTACGGACAGAGAGTTTCATCTTTTTACCGGAAACAGCGAAGTCCACTTTCACCCTGACATCACCCTGTGGAGAAGTTGCCACATACTGTCCCCATTGGGGAATATAAGCAGTTTTCATGGTTTTGGTGAGCCAAACATGGCGGTAAATACCGCAACCGGAATACCAGCGGCTGTTAGGCTGGTCGCTGTTGTCTACCTTCACAGCAATGACATTATCACCCTTCTTATTAATATAAGGTGTAAGATCATACTCAAATGTACTGTATCCATAAGGACGGGTTCCGAGTTTATGACCATTGATATACACGGTAGAATTCATATATACTCCATCAAAGGTGATGGTAAAGCGGTCATACTTTTCCTTAGGATTCACCGAGAAATGCTTACGGTACCATCCGATGCCGCCCGGCAATGCACCACCACCGGCTCCCGAAGGATTCGAAGGAGAGAAATCGCCCTCTATCGCCCAATCGTGAGGAAGATTCAAACTTCGCCAATGTCGGTCTGAATAATCAGATTTTGACATTCTGGCACTATCTGCTAAAGTGAAAAGCCAGCCATTATCAAAAGACTGGCGATCACGGGCGCTCAACGACTGAGCGCCCAATAGAAAGATTGCTAAAGCAAATATCTTCTTCATATTACTTCAGTTTTACAGTAACTGCCTTACCAGCATACTTCACCATCTTGCCCTTAGGCGCCTTGGCGAGGCTGATACCCTGCTGGTTGTTATCACTAACAAGTACGATATTGAAGCGACGCTTCTGGAGCATACCGTCGAAAGCACCCTTACGGGCAGCGATAGTAATAGTCTTCTGAGCATTATTATATTTGAAGTCTATCATAGCATACTTACCCTTCTCGTAGTTGTAGTTGGTTCCCTCATCCTCATAGAGTGTATAAGAACCGTCCTTGCCTGCATAGACATAGAGGTCGATGAGCTCAGCCTTCTTCTGATCGCTCCACTCCATCTCTGGACCCACTGGAAGAATAGAACCCTCTGGAACAAAGACTGGAATCTTATCGAAAGGCGCATCGGCTACGATTGTCTGTCCACCGGCATAGTGCTTACCTGTATAGAAATCATACCAGCCCTTCTGCTTAGGAAGATAAACATTGCGGCTGTACTTCTGATACTCGCCTACAGGACAAGCCATGAGAGCAGGACCGAACATCCACTGATCCTTGATGTCGTAAACATTATCATCGCCGTTGAAGTCCATTACCAATCCACGCATCATCGTATAGTCCTTGAAATGAACCATACCCGCCATACTGTAGAGGTAAGGCATCAGACGGTAACGGAGTTTATCGTAAGCCACGATGGTCTTGTAAGCCGGATGATCTGCCGGAGCAATGTTCCATACCTCACGTGTAGGCCACTGGCCATGAGTACGATAAAGAGGTACGAAGCAACCGAACTGGTTCCAACGAGCCTGCAACTCGCGCCATTCCTTCAAGTCAGCATTTTCCTTACCGGTCTTATCGAACTCCTGCTGGGCAGCCACATAGCGGTTCTCTACACAGAAACCGCCCTGGTCCATTCCCCAGAAAGGCAGACCTGCCATAGAATAGTTCAAACCGGCTGTCATCTGGGCACGCATATCTTCCCAACGGGTAGCAATGTCACCAGACCAGGTAGCCGTACTGTAGCGCTGTTCACCGGCAAAACCGGAACGAGTCAGGAGGAAGACACGCTGGTTAGGGTTCACACTGCGCTGTCCGTTATAGATAGCATCAGCATTTACGATGCTGTAAGCATTGAAATATTCGGTAGATGTACCGAGGGCAGTAGGACCGGAAAGAGCCTTGCGGTACCACATCGGGGTACAGTCGCGAACGTTTGGTTCTGATGCATCCATCCACCATGCATCGATTCCGAACTTATACTTGGTATAAAGATTCTCGTCCATCTGGCGCCAGAACATCTTGCGGGCACCATCAGAATAGGCATCATAGAATGAACCGCGGAAGCCGAGCCAGTCGTGAATATCATCCTTGATAGCCTGATGATACATCCAACCCCTGTTGTCGAGTTCCTTATAGTTCTTGACTGTATCGTAGAACTTAGGCCATACGGAAATCATGAATCTTCCATTCATGGCATGTACGCTGTCGAGCATAGCCTGTGGGTTTGGATAGCGGACAGCCTCAAACTCATGACTTCCCCATGAATCCAGTTTCCAGTAGTTCCAGTCCTGAACGATATTGTCTACAGGAATATGCAGGTCGCGGAACTTCTTCATGTTGTCCTCAATGTCCTTGCTGCTCTGATAGCGCTCACGGCTCTGCCAGAAACCGAGGGTCCACTTAGGATAAAGCGAAGCCTTGCCGGTAAGCGTACGGTAACCGGAAATCACCTCATCGAGATTCTGACCGGCGATGAAATAATAGTCCATATCCGGCGACATTTCACTCCAGATGCTCAACTGGTTCTTCTCTGCCTCAGAACGAGGAGCTGCTACGCGGAGTCCGCAGTAAGAAACATCACCATCTGGCTGCCACTCGATACGGATTGGAGTCTTTACGCCCTTCTTGATAGGAGTTTCAAACTTATAAGAGTTCGGATTCCAGGCTGTACGCCAGCGCTCAGGCACAACCAGTTTGCCATCGATATAAACCTTCATGTAACCGGCATAATAGAGGATAAACTGATAGAAACTGTTACTTGGAGCCTCCACATAACCCTCGTACACCACCTTGGAGCCATTCAGTGCAAACCCCTTTGGCAGGTTCTGAATGCCGCCCTTGTCGGTCTGGTTGCAAACCTCAGAAGTCTCAGGCATTGCATACTCAAAGTAAATGCTATCTTCGCCTCGAACAATCTTCTGACCATTCTTATCCACATAAGTACCTGTCAGCTGACCTTCCTTACCATCCTTATCATAGAGTTTGAAGGCACGGTTGAGCTGGAGATAATCTTCCGGATTACCCCAACGGCAATAAGAATAAGAATCCCAGAGGATACCGTAGTTTTTATTAGAGATGACGAAAGGCACACTCACCTTGGTATTATACTGGAAGAGGTCTTCGTTCTTACCCTTCATGTTGAGTTCCTCACTCTGATGCTGACCGAGACCATAGAACGCCTCGTTATCAGGAGAGTTGAAGAGCGCACGCCATGACCATCCGTGCTTCTGTGCTTCAGGAACCTTGGCAATGTCTACACCCATTTCACGGTCAGGCACGGTGAACGGCTTGAAAGTCTTTCCACCCTGAGCAACCTCGTTGAGAAGGACATTGTCTTTCAGGTCATAGAAGGTAATCTGACCCGTAGCCTCGTTCATGACAGCACGCATGGCTGCAGTGGTAATGATGAGATTGTCTCCCTGCTCTTCCACCTTATAATTTGCCTTGCTGTTTTGAGACACTATTATCAGACTCTGTTTGTTACGGAAACTCTGTTCGGCTGTAGCCTGAACACGGATAATCTTATCGCTCACCACCTGGAGGCGAATCTGACTAGGACCAAAATTCTGGTGTTGCTTCAACTGAACAGTAAGATAATTACCATTCTGGTTGAAACCGGCTGCCTGCATGCCTGTAGCACTCATCAGCAGCACTGCTGAAATCAATAATGTTTTAGTTAGTCTCATTGTTATATGTTTAAAGGAAAGTTTAAAAATCTGCGGCAAAGATACGAGAAAATTCCCGTATCTTTATGCGCAAATGTTATCTGTATGTGTATAAAATGTTAACTAGAAGCGTAAACTATTCTGATTCTGACAGATTCTTACGATATTGAGACGGCGTAACGCCATACGCGTCTTGGAAGTATTTAGTGAAATAACGTGGATTATTGAATCCCACCTTATAGGCTATTTCACTGATGTTCAAGTCGCCCGAGCGCAGCAGATGCTCTGCAAATTTGATACGCTTGGTTCTGAGATACTCAGAAGGTGTAATACCCGTCAGCGAAATCATGCGCTTATATAATTGTACGCGTGAGATACGGAGATAGGTACTGAGCGATTCTACCGATGTTTCAGGATTGCTCATATGATCACGGATATAAGCATTCACCTCATCTATAAATTTGCGGTCGGCCTCTGTTATTACATATTCTGTGCTCACATTCTTGCGTTTCTTCAAGAGGTTCAGAATACAGAGATTCAACATATCAATATCGAATGGTTTGGCAATATACTCGTCAGCACCACACTTCAGACTTTCCTTGCGTTGCTCATCTCCCATACGGGCCGAGAGCATGATGAAAGGTATGGCTGTTGTTTCGTCATTGTCCTTACACATCCGGCAGAGTTCGTTACCATCCATCACAGGCATCATCACATCGCTCAGGATGATGTCTGGACGACGGTCGATAATCTTGTTCCAGGCATCCTGACCATTGACAGCCTCAACAACCGTATAGTCTGTCAATACTTCGTTCATAAACTCACGGAAGTCCTCACTGTCGTCAACGAGGAGCACTACCGGCTTCTTGATCATCGATTCTCCTGGCTGATGCGCATGTTTACTCATTCCGTAGAGAACGTTCTTACCTGCATCCGGATCCTCATCAGTAGCCTGATGCACCGTGGTTATGATAGGTGCTGCTCGCAAGGAACCGAGATGTGCCGTAGAATTAGAGGTGGTACTGCTCTCTATCGGAAGGTCTACCATAAAGATGGTTCCTCCGCTTGGATTATCTGTAACATCTACTTTACCGCCATGCAGTTCAGCAAACTTCTTTACCAGGTTCAAACCTATTCCGCTACCACCCTGTGGTTGCATTTCAGTGCCATTGACCTGATAGAAACGCTCAAACACATGTTCCTTCTCCTTATCGCTGATGCCCTTGCCAGTATCAGATACTGAGATGCGGAGCATATCCGAATCCTTGTCTCCTACACGCTGGCGGAGTGCAACACTCAGAGAAACGGTGATAAATCCTCCATCTGGCGTAAACTTATAGGCATTGCTCAGGAGGTTATTCACGATTTTTCCTACCTTATCAGCATCAAACGACATCTGCAGACTAGGCACCGTAGAATCGAAGGCAAGCGTTACTTTGCTGTTTGCCAAAGTACGGAACGAAGTACAGATATTGTCAACGAAGCTCACGATGTCTATACGCGACAGGGTAAGTTTCTCCTTGTTCTGGTCTATCTTGCGGAAGTCGAGAATCTGGTTTACCAGATTGAGCAAACGGGTAGCATTGCGATGAATCATCTCCAGCTTTCTGCGTTTACTTTCATCTCTTTCTTCTCTGATCATATTGACCAGCGGCGAGATAATCAAGGTGAGCGGAGTACGGAGTTCGTGGCTCACATTGGTAAAGAAGTTGAGTTTGAGTTCGTTCAACTCCTTGGTCTTCTTGATACTGTCTTCCTTGCTCTGGAGTTCGAATTTTACACGCTGCTTTTCGAGCATACGTTTACGGTAGAGATAGAAAGCTACACCTATTAATATAATATATACGATAAACGCCCATATAGAGAGATAGAAAGGCGGATGAATATAAATCTTCAGCGTACTCACCTCTTCGCTCACACTACCATCAGCATTCACCACCTTTGCCTCCAGAACATAGCTGCCTGAAGAGAGATTGGTAAAGGTAGCCTCCGGACGCCCCTCAGGTGTCAGCATCCATTTGTCATCAAGTCCCTTCATGCGATAGAGGAAACGGCAACGGGCAGGAATACTTACCTGGTCGGAAGCAAACTGTATGGTAAACGCCTTGTCCTTATAACTGAGATCCAGTTCTGGATGAGTATCGAGCGATTTTTCCAGAGGCACTCTTCCCTCAAACTCCTCACCTGCCTTCAGCGGATGATCGAAGAGTACGAAACCGCTGAACAAGACATGTGCATGTTTCTGGGCAGGAAGAATCTTGGCAGGATTGATGATATTAATACCATCCTGTCCACCGATGGCGATGGCTCCATTTCTCATCAGACAGGCAGAACGCTGGTTAAACTGGCGGCTCTGCAAGCCATCGAGCGAATTGAAACTGATCATCGTAATGTCCCATTTGCCCTGGTTGTTCTTGGTCAGCGTAACACGGGTAACGATAAATTCAGAAACCAGCCAGATGTTATGCTGCTTATCTTCGAGCACCATACAGCCTACCGTACCCTGCGTACCATTGAGGTCATTGATTGACTCCAACTGTCCTGAAGCCTCATCATACATGGTGACACCCGCAGGCGAAGCCATCCACAAGATGCCTCGGCTATCCTTCATCATGTAATTCAGGGAAGGACTCGGGAAAGGCTGTCCGTCCTTGGTTGTATTTACATTGGTTACCTTTCGGGTTCCGAAATTAAAGATAGAATAGTTCTGCGAATGACCTATCAGAATTTCATCTTTATTCGGCAGGAAGAGCGAGTTGATAAAATCGCTGGTAATACCTGAATTCTGAACATTGTAGGTTGTAAACTTACCACTTTCAGGATTATAAATCTGGAAGCCTGAGCCCAAGGTTCCGATAATCAGGCGATGATACGGATCTTCGGCAAGACACCAGACGCTGTTATTGGCAAGTCCGCCAGGAGCTGCCTGAAAACTCTTCCATCTGCCGTTTTTATATTGGGCAAGTCCACCATTGAAGGTTCCGAAATACATCGTACCATCACTCATGGTTACGCTGCTGACGATAATATCCGAAGCCAGACCGGTTTCAGCCTGTGAGAATCGCCAGCACTGTCCGGTAAGCGGACTGTAACATACAATACCGCTATCATTGGTTCCACACCAGAGATTTCCATTCAGATCCTGTGTGATTGTACACACATCACCAAGCGGAATGGTTGTGAATTTCTGAGCGTCAGGCGAATAATAAGCCACACCGTTCTTGTAACTACCTACCCAGATAGCTCCCTCATCATCCACATAAACCTTCTGCAGGGAATTGTCAACGATACTTCCCTTTGCTTCAGAATGAACATACTGGCGGCAGATTTTGCGTTTGAAATCTACAAAGAAGAGACCGTTATGGTCAGAAGCCACCCAGAGATTGCCTGCCTTATCACGGGCAATATCACGCATCAGAATATGGGTTGGGCAAGGAATATGAATGCCCATGTTTGTAAGATAAGAACGGGCATCGGTCCATTTTCCGGTCTTTGACTGATACACATAATTGGCATTACTTACAGAAACCCAGAAACCACCTATACCATCATAGAAAGTATAGGCGCCATTATCACCGGCAGCTTTATGGGTGGCAAGGAAGGAATTGTACCAGAGAACCTTCTGTTTCTGTCCGTTGACACGGCAGATTGTACCATCACCATAGGTAATGAGCGCATCGCCGTCAACCTCGGTTATTTTACTGATATTTCCCTCTTTCAGACAGCCCGGCTGAGCCTTTTTGGTAAATTTAAAAAGATAAGTATTTTTAGTTTTGGCATTATGATAGTAGAGTCCCTGTCCGTAGACAGCTATCCACATGTTCTTATCCTTATCTATCAGGAGTTTATAAGGAGGTCCCTGCACATGGATGTTTTTGAGCCATTCTTCCGGTTTGCGCTCAAACTGCTCTTCATCATATTTATAGATGCAGTAGCCCACAGAGGTATGCACCCAGATATTTCCACCATAGTCTTGCTGAAGTTCATCTACCGAATTGTTAGGCAGCGACTTATCATCAGTGTTGATATAATAGAAAGTTTTCATACGGAAGCCGTCAAAGCGGCACAGTCCCGACTGGGTACCGAACCAGATGTAGCCTCTGGTGTCCTTGAGGATGGCACCCACCTGACTGTTCGTAAGTCCATCATGATTGGTGAGACTGCTGAATTCTACGTTTTCATAGGCAGCCCATGCCCTCTCCGGCTGCATGAGCAGCAAGAGCAGAAACAGCACGATGGCATGTTTCAAGTAGTTTTGTTTTTTTATCATCATAATTGTAGGTTTATATATATTTATCTGAATAGATATTTTATTTCTATAATAGGTTTTATTTCACGTCGTTTTTTTCAGAACTTTCGCGTATTTTCAGTATCATCGGTACCACTTTCTTGTAGATTTTTTCATCTCCATTGATGCTTCTCATGAGTAGATCACAGGCAGTGGTTCCCTGTTCGTGTGCCTTGTCCATGATAGCCGAGAGTTTCGGCGTAACGAAGGCAGCAGTATCACCATCGGTAAAACCGATGATAGCAACATCCTCTGGTATTCGGAGCCCTTTTTTCTTGATAGCATCGAAGGCGGCATAGGTGATAATATCGTTAAAGGCGAGAATGGCATCAGGTCTGTCCTCCTTTTCGAGGAGACGAAGGGTAGCGTTTCGGGCCACATCGAAATCGATTCTGTCGCAAACCACGAGCTCACGGTCGATAGAGATGCGGTTCTCTCTCAGAGCCTCCAGATAACCATGTTTTCTGCGGCGCACCATATCAAGATGGTTTGGACCGCCGATGAAGGCGATGCGGCGCGAACCGGTATCTATCATATGCTGGGTAGCCTCCTGGGCTGCAACATCACCATTGCCTACTACCTGGGAGAACTTATCTTCTAAGCAACAACGGGCAAAGAACACCAGTGGAACGCCCATCTTATGCAACTGCTCGAAATGAGAATAGTCAACCGTATCCTGTGCCAGACAGGCGATGATGCCTTCCACATGCATATTCAGGAAGTTTTCTACCGCTCTCTTCTCATGCTCTGTGTTTTCGTGGCTATTGGCGCTGATTACCGAGTAGCCATTCCTTACGGCATAATCTTCTATACCATCCAGCACGGCAGCATAATAATGAGTTACCAGGTTTGGCACAATCACACCAATCACCCTAGGTGCTTCTTTTCTGAGGCTCTGTGCAAAGGGGTTTGGTCGATAATTGAGCTCCTTGGCAAGGCTTTTCACCTTTTGAGTCATCTCCTCACCCACTTCATGGCTGTTTCGCAGGGCTCTAGATACAGTTGCTATGCTGACGCCAAGTTGATCGGCGAGGTCTTTCAAAGATGTTCTTCGTTGTTTCATTTGTTAGTTTACGCTTTATAGACATACATTTTTGTATCCACAAATTCTGCATATTTTGTCTTTCCGACAGCAAAGTTAGTGAATTCTTTGCAAAGATAACAATTTCTTTCGAAAACGCAAACGTTTACGTTATTATTTTCTGAAAAAATTTATTTTATAAGAAAAAACTCGTAATTTTGCAAACTGAAAAGTAATGAATAGTTGATAATAAGTTAGTTAGAAACAAGCGTGGGTTTGGAATGTCGGGAGACAATCCAAACTCTTTTTTATGTCCCGATGCCAACAGATTACCTGCCAGGATACAAAAAAGATGAGGGCACATACTGAATACTGCCCCCATCTGATATGGTTATTACTGCTTAAAAACAAATTTCTTCTGTCCGGGATAGTTAACGAATATCGCTACCAGCAGAGATACAATACTCTTCGGAATCATGTAATGCAGCTGAATATGTTCGTGCGCATTCAGAAATTCGGTCAGGGCGATAGTGCCGCCCGAATTGAGCATCCAGCTGATGCCCCAGATGATAAAATAGCGCCAGGCTACACTCTTTTTCTTGCTCTTGGAATCGCCGAACACATAACGATAATTCAGTATGCAGTTGGTAATGCCGCCACTTATCACTCCCAGCGCATTGGCAAGTCCGTAATAAATACCGATGATATCTGAGAGGAAGAATGCCAGTCCGAAGTCTACCACTGAGGCGCAGGAGGCAGTCAGTTCCGCCTTGCCGAAGGTTACGAGTTCTTCTTTAATCTTGCCCATATTCTCTTAGATTCTATTAGCAGTACGCCTACTATCGTAGTAAGAATACCCAACATGACATCAATGATATAATGATGACCGGAATAGACTGCCGTCCACCAGATGCCCAGACAGATGCAGGCGAAGAGCACCACCGTATACCAGCGTTTACGGCTCATCACAGCATAAATCGTGGTGAGGAACATATAGGCAGCATGCAGGCTCGGCACGGCAGCAAAGACATTGGCATTCTTGCCATAGAGTCCGTGGAACACATGCAGTCCGGTCATTGCGTCCCATCTGCCCAGACCAGCCACATTGCCCGGTGTATTGAGCACAGCCTTGAAGCCATAGTTCATCGCATACCAAGGCGGAGCAGCCGGATAGATGTAGTAGCCGATGAAGCCGATGACATTCACCAGCAGGAAAGCCCAGGAAAAACGCTTGAACCATTTAAGCTGTTTCGTAAGATACAGATAAAGAGCAAACGCGATAGGCACCGGAACCCAGCAGAGATAGAAGATGCCTGCCCAGAAATCGGCAAAACCGCAATGGTGAACCTTGAAGTATTCGCCCGGAATCATCAGCTGGCTATGGTCGGCTACAGCCTGCAGTTCTGCGCTGGATGAAGCAGCAATGCCGAAGAGCGACTTTTCTGCATGATAGAGATGCGCCACGTCAATATCGTTCACCATATAGTTAGGATAAAGGCGCATCGAATCGTAGATGATTCCAAAGAGGAACCAAGGCAGAAAATAGAAGGCAAAACGGCGTGTCTTCTTCCAGGCTGCGAGTACCGCCAGGAGGATAATCAGATAGATACTAAACACTTTTTTCTACTTTTTATTGATAGAATTTGAGTTTATCATTTACGGCTGTTCATCACAACATAACAATGCCAGATGCGCCAGAAAGCGGTGATGTTTGCCAGAACGGCAATCAGGATCATTCCGCCAGCCAGCCACCAGATATTGCCTGTAAAGCCGGTAATCATCGCAGTAACAGCGGTAACCACAACGCGCTCAGGACGCTGCATGAAACCTACCTTGCACTCAATATCCAAACCCTCGGCACGGGCACGGACATAACTTACCATCACAGAACCGATCATCGCTGCAAAAGTGACTACGCTCATCCAGAACCAGGTCATATCGCCCTGCATACGTACGAAGATGAGGCAGATGCCAAAGAGACTTACCAGTTCGCTGTAGCGGTCGAGTGTAGAATCCCAGAGTGCACCGAAGAGACTGCTTTTGCCGCTCATACGTGCCAGACGACCATCCATCATATCGAAGAGACCGGCTGCAAGGATAATGAATCCACCCCATCCTACAGTAACCATGCAAGATGCATAGACGCTGCATGAAACCTACCTTGCACTCAATATCCAAACCCTCGGCACGGGCACGGACATAACTTACCATCACAGAACCGATCATCGCTGCAAAAGTGACTACGCTCATCCAGAACCAGGTCATATCGCCCTGCATACGTACGAAGATGAGGCAGATGCCAAAGAGACTTACCAGTTCGCTGTAGCGGTCGAGTGTAGAATCCCAGAGTGCACCGAAGAGACTGCTTTTGCCGCTCATACGTGCCAGACGACCATCCATCATATCGAAGAGACCGGCTGCAAGGATAATGAATCCACCCCATCCTACAGTAACCATGCAAGATGCATAATCAGCCTGCTCAGTTCCGAGCATCCATGCAGCATCGAGGAAGAAACCGGCTGCCACGATATTGCCCAGGAATCCTACGAAGGTAACAATGTTAGGAGTAATACCTACTGCTATCATCGCTTTGATAAGTGGATTGATGATGGCATAGATAACTTTTTGTAAGAAATCTCTATAATTCATATTTTAATCTATTTTTTATTGTCTGTTTTAGAAAACGCTTGCTTAAGAAATTGTCTGCTTTAAGAAATGCCAGACTAGATGATTCCAACCGAAACCAGTATGATTTTGATGATGATTAAAGAAACGGCTGCATAGAGGCCGCCCAGCAAATCATCAGCCATCACGTAGAAGGCGCCCTGCCTGTTATCCAGTTTCTTGATGCCCAGCGGTTTCACCATATCAAAGAAGCGGAAGAGAACAAGTGCCACCAATGCCCACCACCAGGCATCTTTCACTTCGCCCTGTGCCGTAAACGGGGTCAGCAACGACAGGGGAATCCACACGCCAGCCATCTCGTCGATGACCACACGGCTGGGATCCTCACCCCAGTAAGGCTGCAACTGCGCTGTTGCCCAAGTGCCCAGAATGGTAGAAACAATGACGAGAAAGAAGGTGATGCTCTGCAAGCTCTCGCCCGTAATACCGAGTCCGTAAGCCAAGGCTGTCCAGATGAGGGTTGCCAATACAGAGCCAGCCGTTCCCGGTCCCCAAGGCCAGAAGCCACTGCCGAAACCGGTGCCTATGATGACGGGCAGAAAAGGAGGCCGCTCGTCGGTAAGATTTCCCTTGTTATTCATTCTCTTAATGTTTAATAAGCCCGCAGAAGGGCGTTTCTTCTTTAAATTTCAGTGTGCAAAATTACGCTAAAAAATTAAATTAACCAAATAGTTTTCTGTTATTTTTCTGAATTTCATCATATATTGACAGATAAACAGATGAAATAGAGCAATATGAAGGAGTTTTATACCACTCAGGCTCGCACGGCGAAGAGCAAGAACAGACAGCAGAAGGAACTGCATGGAAGCCTTTTTCTGAAAATCTCATAAAAAACTGAAATAATGAATAGGTTTTTGCGTCTATTTACGAATAATGTTATAACTTTGCATCCTGAAAGCATCAAATCATGGGCGGAGAGCCCCTATATATAATAAGGTATAAAAAATGAAAGGTATTAAAAAGTTGTATTTTACAGTCATCCTTCTGATGATTTCTACGCTTCAGATGATGGCTCAGCAGAAGATAACAGGCCGTGTCATTGATGACGACGGTTTTGCCGTACCGTATGCAAGCGTGCAATACAAAGGACATAAAATCGCGGTTTCAAGTAACGGAGAAGGTAAGTTTACCATTGATAAGAAGCCGGGACTCATGCTCACCGTAAGCGCACTGAGCTACAAGAGCACATCGGTGAAGGTAGACGAAAAGACCAACTTTCTGGAAATCAAACTGAAAGACGATACGCACAAACTTACCGAAGTGGTGGTAAAATCGAAAAAAGGCCGCTACAAGCGTAAGGATAATCCTGCCGTAGAACTGATGCGGCGCGTGATTGCTGCCAAGAAAAAGAGCGACCTGAGCAACCACGACTATGTGCAATATGATAAGTATCAGAAGATTACACTCGCGCTCAACGACCTGAAGAAAGAGCAGTTGGAGAGCAAGTTCTTCCAGCGCCGCCAGTATCTCCTCGACCAGGTAGAAACCTCTCCATACAACGGAAAGCTCACCCTGCCTGTCAGCATCGACGAGACGGTTTCACAGCATATTTACCGCAAAGATCCGAAGACCGAAAAGGACATCATCAAGGGTCAGCAGAGCAATGGAATCGGACAGGTAATCCAGACCGGAGAGATTCTCAACACCGCCCTGAAAGAGGTGTTCACCGATGTAGACATCTACGATAATTACGTGCGCCTGCTGCAGTATCCCTTCCCATCTCCCATCGGCAGAACAGCCATCAGCTTCTACCATTACTACATCGAAGATACGGTGTATGTGGAAAGAGACCTGTGCTACCATCTGCAGTTTATCCCAGCCAACAGCCAGGACTTCGGATTCCGAGGTGAACTCTATGTGCTTGCCGACAGCAGCCTGCACGTGAAGAAATGTAACCTCTACATGCCTCACAACAGCGATGTAAACTGGGTTACTGACATGAAGATTGAACAGGAGTACACCAAGCTCGACAACGGCGAGTGGGTGCTCTCTAAAGACGATATGATAGCCGAACTGCACGTCAACAAGCTCCTTCAGGACCTGCTGGTGGTGCGAAACACGCGAATCACCGATTATGCCTTCGATGCCTTGCCGAAGCAGCTCTTCAAGGGCAAGGCGAAGATCAGGCACGATATGGATGCGATGAACCGCGATGAGGCTTACTGGAACAAATACCGGCAGGTGGGCCTCACGAAGAGCGAATCGTCGATGGACAGCTTTATCCACCGCATGGAGAACTCCAAGGGCTTCAAATACATCATCTTCGGTGTGAGAGCCCTGATGGAGAACTATGTGGAAGTGGCTCATACCAAGGGCAAGAAGGTGACGGTGAAAGACAGTCTGGGTGTTGAAAGAGACAGCATCATCAGCGACCGCCGCAGCCTCTTCGACCTCGGACCTATCAACACGTTCCTCTCCAACAACTACGTAGACGGTGTGCGCCTGCGTCTGGCGGGCAGAACGATGGCAGCCCTCAACCCCCACTTCTTCTGGGATGGTTACGGTGCCTACGGTCTGAAGAGCAACAAGTGGTATTACGGCCATGTGCTCACCTATTCGTTCAACAAGAAGAAGAACAGTCCGTTCGAGTTCCCGATGCGCAAGCTTACCTTCGAACTGGGGCATGATATTACATCTCCATCCGATGATAACCTGCTGCACAACAAGGACAACTTCTTCATGACCCTCCGTGCCACTACGCAGGACCAGATGTATCAGTATCACCGCCAGAAGGTAACCTTCACCTACGAAACCGACTGGGGCTTCCGCTTCGACACCAGCCTCCGCTGGCAGAGCAACCGCACCGTGGGCAATCTCCACTACTACAGGGTGAGCGACAGCGAGGAAATACGCAAGATACGCACCACTGAGGCGAGTGTAGGCTTAGATTACAACCCGGGTGTCACCTATGTCAACACCAAGCAGCAGCGCCTACCAATCAACCTCGACAGTCCTGAAATCTCGCTTCGCCACACCATGGGCTTAGACGGATTCATGGGCGGCCAGTATCAGAGCAACCTCACCACGCTGGGCATTTACAAGCGCCAGTGGCTGGGAAGCTTCGGTTATATGGATTTCAACATCGTGGGCAAGGCGCAGTGGAGCAAAGTGCCTTTCACCATGCTCATCCAGCCACCGGTCAACCTCTCTCTCTTCGAGCAGGAGGCAACCATCAGCATGATGAAGGACTGGGAGTTCCTGAGCGACCGCCAGCTGTTCTGGTCAGTAGCCTGGGATATGAACGGCAAGCTGCTCAACCGCATTCCGCTCATCAAGAAGCTGAAGTGGCGTGAATATGTAGCCATCAAGGGTGTTTGGGGCGATTTGACCAGCAAGAACGACCCGAGCAAGAACATCAATGATGAGAAGCTCTTCAAATTCCCTACCAACTCCTATACCTTTGGCAAGACGCCATACTGGGAGTTTGTAGCCGGCGTGCACAACATCTTCAAGTTCTTCGGAATAGATTATGTTCGCCGACTCAACTATTATGACCATGCAAACATTTCAAAATGGGGTATCCGTATGGGCTTCCTCATGTCATTCTAATAAGAAAAAAGATGCCTTGGTGCAGTATTTTTACTGCATCAAGGCATCTGCGTACATATATAAACTACATATAAGAGAGTAAACACAATGAAGATTCTATTAGCAGACAAACAGGACATCACAAGAGCCGGATTGAGCTATGTGATCAGTAAGATAGAGGGTTTGGAAACCCGAACCGTCGAAGACAAGGCAGACCTGATGCTTGCCTTAAGGGAGAATGAGGATACGGTCGTAATACTCGACTACACCCTTTTCGACATCAATGATGCTGCCGAGTTACTTATTTTAAACCAGCGTTTCCCATACACGCGCTGGCTACTGTTCAGTGAGGATCTGAGTGCCGATTTCGTGAAGATTCTCATCGCCAGCAGTACGCAGTTCAGCGTATTACTGAAGGAGTGTTCGCTAATGGAAATCAAGGAGGCGATACGTTTTTGTGTGGCAAGCAACCGTTTTGTCTGCCAGCGCATGATGGAGGTTCTTCTGGCTCCGAAACAGGAGGAGCAGGAGAAAATCAACCTCACCAAGACCGAGACAGAGATTCTGAAGGACATTGCGCTGGGAATGACGACGAAAGAAATAGCCGAGAAGCGCTTTTCCAGCTTCCATACGGTCAATACCCACCGCAAGAACATATTCCGCAAGCTGGGCGTAAACAACGTTCATGAGGCTACGAAATATGCGCTGAGAGCCGGTTTGGTTGATTCGGCAGAATACTATATTTAAGTTTATAGTTGATAGTTTATAGCAATCTTGCGAACGGCTACGCCCTATTAACTATAAACTATTAACTTTTTTAGTGGAGGGGGTTAACAGAGTTAACAGTTAACAGCTGTTTTTTGCATGGTCTCCCTCGCGTACCTTATTATATAATAATATATATATACTTATTTTTATATAAGTGTGTGGATGAAAGTATGCATTTTTGGGGTGTTAACTGTTAACCTGTTAACCCCCATCTTAATTTTCTCTTTCCAGAGCGCATTTTTTATCTTGGCAAGCGTCTTATATTAAGACGGAGAAGTGCCTTATATTAAGACAGATAAGAGGCTTAAATGATGACCAGCGGGAGGCTTCAATGATGCTTCACGAGGGGGCAATTAATGCGTCGCGACGGAAAAAACAGCCATTTTACAGCCATTTTTCATCCTATCGCGATGCATTCTACTGAACTTTCGCATGAAGCCCCACACGCCCTGAAAGGGCAGAAGCTCCTAGCCCAGGGCATCGCCCTGGGTATTATGGACGCAAACTTGTCGCCCTGTAAGGGCAAAAGCTTTGTTTATCGCCTGGTATTTTAAAGCTTTTGCCCTTACAGGGCGCCTTGCTGATTGCTAGTATACCCAGGGCGCTGCCCTGGGCTAGGAGCTTCTGCCCTTTCAGGGCGTGCTGCTTCCGGAGTTTGTGGACCTTCAGCCCGTTGCTTGAACCACATGAGAAAGTTTAGCATTCTTAATTTTCTCAACCAGAAAGCTATAAGTTGCTAACCGGAAAGCTATGGGTTGCTAACCGGAAAACTATGAGTTGAGAACCACAAAACTATGAGTTAGGATTCTTAACATAAAGCTCTAAAGCAGCCTAAGGAGAATAAGAGAGGTTGGAACGTAAACAGTTGGGAATGAGCAGATTTGCACAAAGTTGCCAAATCGGCATAAAGCAAGCGAGTGAGGAATATTGAAGTAGTTCAGTTACTAAATCGTGAGCCACAGTTACCTATGCAAAGCAGGTAACAATACGGAAAGGCAACTTTGTGCATCAACGGATTTTATTGCACTGATTCTCAATGATTTGCGTATCAAGGAACGCTTACAAAATGATTATATTTGCACACTCAAAATGTAAGCGTTATGAAAATCGAAAAATTCAAGGTGTTGCTCTACCTAAAAAAGAGCGGAATGGACAAGAATGGAAAAGCTCCCATCATGGGACGCATCACGGTGAACAGGACTATGGCGCAGTTCTCCTGCAAGTTGTCTTGCTCTCCATCGCTTTGGAATCCTCGTGCCAGCCGATTGGAGGGCAAGAGCAAGGAAGCCGTGGAAACCAACAAGGACATCGAGCAGTTGTTGCTTTCCATCCAAAAGGCATTCGATGTGCTTGTGGAAAAGAGAACGGACTTCGAGGCTAAGGATGTCAAGGAGGCCTTGCAGGGCAGCGTCAAGACACAGACCACCCTTCTCTCCTTCGTGGACGAGCATATCAGTGAACTCAGCACCCATGAGGGCATCGATATGTCGAAGAGCAGTGTCTGGACTTACAGAAAGATTCGCAAGAATCTCGCTGAGTTCATCGGGGAGAAGTATAGGTTGACTGATTTGGCTTTCGGACAGCTGACCGAGCCTTTCATCAGTGACTTTCACCATTACCTGCTTGACGAGAAAGGCTTTTCATCAGGAACCATCACCATCTATGTGTCGCTCTTCAAGAAGATGTGCCGCATCGCCTTTGAGCGAGGCTTGTGCAAGAACCTGCTGTTCGCCCATTATCGGGTTGGCACTCCAAGGGTTACGACACCCAAGGCTCTCAGCATGTCTGATTTCATAAAAATCCGTGATGTGGAACTGCCCGAAGACAAGCCGAGACTATCCGTTAGCCGTGACCTGTTTCTTTTCGCCTGCTATGCAGGAACAGCCTTCATAGACACCGTTTCCATCACGAAAGCCAATGTCAAGGTGTTGGAGGATGGTGACAAATGGCTCATCTATAACCGCAAGAAGACCGGAACACTTGCCAGGGTGAAACTCCTGCCCGAAGCATTGGAGCTGATGGCGAAATACGAGGACGGGGCAAGAGATACCCTTTTCCCATTGCTGAGCACGAATCGTGTTCGTATCGATCTCATCACCATCTGCAAGTTGGCGGAAACGAGCAAGACCTATTCCTACCATTCGGGACGACACTCGTTCGCCAGCCTCATTACGCTGGAGGCTGGTGTGCCGATGGAGACCATCTGCAAGATGCTCGGTCACAAGGATGTGAAGATGACGCAGCGGTATGCGAGAGTGACCCAAAAGAAGCTGTTTGAGGACATGGACAAGTTCATCGCTGCAACCGAGAAGGACTTCTTTCTCGCATTATGACCAAGGCTTTCAACTTTTCTTTTTACAGTTTCAACTACATTATTATATTATAAGGACAACAACTATGAGCAGAAGTACATTTTCAATTTTGCCTTACATCAACAGACAGAAGGTGAAGGCAGACGGAACAGCCAACATACTTTGCCGCATCACCGTTGACGGCAAAAGTGCAGCCATTTCCACAGGCATATCCTGTACCCCACAGGAGTGGAACGCCAAGAAGGGAGAGGTACGGAACGCAAGGGACAACGGACGATTGGCAAGTTTCCTTGCTGAGGTCAAGGATAAATACAACTCACTTCTTACCGCCAATGGCATCATCACCGTGGAAATGCTGAAGGCTGTGTTGAAGGACAAGGATACGACAGGAAGGTTCTTGCTGAACTTTGGTGATACCATCGTGGAATGGTATCGAACCTCAAAAGCCAGACAAACCTTCCTGCACAAGCGGACATGGCAGAAGAACCTGAGAGCCTTTGTCCATTCGTTGGATAAGGACGACATCGCCTTTGAGGACATAGACGAGAATTTCGGGGAGGAATACAAGCTATTCCTGAAACGAGACCAGGGACGCATCGACAGCTACGTGAACCATTGCCTTCTCTGGCTGAACATGTTGATGTACAAGGCTGTGGACAGGAGCATTATCCGCTTCAATCCCATAGCCAAGATAGGGTATGAGAAGAAGGCAGCCCCGAAGATGACCCATATCAGCAAGGCAGACTTCATCAAGATGCTCTCTACCCCGATGGCTGACGAGCGAACGGAGCTTGCACGCAGATGTTTCATTTTTGCCTCGCTCACCTCCTTATCCTATATAGATGTAAAGAAACTGTACCCTCACCATATCAGTGAGAACTCCGAGGGTAGGAAGTTCATCCGCAAGGAAAGAGAGAAGACAGGCGTGGAGTTCTTCGTGCCACTCCATCCGATAGCCGAGAAGATTCTTTCGCTCTACAATACCACGGACGACAGCAAGCCTGTGTTTCCTCTAGGTGAGAAGAAAGACATCTATCTTGATGTGCATACTCTTGGAATGGTGCTTGGCATAAGTAATAAGTTGGGATTCCACGCCAGCCGCCATACATTCGGAGTCTTGATGCTCAACGAGGACATTCCCATCGGCAGCATAGCCAAGATGATGGGACACGCAGACATCACAAGCACACAGGTCTATGCGCAGGTGACGGAGCAGAAGATTTCAAATGACATGGATAAGCTTATTGCCAAGCGAGAAAGGAACAAAAATCCAATGGCATAGACCTGCCATAAAGCAACGTTCCTTGGAGGCTTTGCGCCTCCAGCCACTTGGGCGAACCTCCGCAGTGTGTTTTAGCATGGTATTAGATTTATACAGGTAACACAAATGATACCCGGCAAACACGAACAACTCGGTATAGCCAATAAAACGAGGCGACAACCTATAACAGCCACACTCGGTAAGTTATACGTTGTCGCCTTGTTCATTTCACCCCACTCATCAAGGACATGTATTTCTCCTACAAGCCCTTCATTCTGTACGCCTCACGATAGTTAGCCATCAGAATCTTCTGAATGTCGGACTCGCGGTAGAGTATCTTTCCGCCAAGCTGGATATACGGGATGACACCGTTGTTTCGGTAGTCCTGCAGGGTTCTTCTGCTCAGTTGCAGCCTGGCACAAAGCTCCTTGTCCGTCATGAAGCGCTCACCGTCAAGCATGGGGCGGTAGTTCATCACGGCACGTTCAAAATTGTCAACCATTCGGTTGAGGTGGTTCACGATGTGGTTCATCCACTCGCTGTTTCTTGTCATTACTTCATTGCTCATAGTTGTCTCGTTTTATTGTTGATACTTACGTTACTCGGTTTACTTGCTGCTTTGGATTAAGTGGCTGTTGTATATTGACAGCCTAACCTGTGCGCTTGCGAAAGCGCATGTCCTTTTTCTTGTCCTCCACTACTGCTACGATAGCCATCACGTCCTCCGGCTTGTAGTAGGTCTTGTGGCTGATTTGCGTATAAGCCAAAGTTCCGTTGTCCCGAAGCGTCTGCACTGTCCGTGGGCAGATGTTGAGCGTCTGACACACGTCCTGCGTGTCGAGCCACTTGTTCATGGTCTTGTCCTCACTGCGCTCACGGATTCTGTCCATGCGCTTCACGAAGTTCTCCAACTGGGCATCAAGATAGTTGAATGCCTCTTCCTCGAATACGATGAATCCCATACTTTTCTTTTTTTAAGTTGATACTATTTTGTATGTCGCAAAGCTCCACGCATATGCAGTGCTCTACGTTTGTGAGTGCAAAGATAAGGCACGGCAATCTAAAAACAAGCGTTTTCAATTTCTGTGGCAGTATGTTGCCGGGGTTTGCCGACTTCAACGCCAAAAACAACAAGAAAAACTTGCACGACTGCAACGAATACATGAACAATGATGAGTTGAGAAATACGTTGAAGTTCTCACAACTATCTCGGTATGCAAATAAGCAAGCCACAACTAAATTGCCACGTTACACCCAATCAGTTGCATGGCTGCACTCAGTACACTTACTTTGCACCCGACAATCGGTCAATGGTGCAAACCGTGACCACTATACTAACAAATAAAACAGCATAAGCTATGGCAAGAACAAAAGAAACGAAAATGTCTCCTGAACAGCAGGAGAAAATGACACAGGAGGTGGTGGCTTCGCTTCAATCATCCACTTATGGTAAAGACTATGCCCAAGAACATAGCTCTTTCTTTGAAGAGGTGGAGAACTCCGATTTAGAAGTTGTGACAGAGAATGTGGCTGCAACAACCTCCTGTATGGAGGACGAGCTAACGAACGAAGCTCTATCGCCATCGAATCCGCAGAAGCGCATCAGCGGCAAGCAGCGCAAGGCGACACTGGAGGAGTATCAGCAGACATTCCTCCAAGTTCCAAGGATTGACGACCGCAAGCCAGTCTTTGTCAGTTCCGATGTGCGAGACCGTCTTGATCGTGTCGTCCGCATCCTCGGAGGGAGACGCATGAGCGTATCGGGCATCATCGAGAACATCTTGCGCCACCACCTAAGCCTTTATGAAGAGGACTTCGAGGCTTGGCGCAAATTGTGAGAATTAAGGTCTGCGACCTTGGACATGGATAGCTGAAAGGCTGTAGTTCCAACTAACGTGTTCTGAGAGGGAGCGAGGTTATGTTTTGGGAACCCCAAAACGCCTCGCTCCACCATGAGGGCGGAGGAATTTTGCTCCCAACGGTCGCAGAAAGAAAGTGCACCAACTGTAAACAGTATATCGAATGACAAGCATGCAGGAACAGAACAAGAAAAAGGGCGGAAGACCGCCCACAGGCAGGGTTCGCAAGTTGTCGAAGTCTGTCACGGTGAAGTTCTCGAAGCCAAGCTACGAGGCATTGAGGCTGAGGGCGAGAAAAGCCAATCGCAAGTTGGCGGAGTACATCCGTGAGTCCGCCTTGAACGGCGAGGTGGTCAGCGGACACAATGCAGAGACGGTAGCCATCGCCAAGAATCTCATTGGCATGGCGAACAATCTCAACCAACTTACCAAGCTGTCGCATCAGAGAGGTTTCCATGAAACCCATGTATATGCGGTGGACTTGTTGAGAAGATTGAAAGCAATCCTTGGCGAGTATCGCCAAGCAAGTTCAAAATCGAAGCCATGCGGAATAGGCAGAAAGGAGGATGCCACATGATAGGCAAGCTAAAGAAAGGTGCATCTTTTGGTGGTTGCGTCCGCTACGTGACAGGCAAGGACGAGGCGAAAATCCTTGCATCCGATGGAGTGTTACTCGGCACGAATGCCGAGATAGTACAAAGTTTTGAGCTGCAAAGACAGCTAAATCCAAGGATTAAGAAGCCTGTGGGACACATTGCACTCAGTTTCAAGCCCGGGGACAAGCCACGTTTGACGGATGAATTCATGGCTAAGATAGCCCTTGAATACATGCAGATGATGGGGATAAAAGATACTCAATTCATCATCGTAAGGCATCACAACACCGACAATCCACATTGTCATATCGTGTATAACCGCATCAATAACGAGGGCAAACTCATACCAGACAGGAATGATTACAGGCGTAATGAGCAAGTGACCAAGGCTCTTAAATCCAAGTATGGGCTTACTTACGGAACTGACAAGAGCAAGACTAACACTCGCAAATTACGCAATGCTGAGCGTGCCAAATATGAGATTCACAATGCAGTCAAGGATGCCTTGAAAGTCGTAGAAAATTGGCATAAGTTCAAGAATGAACTTGCAAAGCGAGGTGTTCACTTGGAGTTAGTCTATAAGGACAAGGAGAGAACCAAGGTGCAAGGTATCCGTTTCTGCAAGGATGGATATAGTTTCAAGGGGACACAGATTAGCCGAGACTATAGCTTTGGCAAACTGAATGCGAGATTTGAGGGAATGGAGAACCTTTTATCAGCAAGTGCCAACTCTGCTCAGCAATATGAGCAGGGCTGTTGCAAGAATGAGCAGGAGCCATCCATATCGGAGAGCAGCCAGGACCCTTGGGACGGTATTTCTTCCATTGGACTTTTTGCTCCAGCCAATGCTCAGACCTTTGAGTCTTTCCCAGAGGACGAATCATCCAAGAAGAAAAAGAAGAAACGCAGAAGAGGCTTTAGCCTTTGATGCAAGTTACAAACCATTCAAACAACACCAGAACTATGAAAGAAGAAATGTTGGAAGCCATCTACGGCACAGTTGAGAGATTGGAGCAAAAAGTCGATGAACTTTCTGCCTCACCAAAGAATACAGAGGCGGAAAGCACTCCGGCCTCTGTAAGTGTTGATACTAGCAAACTTGAAAAAGCTATTCTTGCTATGGCTGTAAAAGAAGGGGAAGCTATTGACAAATTGGTAAGATTAAGAGAAGCTATCTGCATTTTTACCGACCTTACCAAAAAAGAAGCAAGCAAAGATGAACAGCGAAGTAAACTCTTGTTTGATACTGTTAATCAGGTGAAACAAGAGCTGAATGCCACATCAAAAATTGTGCAGGACAAACTTCACGCAATGGATAACACACCTCTGAAGAAAGTAGTGACTCATCGCTTCGAGCCAACTTCAAAGTCTGTTCTTCTTTTCATTGGTGGCTTGGCTCTATCTCTTGTTCTCTCCATTTGGGGCAATCTCACCCAATGGCGAGAGCATCAAGATTGGGAGGAGGCAGATTTGAAGTATCGGGCTTTGAAGATGGTGCTTCCATCCGATGACCCCAATGTTCGATACATCGAAAAGAACTTTTCTGTATGCCCAAATAAAGAAGTTATTGAGAATGTGAGAAATCGTGTTGCTGCTTATGAGGATTCTGTTTACCATCACTATAAAATGGTCAAAATGGCAGCAATTAAAGATAGCATTGCTAATAGCCTATTTAAAGAGGCGAATGAAATTAAAAAGAAAATTAATAAGAAATAATAGACAACGACCATCGGCTACAAGCGCATCCTTCGTTTCGATAAAGTAAAGACGAACGGCATTCGCATCGTGTTCAATAGTGCAAGAGCTTGTCCGTGCATCAACAACATAGCAGCATACTGACTTTTCATTAACTCTCATCTGTTCATTCGCGTCCGTGATGCCACTTGCTTGACATTGCGGACACTTTTTCTTTTATGGTAGCTATGAAGAGGAAATTGATAATTATAGCAGTTTTGGTTATCTCACTTGTTGCATCTTATATCTTATGTAATACGAAACAATATGATGCCGATATTGATCCTGTTAAAGTCGAAGAATATACGGCAGTCTTAGAAAACAGTGTTGACTTGGATTCCATTGCAGGAACATATTGCGGTGTATTGCCTCCTAATGTTGAAACAATACTCACGCTAAATGCAGATGGCACCTATCGTTTGAAGCGGAAATCTGCGAACGAATCGGATGATTGCGAAGTATTGAATGTTTTTTTCAAAGTGCTTGACGGCTGCATTCTGATGCTTGAACATACGCAAAGTGGTGACAATATATTTTGTAAGGTGAAGAATGACAGCAGCATTATTTTGATAGACTCATTTGGTAATGAACCAAAAGCAAAGGATGTTAGTTCTTATATATTAATAAAGTAAAAAATGCCCAAATGCAATATATTTTAACGTCTTAACAATATAAACTGTTAATAATGCATAAATAACGCATTCGCTATTTATCGATTTAAAATAAATTTCGTAAATTTGCATCATTTAACCAATAGTACAGTATAAATATGAAAAAGTATTTAGTTTTAATATTATTGGCAGTGATTGTATCATCGTGCCAAGATGAAATTCTTAATGACAGTAATCCTGTTATTGAGAACGTGAATGTTAATTTGTCTATGGATGAGGCAATGAGTATTGCAAATGATAATCCTACAAATTTATCAGAGGATGAGATTCTGGCAATGGTAAATGATTTTTCCACTTCGTTGGGCTCAAAAACAAGAAGTGCTGCCAATCCAAGAATGTCTATTGTGGGCTCATATCGCATTGGCGGAATTATATCAAGCAAGACAACAAGAGGGACTACGACTGATAGTATTCCTGTTTATGAGGTGTGTTTACAGTCTGGAGAAAAGAGTGGGTATGCTTTAGTTTCTGCCGACTCTCGAAGTGCTGGTGTTTTGGCATATATAGAAAATGGTAATTTTGAGAAAAAAGATAGTACTGGGGCATGTTTGATGTTAAAATTGGCAGAAGCTTCAACTGTTTCAGAGATAAATAAAATAGAAAGGCTCAAAGTTGAGTTACGAGAGAAAACCTTAAAGAAAGTAGCTTCTTGTTTGGGTAAATCTACAGTAACATATGAAGAAATAAAAGATTTGATTGAGGTTAATGGTGTAAAAAGCCATGAAACAACTTCCCGTTCTACAGCTTATGACAAACCTTTGAGCCAGATTATATCGTTAATGCCTCAAAATGGTGGAGCTGTTTTAAAGACCGAGTGGCGCCAAGACAATCCTTATAACTTGTTGTTGCCTAAAACTTATAATGAATATCATACGGAAACAAATTACCCTATGGGGTGTGCTATTACAGCAGGAGTTCAAACTTTAGCAGCTATCGCTCCGAGCATGACGATTGATGGAACAGTCATAGACTGGGCATTTGTTACTAAAAAACCGAAATTGAAGTATGATTCGTATTTTGGCGGAGATTATGAGGAGGCTATGATGATTTCCAAAGTAGTTAAGCATATGTATGAAGGAACAAATACAACACCAAATATTGATGAGGATTTTAAGTATGGGCCTTATGATGATCCGAATATACCTTGTGTAAAAAGTAGTACAACTTCAGTTTCTAATTTATTGGATTATTTAAAGAAGTATGTTTCTTGTGGCACTTATTATAATAAATATGCCCCAGATCCATTGTTAAATACGATAAATGCAAACCGCCAGATGCCTTGCGTTGCAATAATGGGTGGAACACATACTGCAAATGAACAGGCAGAAAAAGGTTCTCATGCTTGGGTTATAGATGGATATGCAATTTGCACTAAGACAAGCAGAGAAATTTTACGAAATAACGATTTGTACTTTCATGCTAATATGGGATGGGGTGGACCTGACAATGGCTTTTATAAGGTAAATGCAGATGCTTCGACTGATTTTGAGACAACATTAGGCACTTATAATATAAATTTTTGGGAAATAACAGAAATTCATAAGAAATAATTAGTTTTAATTGCATTTGGTGTACAAAGTTATGTACATCAAATGCTTTATTCTATTGGCAAATATGAAAATAATTCAATACTTTTTTCTTTTTTTTGTGTTTTCTATAGTATATGGCTGTAGTAATGGTACTGATGTTTCTTCATTGTGTTTTGAAAAAGAGTATTACGAAAAGCCATTATTAGAAAACCCATCGGAAATTATGTTTAGTGGTGGAAGCAACAATCTTTCAGTCGAAGTGTCAGATGATAATGTTTTGGAAGCCACTATTGGTGCTGGAAAAATAAAAATAAAGACAAAAAAGAATGGGATTGTTTATCTTGTTGTAAAGGATAAGACGGAGAATACTAGCGTTACTATTAGGGTTAAGGTCGTGGATAGTTACTTAGGTTTGCAATTAGGCAAACCAATTCCGAACTATTCTGTTTATAACGAAGATGACAGACTTTATTTAGTAAATAATAAAAGTAAATCATTTTATTTATATGATAAATCTTTTAATTTAAAAGCTACTGGCAATTACAAACTGTTTGTGAAAAACTCAAATTATTTTCTTTCTTTAGTCTTTTCAGATAAGGTTTGTTTTTATAATATTTCAAACAGTTCACATGCTTTTTTATGGGGAGCCATTCCTACTTATTTAAAGTTTTTATGGACGAATGAAGGTCTTACAACTACTAATGCACGAGATGTATCACCTGTCGTTATGACTGCTTTTGATTTAGACACAAATAACGTTTACTATTTTAATGTTGATTCTACCGAATTTCCTTACGGGATATTAAATTAAAACACAACAGCAATTAGCAATATACAACACCTTTCTGTTGATACTATTTTGAATATGTAGTGGGAAAAGCAAAACTATTATGTATGTAGCTATCACTGAGTGATTATGTTTGGTTGCTTTTACGAAAAAATGAAGTTAAATTTCTATGTAAAAAAGTTCTAATTAATCACGGCAAAACGAAAAGCGCACACATTCAAAAACGAAATGTGTTTTCCACAGACAAAAACGAAATGTGAATTAAAAAAGCACTCAAACAGCAAGTTTGAGTGCTTTTTTGTGATTTTAATCGAATAAAGACCAGTCTATTTCTTCCTTTTCCTTCCAAGCAGATTCAAGACAACCTTGTATGTGTGCTTGAACTCCAAGAGTGAAGGATGTCAACTCTTCAATATCTTTGAATGTGTATAGAAGAGGATTGGCATCAGAACCAAGTTTGACAGTCGGCATTGACTTCAAATCTCCATCCTTGGCCAAGCCATAAGCCAAGGTGTAGTTTCGCTGATTTTCATCAGACAGCCACACCTGATGACCATTCCACTCATAGCCATCCAATATCGCTTTCTGAGCGTTTGAATTGATCTGAGTGATAATAGTATCTTTCACCTCTTCCAAAGTTGGCTGATGATTAAATGTTTTGCGCCAGTTCCAGCCAACTTCATTGCCATCATCCTTGCCGAATCCATAGAACAAATCCCAACGGTTTCGACCAACCTTCATCAATCCGTCTTGACGAATTGGAGAACCATAAACTTTTTCCATCTTCTTGTTGTTGTTTAAAAGTAAATAAACTGCCGTTCAAACCTTGTTTAAGTGAATCGGTATTTTACCTTGTTTCCATCAAAGACCTCACTCTCAATCACAGTTGTGAATGGGAAACAATCCTCGATGTCACTTGCTTTGTCCAAGATTTGTTTCATTTCCTCGGATGCCGTGAAGAATTTTGCCCATTCTCCAGTCTTGGCATCCTTAAAGCTTACGATGTAACGACCTTCACCTTGTGAGGTCTTCACATCCTTCTCATAGTCATGGATTTCGATTTCCTTGTTGACAATGGCACTCAGTCTGACAGCCTTGCCAGGGAATCGTTTCTTTCCATCCTCTGGGGTATATGTAATACCCAGTTCACTGAATTTCTTCATACGTCTATTTGTTAGTTTGAAAAATAAATGTTTGCAGTCTGCATGGCAAGCCATTCCTTTGAATGATCCTATGATTTCCTGTCTTCGCTTGCGACTCTTGACCTTGGCAAGATGCCTGGCTGTTTTCTGCTTGGTTCTTTTTCTTACTAAGGAATAATCCTCGTAATGAACAAATCCCAAATAATCAAGTCCAACACTGACAGGTCTCACAGCTTCACTTGGTTTGATATTCAGTCCAAGTTTATCAAGTTCTCTATGCAAAATGTCTCGCCACCTCCAAAGATCTCGCTTGTCAGTTGACATCATTACTATATCATCACAATATCTGTAATAATAGCGGATTCCTACGACTTCTTTCATATAATGGTCTATGGGTGACAAGTGGAGGTTTGCAAAGCATTGCGAACTTCTTAGTCCTTTTGAAAGCCCTTTGGGTAGCAAATGAACAAAGTTTGAAAAGATTTTTAAGACAACAGGATCACTTACGTATTTTTTCAAATCTTCATACATCAAATCTTGATTTATGGAGTCATAGAAATGATATATATCACATTGATAGTAATATAAATGCTCCTCACATTCATGTATGTCATTTTCAACAATATGGTGAAGATAGTGCATACCTCTTCCCTTAATGCTTGCAGCAGAAGTCTCAATCACCGTTGGATATACGTACTTTTCAAAGACACTCATAATTGCATGACAGCCAATTCTATCAACAACCGGAGGTGCTTGTACATCTCTTTCCTTTGGACCATCTTTCACATGAAGGTTTTTGAAACCTGTTATGTGGAAAGTACCATCCATAATGTGTTCACGGAGATATGTTTTGATTGTCTCTTCTTTCTTTCTTAGTCGCTCTTCTTGTTCTGGCTTCAGATCTTTCACCACATAGTCAAAACTTTCGTTGAGGTTTTCGATTGAGACAATCTCCGGGACCAAATTGTTCAATGTCTTAAAATCATTCATAAGCCTTCAGGACTCCTATTTATGTTTCGGCTTTCCACAATATTGTGCTGTTGCCGAGGCTCGGGGTTCTCGCATATACGATGGGCAATCACGTTGCCACCTGCATGGGTGCGATGAAGCTGTCTAAAGACAGGTAGTTCTTAATTCGAGACGAGTGCCGATGTTCGTATTCGAGTTCGATGAAGCGTTGTTCGCATTCGCATAAGCGAGACCGCCATTCGCATTCGCATTGTTGTTGGCACGATACAGGACACGACCGTTGAACCCCTCTACCTCCCCTTTGGGGACTGCAAAAGTACATAAAATTTTTCAAAAATCGACCGCCATGGGCGGTAAATTGAGGTGGAGCACCTTTTTTAGAAGGTCTCCACCTTACGCTTTGACGCTTTTCCGCCATCACGCTGTTTTCAGCTCTATCGCTCCCTTGAAGGCGAGACGAGTGCCGATGTACGCATACGAGTACGATGAAGCGTAGTACGCATTCGCATAAGCGAGACCGCCATTCGCATACGCATAGTAGCTGGCACGATACAGGACACGACCGCTGCTATGGTTATACCAATAGATGACCGTGTAGTTCTGATTCCACTTACTGTTGTCGCTTGTGAGCTTTGTTGGAACAAGATCAGCATGTCTTCCAAATCTTACACGTCCGATGCAATAGCCGTTGGCATTGATGCCTTGCACGGCTCTCTCTGTTTGAGTGAATGGGTCATAGATATGCCAGACACAATCCAGGGAATCACCCGATGTTGCAACCATCTTGCTTTTCTTGAAACTTGTGAAGCTCTTGATGTTCACACCTACGTTGTCCATCCACTCACAGTTGCAAGCCAAGAAGTTCTCTATGCCGAGCACCTTGTTTCCCATGCCATTGTTCCAAGGACTGTTTGCCTTTCCGATGGAGTTCCAATAGCCTGTTTTATAGTTGTTAGTCCATCCATTGCTGCTTGATGAGCCAACACCACGGCCATAGCCACACACTGCCTGTGCATCACGGTTTCCAATGAGCGCATAGAAGAGGTTTGCCACATCCTTGCTGGTCTCGTAGTCTATCATCTGATAGCCCTTGCCTCTCAGCCATGCCAAGTTTTGGAAGTCCTTGTAGGTATAGTGCAAGGTAAGATCGGCTATGTCTGTAGGGTCTATGTTCTGCACGTTGCCCTCGCTGTCATACGTCCATCCTGTATATGTGTTGCTGTTGCCGTCACCTAACTTTGCAGCGACACCAGTCACACTTCTCAGGGTTCCGTTGAGCATGGCTGCCTCATAGATCCCGACAAGTTCTGGCTTGTGCTCCACCCAGTCTGGCTCTATTGCTTCAAGTTCGGAACTATCCACGGCAATAACCTCACCATCCGCATTGGCTACCTTCACGGCAAAGATGAAATACTTTGAGCCATCTGGAACCGATGTGAAGGTATAGTCACCTTCCATGAAGTCTGAGTCAGAAGCCATGCCAGTCAAGTTGTAGATGTCGATGACAGAGCCGTCTTCCTTGACGAACACTCCACCGATACGGCTGCTTGTCACTCCAGGCCAACGTACCTGCTTCATGCCTTCCACATCCATCTTATATGCGTTGTAGCTCGCATTGGTGCGAACGAACGTCGATGAGCTGTCTATTTTAAGGTTCTCAGAATCATCGTAGATGTTTGTGTCAATGGAGTCAGTACAAACGGAACAACCAGCCATGAGCATGATTTCCGTTAGCTTTACTTTCTTTGTGACACTTGCACTTGACATCGGCTTTGTCTGTAGGCTCGAATAGAACAAGTACTTTCTGTCATGCTTGTAGTCGTTGATGCCCTTGTACCAGTATCGCCCGATATACATGAAGGCATCATACTCACCCTTGTCGTATGTGTTTTCAAGCGAACGACCGTCGGCAAGCTTCGAGTAGTCGCTTTCATCCAAAGGAATGCAATTCATCTTGGAACTTCCCTGGTCGTAGATGCCTATGACTGGCTTCATGTCATTCCAAATTTGCAGGACATGTGCGGATGCCTTATATTCGTTGCTGTAGTCGTAGCCTGTTTTGTTGTCAAGGTTGGTGATGTTCTGAGGGTCGTTCACCGTGTCATCAAAGACAACTCCACTGTATTGGCTGTTATATACATTCAACTCAGGGAAGTAGGCTTGCAATGTTTCAAGCGTCTCCTTGGAGATGAAGTCTGTCATTATCCATCGGCCTGTCAAGCCTGAGCATTTTCCGCTCTCACCATAAGATGTGCCATTCACGTCAAGTCCAACGGCTCCACTGTCCTTCAATGTTTGGAGAATGCTTGATACTCCAGATACATTCACGTCCGTCAAACGGATGAACTTAATGTTAGCACCACCATTGATACAGTCGAGCAACAACTGGGTACTGCTGATCTTTGGGCTATTTGTCACAAGCACACTTCTCACACCATCAAGGCCATCAAAGGAGAGGCCTCCAGGATATTGAAGCCTTGGAAGGTTCTTGAAAGAGAGACTTGTCATCGTAGATGGTAGTTGCAGCGTCTCGATTGGCGAGGTCTCTGCGAGGTCTATTGATGAAAGAAGTGAGTTCTTGGCAAGGACTGTCTTCAATCGTGGGCAATAGGTAGCCGTAATTGACGTAATCTTTGTATTTCTTACGTCAATAGAGGTGAGGAACGGCTTGTTTCCAAGGTTCAGTTGAGTGATGGATCCACTTCCTTCCACGGTCTGGTAATATTCGCCACCAAGAATCAGTTCTTGCAACATTTCACAGTTGGAGATGTCCCAGCTCTCAGCCTTTGGGGTGCAACCAGACAGGTCAAGCAAGGCAAGGTTCTTCGCTCCAAACACATAGAGCATGGTTCCTGCACCAGTTGCCGTCATTCCACTTCTGAGCGTGTAGCTCTCACCTGCCTTCAAATAGCAACTGTCCACGCAAGCGTCGGCACGATCCACGCCTATTCCAAAGAATCCATCCTTGGCAGCTCTGATGTTGATGGTGATGTCGCTTCCGACGGCACGCATCTTGAATGGGTTTTGGTAAAGTTCGCCCACTTGGTAATATCCATCACGATAGGCAAAGCGTTTTCTGAATGTCTCAGGGAGATCGTCAAGACGTAGCCCATGAACCGCATAGTAATAGTTGGCTCCAGCGGTGGAGTTCTCTATGTACTTTCTTTCGCCATCGAACGATGAGATGACCTTTGCCCATTTGCTGAGTCGGTCTGTCAACCACAGTTTGGTGCAACCTTGCGCTGAGAATATCTTCATGCCGTCTGCCTCTGCATTTCGCATGTCCTGTGCGATGTCATGCAAGGTGACTGCGCTTTCCCCATTTCCATCAAGCCAAAAGACTGCCGCCTTGTATGACTGCTGGAACATTACGCTGTTCCAGCCCTGGTAATAATGCTTAGGGTCATTTACGGCATCCAAGTCCCAAGGAACAGTGAGACCACAGTCGTTGTCATAGTTCCAGACACAATCGCCATCATACCAGTGGTTGAAGTAGGCTCTCTTGTTTCCATCCGTGTCCTTGTAGAAAGACAGCATCATGTTCTTGCTTCGCTGATCGACTGCAAGGATATAATCGCTTGCGCATACATAACACAAGGTGCTGCGGACGTTGGCAAACTTGTGAAGCTCGTGCGACCACTTGGCAAGACGGTTCTCCTTTGTTCCGCTCACCGTTGCCCCATCAAGGGTGATGTCGCCATCTGCCTCTGTGAGGTCGTTGCTACATTGCTGTGTAAACAAGAGGAAATTATAAAGGTCGTATGGAACCTTCTTCCCAGACTCATAGAGGGCATTCAAGTCATCATCGTCAGGGTATCGGCATTCATAGTAGGAAAGCCAGACTGGCTTGCCTGTCGCCTCGTCAATCCTCATCATGTCATCCACGCTGTCCACGCCCTTCAACCAACAGAGATAATCATATTTCAGATACTCATAGCACGTCGTTGGATTGAGAACCTTTCCAGTGACAGTCCACTTTCTCGTAGCCTTGTCATAGGTCATGGAGCCAGTGGTGTCCATCCAGTTTCCACCGCTATACTTGGCGTACTTGTCATCAGAGGTGTGATAGACTGCCGTCCAGTCATATTCGGTCACTTTGTCCGCCTTGACCTCTGCAAGGCTCTTCGATGTTTCCGTTGGGTCTGCCACGGCCGTGGTCTCTATCATGGAGCCTGTTCCATCGTTCTCGATGAATATGTTGGAAGGACCGCAATACTCGGAAAGCATGTAGATGTTTCCAGCCACGAGCGAGGAAGTGTCCTTCATCACCTCATCCTTGAAGTCCGTGAGCTTTTGGCCCTTTGCTGCCACAAGTTCCTTGAAGTCGCCATAGTTCAGGCAGTCTGCCGTATAGCCGTCAACCTTCTCGAAACCAAAGAAAGAAGGATTATTCTTGTCCACGTTGAAATTGGCCTTCGCATGGAAGTAGGCGTATGACTCATTGGTGGCATCCACGGAGTTGATGTCCGTCCTGAAAAGTGCGCAAGGAACTGAGTCGATGGATGTATTTAGTGTCTCACTTCCTTTGTATGCGTTCTGGGCTGGTGTCATATAACCTTCACCAAGGGCACGTTGGAGCTTGTTCATCAGTTCCATCGTAGCTCCATTGTTTGCGCCACCAGAGTCGGAGTAGTCCACCTTGATTGTCGCCACGTTGAACCACATGCCGTCTTCCTTCACACGAATCTTGCCCTTGGCTGCCATCTTCTCGCATAGCTTGAATTTCTCCAAGTCTTCACCTGTGAAGTCTTCCTCTGTATGGAGCAAGATGACCTTGCAGCCCTTGAACTTGCCCTTCTTGTTCTTGACAGGACGGAGTGAAGAGGTCGTGCCTTGGTTTACGGTTGGAACCATCAGCACCTTGAAGTCTTGCCATGGACGGTCTGGGAACCTGACTATCCAGTCGAAGTAAGCCTTGGTTTTCTTGTCGCCATCAAGTTTGTCCAGATAGCCAGGATAGTTCTGCTCGATGTTGTCCGTGTCGGCATTTTTAAGGAGTGTGACACAACAAAGCCCTGCATTCATGCAGGCTTGCATGGTTGGGCGGTCCTTGGTCGTTCCCTCAGCTGTCTGCGATGCCATCACCAGGTTCTTCTCATACTCACTGAGCATTTCCTTGGTGTCCTTCAAGCCCACAAGGTAGTTGTTGAGTGCCTGGCGGAAATTGAAGTATGTAGCCCATGCCGTAATCTTATACAGGTAGATGTCTGCACTGGTACCGTCGAAGTCGATGGTGTGTTCGTTTGTGGTGAACTTCCCTGCGTCATAGTAACAAGCACCAGCTTCGTCACCATTTCGGAATATCTTGATGCTTCCTATACCAGAGTATGGGGCGATGGCAGAAGGCTCTATCACGATGTCGAAGCGTGTCACCGTGTCCTGGGCGTAATACACCACGGCTGTCTGTTGCGCTCCAAGGTCATCTGGGTTGGTTGCCGTTGCGCCATCACAGGTGAAGACCAGTTTCTCACCAGTGAGATAGAAGCCCACCTTGTTGTCGCCAAGGCAGTCTATCAATTTCACGTTTCTGTCTTCCACATTCTTGACCTTGACCGTGAAGCTGATGGCCATTCCATTCTGTTCAATGCTGTTGGATGCAAAAGGCTTGTAGTCGCACACCGCCTTCATGTTCTCAGCAATACGTAGGGACATGATGCCCTTGTCGTTGTCCGTTCCATAGGAGGAAGTACCAAAGGAATCCTTGACAAAGCCATTGGTGCTCCAGTTTGACCCTTCCACGTTGATGGAGGTCTCACCGTCCTTGATGGCCTTGTCTTCCTCGCTGTTCGAGCGTGAGTCCATGGTGATGTTGAACACTCGCTGTGTGTTCACTTCCTCCACATCGACCAGACTTCCGTCAATCACGAAGGATGCTGCCTGTGATACGGAATCCCCACATTCCACATATACGTCGATGGTCTTGGAGCCATCATGTACGCTTTCAAGCACCTGCTTGTTATACGTGTATGTCTGCGAGCGATACGCCACGCTGCTGTTCTGTACCGTTCCATCGTAAAGAATCACAGCCTTGGGGTTGTTGTCGTTGGCCACATATAGCGCATAGTCGATGGAGATTGACTCGTAGAGCTTGCGCTTGCCTTGGATTTCGTCCGTGTACCATCTTGTGGCTACAATGGGAGTGTTGTTTCCTTCCTCCACGACCATGACTGAGGTATGGAGGTAATTGCCAATGACACCGCTTCCCACATCCTCGCCATGGATTCTCAGTGGATAGGCTCCATGTGTCAGTGAAGTTCCCAGACAGTTGCGTGGGTCTATGTTGACGGAATGCGAATAAGTGTCCGTGATGATTGATGAGCCAAGTTCCTGCCATTGGTTGTTGATGTAGATTTCCGCAATGGCCTTGATGCCCTTGTCGCTGGCGTTGTTGGCAAACTTATACATCGGGATGCTCTTTGCGGATCCACCGACGGAAAGCGAGGTGTTCTGCGTGAAGTTGAGGGTCTGGACGCTTGTGATGGTCACATCAACACCAGAGACATTGATGTTTCTCGAACCGTTGTTTCCTGCGTCATCGTATGCCACCAACTGGAAACGCTTGGTGGTTGCCGTCACGAAATAGGAGCTAACGTCTATGCCAAAGTCGTATGTGTCGCCCGATGCCGACGAAGCCTTGTTGACTGAAAGGGTTTCGAGGACTTGGTTTGTGTCCCTGTCCTTCAACACGATTTTCTCTATCATGTTGTAGATCTCGCCACCTCCTTGCGTTGTGATGCTTCGGATGGCTGCCTTGATGAGCACGGTGCTTCCTGCCTTGGCATAAAGTGGTGAGCTTTCAAACTGGATGCTCACAATGGTACCAGAGCCACCACCGCTGCCTGTGCCAACAGGGAACTGTTGTTCGTCACCGATGCCCTCACCCTCTGAATTGGCAAGTTGAAGCTTGACCACTCCCTGGGTCTCGGTGTCCACCTTGATCTGTGAAGGAACGTTCTTGTATGCGCCTCCAGTGGAGAAAGCGTCCTTGCCATCCTTTTCAGGCTCATCCTTTGCCTCCATTTTAGAGCCACCGCCAAAGTCACTCCAAAGACCCACTTCGCCAATATCCGTCACCTCACCCTGGAATTGCTTGGTGTCCATTTTGTTCTCACCAGTGGAGTATGAGATGATGAGACCCTTCTTCGCATAGATGACACCAGTCTTCTCCTGGTATTTCAGGAGGGCTGAGACAGCGGTCTCCAAAGACCAGAATTTTCCCACGTCTGGACTGCCCACAAGCTTGTCGATGATGAGGTATGTCTCGGAACCTGCTGCGAGTGAGCCAAAGTCTTTCCAGTTGTCCGTGTTGAGCCAGTTTGTCTCGGTCACGGTCTTGCCCACGTATTGGTAAGTCTTCCAAATGCTCGCTGACATCTCGAAGGAAATGATCAGACCGCTCACAGCCTTGCCTTCCTTCCATGCCACATGAATGGCAGACATACTCTCGTTCTGGCTGTCGGAAAGTTGGTAATAGCCAGTGATTGGAACCTCGTTGGTGGCATTGAATATGCTTGCAGGGGTTGCCTTTGGAGCTATTTGCACCATGTCGTTGCCTGTCCAGATGTAAGGAACCTTTCCCATGACATCCACATAGATGACAGATTCACGAATGGTCTGCTTCACCCATGTCGGCTTGACATCTTCTCCCACCACGAGATCCTGGAGCCTTTCCAACTGCTTGTTTTCCGATGAATATCTGTATGAGTTTACGATGGAGGCAGATGGAGTGTCCCAGTAGGACACCATGACCACATCATAGACTTCTTCTGGAAGGTGGGAGCTTGGCACTTTCTTGTTTGAGTCAAGCGGGGCGATGCCGCCTGCCTCGCCAATCTTGTCCGTGATGGCTTTCACGGTTGCCGCATTTGCCACGGCAAGGCTCTCACGGATGTTGTCTGCCAAGGCTTTGCCACCACAAAGTGTCCATTCCGTCCATCCTTCATCCTTTGTGTGGGTTCTGGTATATTCGGAAAAGACAGTTCCGCTTGTTATCTGCTTTTCTGCATTGAGGGCGATGGAACCTCTTGCCACCTGTATGCAATATTCCTGGTCATAGCCAATGACAAACTGGCTCACCTGTATATTCACACCGTTGAGCTGCGCCCTCATCTCACCTACAAACTTGAAGTTATCGGAGGTGGCACATGCTGCATCAAGTTTGTTTTGAAGCTGGGCTTCCTTGGTGGTATCGCCATCTGTGAGATTGCCAAGCGAGACGAATGGGTCGCTCAGTGCGCTGCTGTTGTCACTGGTTCCCTGGAGTCGTTTCAAGAGTTCCGCATCACCATTTGTGCGGTTGGTCTGTTCCGTGTCGATATGGGCTTGCAAAGTTGTGTCCGCTTTGGCTCGATCAATGATTTCCTGGTCAACCTGTTGCTGTAGGGCATAGATGCTTCCAAGATTACCCATCAATAACCAAGGATCTGTGTCATTGCCCTTTTGGAAGGCATAGACATTTCCACTCTCTTGCTGGGTGGAGTTCTTTGCGTCGTATATGGCTACGAGCTGGCCAAAGCGAAGTGCCTTGCCATTGCTGCCTATAGGAGCCGTGCTGTCTGCCTTCATGGCTGCATAGCTCTTGTAAACCTGATGGATGCCAAGACCATCCGCATTCTGCTCCATATCGGCAAGGTATGCCAAAGTATCGGCATGAAGGCTGCCAACTTCCTCTGGGGAGATACTATCTACCTGCGTCTTGCGACGCAAGGTTTCTGCACGCTGTTGTAACTTGTAGATTGATTCCATAGTTTATTTGTTTGATTTAAACTCACTATATTTGAATGTAACAGATACAGGAATAATAGGAAATTCATAACTATCATCATAGAAGTCTTCAGGGAAACCTCCTTCTGGCTGTAGAAGGACTACTGGAGCAACAGGCTTTGCACAAACAGCAAGTTGGTATTTCTTTCCAAGATAATCAAATGTAGGACTGACCTTTCCTTGCAGATACTCACTATCGTTGCTGTCATCAAACTTAAAGAGTATTCCTTTTGAAAGAGCTCCATCAGAAGTGTCCCAACTCTTAGCCGATGTACTGATGTTGATTGTAAGTTGTCTGTCATTGTCTGCCTCGTTGACTTTAACCTTACCCGAATATCCATTAAAGAAGGTGACTTTTGCATTTTCCTTGATTGAGCCAAGACCAAGGGCAGAGGAAAGCAAATCCAGCAAGGGATGCAAATTATATAAATTATAGGCTTGGTCAGCACCTGTTGAATCCGTACTCACATAAACCTCCTTGGATTGAGTGCAATTTCGATTTTGCCCATCTTCAAAAGTTCGGACATCTTCTTCCTTGTTTTTGACGCATATATATATAGGTTGATTCCAATTATCTATAGCCAAAGGAGTGTCTGGCCATGAGAGAAAGTCACCATCAACAACAAGCGTGCCTGCTGACAAGATGAATTTCGTCTGCATCTTTTCCGTGTCAATTTCAGAATTTCTAAAGTCATAGTCATCCAGGATGAAAACATTTGTCTTAACCAAGGCCAACAATAAAGGCTTGATGGTTTCGACTATCATGTCTTGGAGTGTCTTCAAGTCATCCAAGCAAACAGGCTGACCGCCCTCACTAAAAATTAGCTTATTCATAATCGTATAATTTTATGCTGTACGTGCGTCCAGCTGGTTTGTAAAACGATAACAGTTCCTTTATCCTTGTAAGGTTCTTGCCCTTGTATTTGTCTTCATTGGAGTCAAGCGATGTACAAAGAAACGTTGGAACCCATACGACGAAACTGTCTTTGTAACTGCTTTCTTCCTTGTATTTCAAAATGACACCAGTCTTTGAATCCTTGTGCAAATACTTGCATGGTGCATCCTCATGTTTGAAATGCCAATAGCTTGTCAAGTCTTCCTCTTGCGTCTCGATGTAAATTTGAAGATCTGACAGGAAGAACGCATCATTCAAGATTTTCTCCAAGTATATGACATTGGCCGTGATGTCAAGTTTTTCCGATACATTGTCACGATGCTCCATCAGTTTGTCGTAGATGAATACCAAAGGTAAGATGAGAGCCTTCAACAGGGCTATGAGAAACTTACTTCTCAAAATAGGTGGAAGTAATTGTACCACCAACTTCGTCAAGTCAATCCTGTACCACATAATTCAATGAGTTTGTGAGACCTTCTGCGATGAAGCTACCGCCCAAGGCCGTATAGTTATTTCCTTTAATCTCTGTGTAGCTCGTGCCACCATCTTCCATGTAGGAGCATTCTCCAAGTTCCACATCGTTCACTCCATCAACATTCAGAATGGCATTTGTCAGCTTAGTCTTGTTGAAAGTTCCACCATATACGATGCCACTCAAATATGAGTTTATGGCATTCTCCACAGGCTTGCTTCCATCGGAAATCATAGTGCCATCCGAATTGATGACCAATGGGTCAACGTAAATCTTTGCCCTGATGACAATTCTGTCAGCCTCCTTGGAACGGATGGAAAGAACCACTCCTGCGACCTTCACCCTGTTCATGTACTGTTTGAACACCGTTAAAACGTCGTTTGAAAGTGCCACAGGCTTGCCGTCCTTGTCACCGCTCACAAGTATTTGTACGCTCGTGCCCCTGTCTCTCACGGCTGCGTACTTCACCACTTGCTTGCTTTCGTCGATGTTGGCATACATATACTGTTGGGTGGCCTCGTTCAACACAAGGCTGTCACCGTACTGGAACGCCTTGGCCATCTTGTAGTACCATGGCACAGAGGCGACCACGGCCATGGAGACTTTTTCATCCACGTCCTTCGTATATTGCTCAAAGATGGCTTCAAGCACATGGCTACAGGCTGCCACGATGAAGAATATGATGTTCTCCAAGCTTACGGATGAAAAACAACGATTCCATGTGTCACCCTCTTTTAGCCCATATTTCTCACGGATGTTGGCATCTGCCATGAAGGCATCCGTCATCGTCTTTTTGATTTCTGATACAGTCCTTGCCATGTTACTCAAATTCTTGTGTAAATTCCTCGCCAAAGATTCTCAGGCGGACATTGCCGTTGTCCCTTGCGGTTGCAGGGCTTACGTCATTGTTCTTGCAATAGTTCTGCATGACTCTGTTCCATGTGCCGTCTGGAAGTTTCACCTCTGTTCCTGGCTCTGGGATGTCCGTGATGCCGATTCCATTCTTTTGGGCGATGGCTATCATGGCTTCCCATGAGCCAAACTCCTGGATGGCGATGTCTGCCATCGTCTGTCCGTCCTTGACCTTTGCCTTCATAACTTAATCTTTTTTGCCTTTCTTCACAGCGTTATATACAGAGCCACAAAGGCAAGTGAGAATAAGAAGCCAAAAGGCATAGTTCAAGATTTTGTCCATATAGCCAGACTGAGATTTGACAATCTCTTTTTGTTCGTCTTGCCTTTGGTCATGTCGCTCGTTTGCCTTTTGCTTGTTGGTCTCATGCTGCGTCTGGGCCGTTGACTCGTTTTTGCTTGCCTTTCGGTTACGTTCCGTGCTTCGGTACTTTTCCTTGCTCAGGACGTTTCCGTCCTTGTCAAGTGTCAGCACGGTTGAATCCTTGATGTTCACGGAATCAATCACGTTCAACTCATATCGGATGATGGTGGAGTCCTTGAAAACAATGGAATCCCGAATGTTCACGGAATCCTTCAAGACAAGCTTCTGCGAAGACTCCACTTTCTTGCTCGAACCACAGGCGGCAAACATGATCACTGCCAGGAGTAAATAAATGTAATGTTTCATTTTGTCTTGTTTTTAGATGTCTTTGTACTCATCCTTGGCATTGAAGCAAGGGCAAGCCTTGATCCACTCATTGGGTGTTATCTTGCCATCATGGTTCAAGTCAGGGCTAAAGTCACGATGTCCCTGGATAATCGCATTTGGATATGTCTTGCGCAATAGCTTCAAGAGGCTCACCAATGATTTCTTCTGTGCCTCTGTGCGGTTGTCCGTTGGCTTTCCGTTTGCGTCGATGCCACCGATATAGGCGATGTTGATAATCTTTGAGTTCCATCCTTTCACGCCATTGCTTACCTTCTCCACGGCCAACATCTGATGAATCTTACCATCTGGAAGAATCACGTAATGATAGCCAGGGTATTTCCACCCCTTGCGTTTAAACTCCAGTTCGAGTTGCTTGATGGTTGTGCTTTGGCTGCCAGCCGTGCAATGGATTGCGATAAATTCTATTCTTCTCATTTTCTTTTCAATGCTTGGAGGGCGTTTTCCACATCCTCTGTTTTTACGTTCAGTTTACTTGCGATTTCTCCCACAAGAGCCTTCTTCAGGAGTTTGAGGAACGGCATGTTCGGGAAACAGATCAGCATACTTGCGGATGTGCTCCATAGCTCCACGAGGATGATGCAAATGCAGATGGCACTTGTGGTGAGTCCGTTGCTCGCCCCGATGAGCTTGTCAATGAGGATGAAAAGCACAATTACGGAACCATACACCGCCAACTTGCTGAATGAATCCCTGGCAAGCTCGCTCTTTGTGAATCGCTTTTGCTTCAAGCTGGATGCGATTCCCCAGGCTGCGTCCATCAGCACAGCTGCCACCGTGAAGCCCACCATCGTCTCGTAACCTGCCAAGAAATTGGCTATGATCAGGAATATGGCAAGGAGCCATCCCCACACAGTGGACAATACCACCGTCAATTTATTCAAGAAATGTTCTAAAACCATTTTTGTTCGTTTTTAATATTTTGCTTTTATTTGAATGCCAGTTTGGGTGATTGTCACCTTTTCGACGCTTTGCCCATCCATTTCCAGCTGTTCCTTGACTTTCGTTCTCCAATAGATTGGATCGTTGTCAAGCAACATGTCGCTGATGCCTACGCCAACGGATGGATTTTCTTTCAGCTCACCATTGTGAAGGGTAAGTAGCAGGGCTTGGTTCTGTCTGAGCACGTCACCCACCAGAAGAGAGCCATGCGACACCATTGGCTCCAGGATTGGAGAATCCTTGTTGTATTCAAGTTGTATTCCTTCCATGTCAATGCTTTATTTTCTCATCCTCATAGTCGCCCTTGTTGAACGACTTTGCGGAATCCGTTGGTTTGACCGTTGTGAAAGTTCCACCAGGGTGGCTCACGGTCACTTGGTGTGTATGGTTGTTGAAGGCTTCCACAAGCTCATTGATCTTTTGGGTCAGCTGCCCTATGTTGATGAGACCTCCAAGCTTGCCACCGTTGATGACGATCGTCTCAATGTGGTCAACCTGTAGAACGACAAGTTCCCTGAGGTCTCCCGACAAGCTGCCGATGGTCACGGCACTGCCCACCTTGGGTGTGACCAGCATCAAGCCATCGTCTTTTATCTCGGAGGCTTTGAGCCTTACCCCTGGGATGGTGATGCCTCCCACGGTCACCTCACAGAGGTTTCCGTCAACGGATTTCACTATACCTTGGTAGATGGCGATGCTCTTGCCTCCACCTGCCAATGCCCTCAAATGTTCCTGTAATTGTCTGTACTCATCCATAATCAACTCAATCTAAATCCTAAACTGACCTTTCTTTTTCCACCAGCACTTGAAAACTCGGTGTCAACGGCTGTCACAAAGTAAGTGCCATCCTTGTAGGGATAATCGGCATCATGGAGCGTGACGCTATCAGATGGACGGCAAACCGGTATGAGCCATCCTGTGATGCTTCCCTCGTAGCCGTCGAAGCTTCGACGTTTCACCTCCAGCTCGCCACGAGCCTTCATGGAGGGTTCGTCATTGGTGGCACACTTGATTTCTATCTTGTCGCCTCCAGTTGCTCCAGTCTCCACTTCCTTGACGGTTCCGTCTGGCATCAGGGCTTTCACGATGACTTGCACTTTCTTGTCTTCCGCACGATGATAGGTGAGGTTGTCTTCCTCCACGTTCAGGGCGAAGTCATAGAAGCATTCCACACCCATCTTTTCGCCTGGAGGGTGTATGTGCAAGGTCTCATCCTGTAGGTAGATGTCAGCCCCACATTCCTCCTGTACCTTTTTCAAGACATCGTAGCCAGTTGCGTTGTTGATGACAAACTTTCCGTATGTCCAGGAATAGGAGCACTCCACCTTGAATGAGAGACCACACCCAGAGACCACCTTGGCAAGGAGATCCTTCAAGGCTACCTTTTGAAGCACTTCGTTCTTCATGTCCTTTCGGAACAGAAAGATGTCATCCTCGCAATATAGCTTGACGTTCCCTCCATCGGTGGATATGCGTTGAAGCCATCCTTCGAACTCAGTTTCAAGTCCTGCCTCTTCGTAGCCAAGGGTGATTATCACCTTGTCGCCTCGCTTTAGCTTGTCTTCGACCTGGAGGGCATGGTTGTACTCTGATGCAGGAAGAGTAATGACAGCCGTGTCCGCAAGTAGTTCCACGCTACGATGGATTTCTACCTTGTCAATCATACAGAGCTTGTATGTGCCGATTCTGATGTCAAATGCCATGGTGTACATAATTCTATGCGTTTAAGTCGTCACGGCTCAACAGCAACTTGTAGATGTCATCACTGTAGGCCTGTATGGTGTAGTTTTGATTGATAGTGCCAGAAGTGAAGGGAATGTCCCAACTCTCGATGGCAAGTTGGCTGATGCCGAATATCTCAAGCAATGGATTCAGTGCCTTCACGTGACCAGCCTCACAGAAACTTCTGAGCTTTGCCACGTCCGCCTCAGGGTACTTGCCATCCATGCCCATCAAGATGCCCTCGATTCTCACGCTGTAGTCATCCTGCGTCCAACGTTCCTTGATGCTTCCCCTGATTTTGCCCTTTGAGACGTTTCGCCTCACAAGTATGTTCTGCCCATTGACGCTGATCATTGGCTCCATGGGGAAAAGCCACTCTTGCGCTCCAGACTCTTCAAGCTGGAATCGAAGGGGCAAGACCATCGGCACGCCTGTCGCATTCGTGCGAACCACGTCTTCAAGCTCTGCATCCGACATGGTTTCCACGTCAAAGCCCGAACTGTCTGGAATGGTCTTGGCCGCTGACATGTAGCCAAGGTTCACGCCATGGAAGTTGTTCTCTCGAAACAACCAATAAGGAGGAACCTTGGTGAGTCCCATGGCTCGCAAGG
>NZ_CP156893.1:0-122500 GCF_019249795.2 Segatella copri
ATGAAACATGAACTACAGGAAATTGTTGCAGTAGTGAACAACAAGGGTGGAGTAGGCAAGACGGCTACTGTGCAGTCTCTGGCTTCTGGCATAGTCCGGTTGAATCACAATCTCAGGGTTCTGGTAATAGACTTAGACCCACAATGCAACCTCTCTTCGCTTTTCGGAGTGAGAGATAACGAAAATGATAACATATACAACGCCATGTGCAAACAGAGTGGTGTGCCAGTCTACAAATGTAAAAATGGGGTATATGCAGTTCCAGGATCTGCTCAGATGGAAAATATAGAACAACACCTTCCTGGAGGCCCTTCACTGAGAGAACAGATGAAGAGCTACACGGTATTACTGGGATGCTTGCAAGACAACGATTGCCATGACATGACAGGAGAAGGACTGAAAAACGTATTTGATGATTTCGACTACATTTTCATCGACTGTCCTCCAGCACTTTCCAAGAACACTTATAATGCTTTGGTTGCAGCAAGCAAGATTTTGATTCCTGTACAGATGGAAGCATTATCTGTCAAGGGAGTAAGTGAAGTACTCAGCGTAATGGATGAAGTGAAAGAGTTCCACATGAACGATAATTTGGAATTACTTGGACTCCTGCCAGTTATGGTAGATGAACGAACCAAGATAACTAAGCAGTTGAGCAAACTTTTAGGCGAAAAACATGGCGACTTAATTCTGCCTTGCCGTATCCGACGCTCTGTAAAGTTCCTGGAAGCTCAGGCACACGGACAAAGCATATTCGAATATGCACCTTACTCAAGTACAGGTATCGATTACGAAATTGCTATCAAGCGCATGTTCAACATCAAAATCTAATCTTGGTAGGGTAGGTTGAAACATGTAATAATAAAACAAAAGAAGATAAACTTATAAAATATAAGAATTATGGCTGTAGCAAAAAGAAATTTAGAAGAAATTGGTGAGTCTCTTGAAAATATGGGTATGAACGACCGACCAAGTTTATTAAACACAGAAATGGCAAAAAGCGAAGAGGATAAAAATATATCTAAAGGTGGTCGCAAGAGAAAAAGTTACTGGACTGCAGAGGAAAGACGCACTAGAACGAGTGTGGCTACATATCTTAACAAGGAAGAACTCCTTCTCCTGAAGATGAAATGCCTCTCAGATGATATCCCACAGGAAAACCTGCTCTACAATATCCTGATGGATTACTTGAAAAAGTAAGCAAACAAAAAGTAGTTATTAAAAGGGTGAAAACCACAAAACTGTTTACCTAAAAAAGCGCTAAGCTTAAAAATAAGGTATAAGTTCCTACAAAAACCACATTTTTGTTTACCAAAAGAATGATAATTATAGATTATTCTTTATAATAAATTATATATCTCTTATTTATTACAGAGAGTATAATAGTTTGATTAATAATGAGTTATGTTTGAAATGGTAAATAGAAAAGTGGTTTTAGGTAAATAGGAATATGGTTTATGGTAAATAGCTTGGTGGTTTCGGGTAAATATTTATGTGGTTTTAAGTAAATAAAAAAGTGGTTTTAGGTAAACAACTTTGTGGTTTATGGTAAACAGAAATGTGGTTTTTATATGAGTGAACCAAAAGGAAACAAGAATCTGGTGTGGATTAACACACCTTTTTCGCTGACAAAATTGGATAAGCAATATACATTATTGCAACAAAACATATTGATGGTTGCAAGTACCCATCTGCAGAAGTATGTTGAAGAGTATTTTACCGAGAAGAGAGTGCTTGGAGATGCACGCTCCGACTATCTTTTCGAGAAAGGAATAGAGCATGCTGTTATGGAGATTCCGCCCATCAAAATAGACATCAAGGATTTTCAGGTATCAACGGAGTTTCATAATTATAAGAATCTGCGTGATACGCTGAAGAACGATATCCTCAACCTGTCGGTGCGTGTAAAGACGGATAGCAAGACAGAGAAGATACAGCACGTATTTTCAAACATCGAGATTCCGACAACGCAGAAAGGCTATACAAAGAGCGATGGTGAGAAAGTAGAACGCATCAAGGGTGAAGTAATACTTGAGATAGATCCAAAACTCACCATGAGCCTTTTTGACATGCGTCAGGGATATATTCACCATATCTCCATGATTGCTAAATATTCCAAGAAGGTGAATACACCTCGACTCTATATATATCTGCTTCGTCAGATGGGACTAGACAAGAGCTTGGATGTTAAGGTTGGGTTTTTGCCGATGAAACAGTATTTGGGTCTGGTAGAACTTGATGAACATGGCAATATTCTGCTTGACGACAAGGGGGAGCCTGTGATGAATAAATATCCTAAATTCTCGCAATTCAGAAAACAGGTACTCGATGTGGTAAGGGAAGATCTCAACAGAATGGCTAGTCGCAGTGAGACAGATATCGTATTTGATGAATTTTCTGAAGAAGACTTTATTTATCGGAACGGAAAGCATAAGGGTGATCCTGAATATGTTATCTTCCATATCAAGCGGACGGATGTAGGTATCAATCATATCGGAGATAAAGATGCAGATATTGCTCGTCGTCTGAATGAAAAAATAAACCGTAATAGGGGAAAGAAAACATCTGATGATGCCATACAGCAGGGAGATCTTTTTGCGCATGTATATCAGAATCCTGACAAGAAGATAGAAGTAGACACGACTCAAGGTTTTGAGCAATGGAATCAGTTTATTTCGATGGTACAGGATACCAGTCAGCAAGCCCTGTTGGGCAGATGCAAATTCATAGGAATCAAGAATGACAGATTCTGTATTGCTGCTAGTGATGATGATTTTGCTGCTTTGAAAACATTGGGTCTTGAAAGGCTGGCACAAGAATTTTTTGACTGTGTCGGTTCATTCATGCCTGTATTCTATAGAGGCTGAGCAGAACAAGAAAGCAGAAGAGGAAGTAGGGGAGTACCGTACTTCCTCTTTTTGATATGTAAAACCACATTTCTGTTTACCTGCTTTTAAGAATGGCTTATCATCATAACCACAAAACTGTTTACCTGAAATGTCATGTATATAATTCATTCCATTTTGAGGTTATATTAATTATTTACCAAATCCCATGTTATAATTTGATATGTAATAAGTTATATCATTTTTATATCAGTCTTTTATTCTTAGGTAAACAGTTTTGTGGTTTCTGGTAAACAAAATAGTGGTTTCTGGTAAACAGTTTTGTGGTTTTTATCTTGACAAGATACTATTTTTTATCTTATTCTATTTGAAATCAGGCACCTGAATACAATTTGAAAATGTGTATAACTATCAGTATATTAGTATGTTATGTAAAACGCATAAAGGAGTTGTCTAGACTTTTTGATTTTTTCTTTAGTAGCAACTGAATAAGAAATTAAAAACCACAAAACTGTTTACCTGGCAGAACGTTCATCGATTTTTCTCATAAACCACATTTCTGTTTACCTGTTTTTCTCATGAATTTTACTAGGTAAAAACCACATTTCTGTTTACCTAAAAAGGAGCAACTGCTTTTTACTAGGATAGGTAAACAGTTTTGTGGTTTCTGGTAAACAAAATAGTGGTTTTTGGTAAACAGTTTAGTGGTTTAGGTAAATAGAATAGTGGTTTGTGCTACAAAATGCAGTGATTTTTGGTAAACAGTTTTGTGGTTTATGCGTAGTTTTATGATTTTAGGTAAACAGAAATGTGGTTTTATCCTTATAGAGAATCAAATTCTTAATTGCCTAATTGTAGAATTGACTAATTGTCGGAAAAACGACAAGTAAGTTTCTTTTTTAGGTTATTATTTTGTCATTGAACTGCTTTCAAGTAAGAAACATTTTAGTAAGAGACTGACGTGATGAGGAACGGGGACCGAGACTATGAGCAATGGGCGACCGAGTACATTTTGACTTTTAGTACATTGGATAATTGTTTGTTTAAAAGGTAATTTCTCACCGCATTCACAAGTTCTATGATGGTTATACCAGTCATGGCCCAACGTGAAGCCAGAACCATCAACTTTTGAGGTCAGGAATGAACTGTTTGCGCCTGATGGAAAACTCTTGCAAACTTTCAAGAAAAAAGTGACTCTGAAAGCCGGCGAAACCAGGCGCATGGAATTACAGTCTAAGCTCATCAGTAATTCTGAGCTTTGGACTCCGGAGACACTTATATTATATAAGGTGGTAACTTCGCTTGTCGACACAAAAACAAGAAAAGCCATTGACGAGAAATCCCATAAGGTAGGATTCCGCTGGTTTTCATTCGATGGCGAGAAGGGATTCTGTTTGAATGGGAAGTCTTACAAGTTGCGTGGTTTCAACCGTCATCAGGATCAGGCACCTGTAGGTGTAGCCCCGCACCGTCGCGACATCCGTCTGTTGAAGGAAATGGGCAGCAATTATATCCGTATCTCCCATTATCCACAAGATGATGCTCTCCTGGATGCCTGTGATGAGCTTGGTTTGTTGGCTTGGGAGGAAATTCCTATAATAGATCTTGTGCCCGACACTCCAGGCTATGCAGATAATTGCGAGCGTAATCTGCGGGAAATGATCCGGCAACACTTTAACCATCCGAGTATTATCAACTGGGGCTACATGAATGAAATACTGCTCTGCACTCCATGACCTGCACGAAAGAATGGCCAGCTTTCAAGGAGCGTACATTAGCACTTGCTGAGCGGTTGGAAAAGGTTCTGAAGAAAGAAGATGCTACGCGAAAGAGTGTGATGGCTTTCAATATGACAATGTTTATAACGAATAGGCTTGAACCTCGTAGATGTGGTAGGTTGGAATCTTTATCATGGCTTGTACGAGGGAGAGTTGAATGGTTTCGACCGCTGGTGTGAAGACCAGTACAAGAACTATCCTAGGAAGCCGATGATCATCTCGGAGTGGGGAGCCGGAAGTGGAACTTTTCGTCAATGGCAAGAGCTGTGGAAAGAAGAATGTAGAAAATTGCCTTGCAGTCTTTGATGTAGTATTGCCTTTCGGAAGTTCAACGTTAGAAGCAAAAGGTTTTGGTGAGAAGCTCACTGGCGATGCTGGCAGGAAAGATGGTAATACAGAAGATGTGATGAATATCTGGTACAATCCACTGCCAGACCAAGCCTATAAGGCAGGCTCATGGGGATATATAGGAGGAGAAAACAAAAGTACCACATCTGAGATACAGAATACGATTGATGGACCTATTTATCAGATTTGGCGTAAAGGCGACTTGGAATATAAGATAGATGCACCAAAAGGCGAATATCAAGTGGAATTGTTGATGGCTGATGTTACTAAGCCAGCAACCCAGTTGCCTAATCTTCTTGCCAGAAGCAATGGAGAAGCTTCATCTAAAGATGCAAGATTTGATGTCAGCATAAATGGAGAAATCAAGGAGACAGATTTCACTCCTACCGATGGACGCCATTATTGCACAGCCTTCAAGCCCAAGTCGATGCCGACACTCAGATTGGTTTTCTCCAAGTCCTCGACCTCAACCTGCGCCCTCGATCGGATCCGACGATTGAGGGCGCAGGTTTTTATCTGTATATTTGTTAACTGCCTTATTATTAGTAATATATGTATCTTATCCGTGTTTTGCAAATGTTAATTTCAAAGGTATATCGAATCGTGATACATTTTTATTTCAAAATTTTATACTTTTGCAGCGGTTTATAATTAATTAGAAATAATATGAAGATAAAAAATCATTTATTGGGTATGATGGCTATAGCATCTCTCCTGGTCAGACGCAATAGCCATCCGAAGTTTCAAACATCGGTAGATGTTGTAGAAGGCTGCAAGAAGGAGCTTGTTGCCTTGAAGGAAAAAATGAAAATGTCGATGGACCAATTTATAAGACCACCTTGAAGGTATGTGTTGGTTTATATGATTCTGTCGGGAAGAAAGTAGTATCCTTTCTTTCGTGGTACTACGAAAAGATGAAAACTAGCATCAGCGCAAGAAAACTTTTTACACTTATTTTTGTGATGGTTCTTTTGGCTGTTCAGTATGTTGATTACGAAACAACCCTCTCTGCAGTTAGAGCAAATCATTTGATTGGAGAAGCTTCTTCATTCTTGAAAATGGATAAAGCCGGAATGGGCAGTTGTCTTTGGAATGCGTGGGAGAAAAATCTACTTTTTCTCCCATCGCAAACTCCTTACAATTTGATAATGGTAAATCTGTTATGTACCTTTCTGCTTTTCAACTATCGTATAGCTGAGAATGTTCTTACTTGTTTGAATCAGAAGAAGATTATATTTTCATTATCGGCAGCTGTTTCTGTTACTCTCATCCTGATAGATGGAAGGCTCCTGATTGGTTCCGAATGCATTGGGCGCAGGAGCTATTTTTCCAAAGTTCGTAGGACATGGACAGGGTGGTTCTAAAGAATCTCTCAGACACGTTGTAAGAGAGTTTCGAGAATGGAACGAGATTTATCGAAATGCAGCGTGATATGTTCATGTTACATTTATTTATTATCATTTTAATATGTAAATATTTAGTCATTTTATGGAACACCAAAATAAAACAAGATTCAGAGACATCATTAATGCAAAAAAAGCTCAAAGCAACGTTATCGAAACTAGGCTTCCAATCGAAAAGAAATACTCAATACATATTCCTTTTGAGGTAATGGACTTTTTGGGCAATGATTACGTAATAGTGAGTCCAAAGCGTTTTTCGAGAATCAAGGCTTTTAGATATTTGCTATCCCGGCATATTGATGGTCTTGAAAAAGGAGAACTGAAACGCAACTACATTTCTCAACTTTGCAAAGACTGGAAATGGACTCGTCCGACAGTTGTCTCTTTTTTGAAGTCTCTTCAACAAATGAATGTAATCGATATCAAACAGATTCTCTCGGCTAAAATGGTCTCAGTAAATCCGACCATTATAGTTATGAGTCTTAGTAAAGAAGAACTTGACAAGATGGCTCAGAGAAAGCTTTTACAGCTCCCTTCGCCCTTGCCACATATCTCTTCTGGAAAAACAAAGTTATTCACATAACAAATTAAGTATAATTTCAAAGTAAGGTTCTTTTACAAATGCGCTTGCGCATGAGAGGGGAATGTACTACATCCCTGTAGCCTAATACGGGGTTTTAGAAAAACACCCTGAAATCCCCAAAAACGTTAAGTAAAACGTTTTGACATTCGTGCGGCAAGCCGTGGGGGTATTAGGCTCAGGGAATACTTCCCTAAGAACCTTTCTTTTTAAAATAGATAATCATGAGCGGAGCAAAAAACGTTATTGATATGAGACCCAGTAAAGGGTTCTCGTCTTCACAAGGCAACGAACACCTTCGCCGTTTAGATGATTGCGAAAGGGCGCAGAAAGCCAGATGGAATTATGACCCTTCAAGAGAACATCTGAACTTCGAAGTGGGTAAAGGTGGGGTAGTGACAGAAGTAAATAAGTTCAAAACCATCAACCAGAGAATACAGAAAAATTTGGATTCACGTGGCATTGTAAACCCCAACAAAAAATACATTGACCAGGGACTGGATCCAAAGTACAGGACTGTCGCAAACTTTATCTTGGGTGGCAACCGAGAGGTAATGAGAAACCTGGCTTTTGGTAATCAGGAGGTGGATTGGGAACATGGAGCCGACAATTCTGACTTGAAGAGAATGCCGGAAATTGAAGCATGGGCAAAAGATGCGTATGCCTTCATGTGTAAAAAATTCGGAGAACAGAACATAGCTGCTTTTGTCGTTCATCTGGACGAAGCGAACCCACACGTACATTGTACGGTTTTGCCTCTTACGGAGAAAAATAGATTCTCTTTCAAAAAGATATTTACTAAAGGTGTTAATACTAGAGAAGCTTTAGTAGAGTACATGGAGTCTCTTCATACCGAATATGCAGAAGAGGTAGGTTTGAAGTATGGTATGGAGAGAGGGGATAGTATCAAGGAAACCGGTGCTGTTCATCGTACTACAGAAGGGTATCGCAGGAAACTCTGGAAGGATGCTCAGGAGAAGGAAGAAGAGGTTCGAGAAAACATCAAAACCATCGAACAGCAAAATTCAACGATTACCAATCAGCGTGGAATTATTGCTTCACTTAGCAGGGAAATCAAGCACTCTGCTGCTCGTCTGAAGGCTTTAGCTACGATGATCAAGAACCTTGAAACTCATAAGGCAGACCTAGAACAGGAGATTAAAAAGTTCAATAGAGACCTTGCTGCAGGAAAGATTTCTAAGGAAGAGGCAGACCGCAAACTTTCAAAAATTAATGCCGAAATCAAGAAAACAGAAGAGAAAATAATTGACAAGGCAGATAAGCTAAAAGTTGCAGAAAGCAAGCTCCATGATGCGGAACAACGGAAGGCAGAATTGGAAGCAAAAGCCCATGAAGCCGAAGAAAAGAGAAGTTCAGAAGAACAGAAAACTGCTTTGGCTGTAGAAAAAACGGCAAAGGCAGAAGGTAAATATCAGGTGATTAAAGCGAAATACAAAGAGATTGCTCCGAAAGTGAATCTTAAAGTCAGCCATGAATTTGGCTCACTCGGTTTTCACATGGCAGCACTTGATATGAAAAGTCGTCTATCTAAATATGGTGAACTTCGAAACTCTTTATCTCCGAGCCAAAGAGATTTCTTGGATAGGACAGTTGGCGAAATATTCGATGGCTCACTTATCGAAAATGTAGCAGAAAATTCTGCAAATCTATGTTCGGTTGCAGCATCCTTATATTTGGGTTATCTGAATGCAGCTACAAGGATAGCTCAAAGCTGCGGTGGCGGTGGAGGACCAGGAACCGGATGGGGTAAACGAGACGATGAAAATGATATGGACTTCAGAAGGAGGTGTTTCGGCATGGCAATGAAGATGATGAAGCCGGGACGTCAGCAGCGTCTCAAACGTTAGTTGTTGCTAGGGGGTGTAATTTAAACTGTGTCAAGGTTTGTTCTTAACTGTTGCTACAGTATTATATAATAGTGCCAAGAAAGCCCAATGGTCTTTTTGCCTTTGGATTTTCTTGGCACAAAATTTAGCCTTAATCTGTTTCCTTATGTTTATGTAAACGGCTAATTATCTTGTAGCCTCTTCCGTATCTTTTGCCTTTTATTCCAATCAGTCCACCATTATAATAATTCAGAACTTCATTTTTATGGAGTCTTGATAGGGTGGTGTTGAAACAGTTTATCTTGAGAGTAGGATAGAGTTGCATAGTCTTATCAATAAGACTCTCTTTGGTTTGCGGGAGGGACTCCTCTGTTAAGACTTTTACCATCGTAGATGCCAAAGAAGGTTTGGAATTATCTTTCAGGATAGTCTTTTCTTTTTCCTTCTTCTCCTTCTTCTTTTTCTTATGGTTATCTACAGTTGGAGTGGCGGTCTTTTTCTCTTCCTTCTTTGCCTGTTTGGCAAAGGATTCCGCATTGATGTCAAGCTTCAGTCCTAGAATTTCCGAAATGATGTTCTTGAGGACATAGATGAACAACTCGCTGTCTTCACTCTTGAGTGAGGTCTCTTGTTTCCAGTAGCGACTCTTGAAAGCAAGTTGGGTCAACTCTTCAATCTCCTGTTCAGAAATATCTTCTTTGTTAGCGAGACGTGTATTGGCCACATTGAGGAATGAAGCAAAGGAAAAGGTGGAGAATTGACTTGGAATTACGTATGTGAAAATATGATTGTTTTCTCCCTTTGCTGAAGGATGTTTAAGATTAATCATACTCATCCCTTTTACCAGAGCAATTAAAAAAGCCATGCTGGCGTATGAGAGATTTGTATTTTCAACCTCACAGATTCCTTTATAGTCGAGGTTCTTATCCGAGATAAAGTTCATGGTAAAAATACCATAGTTAGTCCATTCTGTAGAATGGAGCAACTGCTGGAGTGTGGAATCTTCTGGTGCACCCAAGCCTCTGTTAACGCTATCTATATAGCGACGCATTGTTTCTACTTCTTCCCATTGGAGAAGTGAATCATCTCCCGGCTCATTGTTTCTGATGCAGCCGATGGTTCCCAGTCTGATAACATCAGCAGAAGTTGAAGTTCGCAGGTGATTTGCGAGCTTGGCAAATAAATTAGGCATCCAGTCGAAATCATCAACCGGCGAATCTATATAATCTTCCTGATAGTAATTGTTATCAGTAAAATCTAAATCTTGATACATGCTATATTTTGTAAAAATATTGAATTCAAATCTTTCATTTGCAAAGGTAAGAAAAAATATTCTATTCTCCAAATTTTTGGCTAACTATTTGAACATCAGAGTATATTTTATGGTTTTGTTTGCTGAAAAAACACAAAAAATGGTCTTACTTGTAAAAACAGACAGACTTTTTAATAGTTTACAGGTCAAAAGGTGAGAAAGAATCTGTATTTTTTCTTGTATGATTAAAATGTTTTTTGTAACTTCGCAGCATGATTTAACGTGAATGTAAGCGGCTCCGCGTTTATACCTTGCATAATTCAAAAAAAAGCAGTAACAGCTGATTAAATTAATGCTGTTGCTGCTTTTTCCATCGGTCAGGAAGTAAGTCTCTATATTTTTCTAATGGGGTATTGGGTTGCCATTCTACAGTCTTTTCTATTACGTCGCATATGTATTCAAACAGATTAATGCCATTCAGCCTGCATGAGATTGCGATAGAATATAGGATAGCCGCCCGGCTTGCTCCTTCGTGCGAACCAAAGAACATTGAGTTTCTTCTTGATTCCTAAGACATAGCCAAATTTTTGAGCAACTTTTTGTGTTAATAAATACAAAAGAGGTATTTTGGAACATACAGGCACTAAAATATCGGTAGCAGAAATGGTCAAAAATGATTTTTCTGTTACAAATCAACACGGAACTCGTTCTTTTAATAGCGTGTGGCTAGATTCCTAATTAGTTATCCGTGTTTGTGTCTTTACAAGACTCTAAATGGCAGTAGCACAGACTGCTATAGTTCACTTGTTTCGGACTTATGATATTGCAAGTTTTTCATTGCTGCTCTTTGAATCCAACGGTTCCCATTTTCTGTTCTGCTTACCTATAGCGAACATTCTGAGAACAAGTTTGAACTTAACGGCATTCAATGCCTTGCGTTTTGTGTCTGAATCTTGCTTACCTCCTAATTTACGGTTATAAAATGATTGTAACTCTGCATCATATTGTACAACAACTGTGGCCGCCATGGATAGATCTGCTTTCGCCTGACCATCACAGCGTGCTGAAGGTCGGGGACGCCATTTCACACTGGTGCCTGAAGTGCGGAAGTGCGGTGCCACGCCGACATAACTGGCATATTGCCTTGCTGTTTCAAAAGCGGTAAAGTTTCGGGTAATGACAATGACATTTATGGCATTGACGAAGCCTATTCCCGGTATTGTCAGAAGATTCTTGTAAGTAGACAAGAGGCTATCGTCTGTAGCCAGCAACTTCTGTTCTTCCAACTCGATGTTCTCAATGTCACGGCTGAATTTTTTGATGTAGCCATCATATAACTGGGCATCTTCCTTTGTGATGCATAGCTGTCTTCTGTTCATGAAGCATGTACGCTGTTCCACCAGGAACTTACGCTCATTCATCAGTGCCTTGAGTCTCTGCATGGTCTTGTCAGGCATATTATAAGGCTTGACACATTCAGTACCATTATAGCGATAGAGAAAGTCTGCAATCTTGGCAGAGTCAATCTTGTCGCTCTTGTCCTTGGGCCCCATGGGATAATGCTTTACCACATGGGTGGAGAGCATGCAGAACTGATAGTTCCTGGTATTAAGAAACTTCTCCAGCTCCATGGAATAGCTGCCGGTGAACTCCATTCCGAAGAGACTGTTCGAGAGAACCACATGATTCTTCTTGAGCCATGTGCACATTTCGCCAAATCCCTTGCGGGAATTGTTGAATACATCGTGAGAAAAGTCCTTAATTGGGGTTTCTTCACAGAAAATTGATACGTCAATGACATTTTTTGAGATGTCGATGCCGATAAATGATTTATTTTTCATACCTTTGTACCGCATTTTGTAGGAAGGAGCTCTCTATGTCAGGGTAAGCCACATCTTTTAAAAGCTTCCACGGCTAATTCCCTAAACGGCACTTGACCTGGCATTTCAGGCTGGGGAGACTAGATCAGGGAAAGGTCTTTGTCTAAGACAAAATAGTTCACTACCCCCGTCCGGAGTTCCTTCCATTTCAGATGCTCCGGCAAAGGTAGTGAAAAAAACGCAGACAAAAGACTTAGTCGGGAAATAGTTATGCTCTAAGAAGTGCGATAGTTCACTTTTGCTGCATTTTAGTTCTTATATGCATCTGTCTCCACATATGGTGTTCCACGCTTTATCACGGCAAACATACGAAGGACCAGCTTGAACTTGACGGCATTGAGCACGATGCCACCGCATTTTTCCTTTCTCTTGCGTATCCAATAGTCTCTTATTGAAGGATTGTTCCTTATGGCGGAAAGGACAGCTATGGATAAGTCTGCCTTGGCTTCAGAAAAGCCTTTCTTGGAAACCCCCGTTTTCTTTCTTACTGAGGTACCAGATTCCTTTTTAAAAGGGGCTATTCCTATGTAACAGGCATATTTGCGAGGATTGCTGATTGCAGTGAAATTTTCCGTCAATACAATGGTTTCCAACGCTATGATGCGACCAATGCCAGGAATGGAGGTCAGCAGATTGTAATTCTTTCTGATGCTTGTATCTTCATTCATGTAGCTGTCAATCTCTTTGTCTATTGCTTTCTGGTTTTCCTGCATGTTCTTCAGCAGGAGTTTCTTGCGTTCAACGGATAAGTCTGTATCGTATGCGCTGATATCATGAAGCTGCTGCTTATAGAGAGTTGACTGCTTGGTGTTCTGCTTACGCTCTGCCAGCAATCTCTTCAACTTGAAATAGACAGGTGAAGGAAGTTTGGAGGGATTGCGAAGAATCTTCTTGTGGTTCTGCTCACAATAGATTGCTATTCTGAAAGCATCCAGTTCATCAGTCTTGATACGGTCTAGAGAGCGCTGGTCATCATCCAAGTCTGGCTCGAAGCGATGCATTTTGCGAGGTTCCACCATACCATAGATATATTCTTTGGATTCCAGCCATAATCTGAAGTTTTGGTTATAGAGTCCAGTATATTCCATACAGAACAAAAAGGTATCGAAGTCTTTTCCTACCTTTGCGACCCAGGAGCCAATCTTTTTGAACCCAGCATCATCATTGCTCACCTTAATATGAGCATTCTTCCAGTCGATGGTTTCACCATCATAATAAGCAAGGTCGAGAGTCTTCTTGGAGACATCTACGCCAAAGTAAAGTTCCTTATCCATATTATTGACATTTTAGCATTAAATGGAAACAAGAAAACATTTGGCTTGGCGAAGGACTGAATCAAAAAATAGTGATATTCTAGAGTGACATACAGTTCACCTTAACACCCGTTAACCAATTCGTTTAAACTTGTTTCCAGGTGCAAAGGTAAAAGATAGTGATATGTATCTCTGGATTCTCTCAATGTAGTTGTTATCGAGAGCCGTATCACCTCTTTTGAAGATGTCACAAATGGCATTATATTCATTAAGGGCATAGCCGACCGCCTGCGCCAAGGTAGACTTGGGCAGCAAATCTTTCCTGGAAGATATTTCCTCCAGTTTCTCCAATAAATCCTGCAAAATGTCCGGTGCATATGACTGCCGATAGGCTAGATGGTCTTCAACGGTCCATCCATTTACCCCAACCTTATGTTTTTTGTCTTCTCGATAAAATCTGTTGAGGATATCTACGACCTCCTGAGCATCCTTGTCTTCCTTGCCGCAGTCGATGAAATCTCTCTTGACATGCTGCAGGCAGGCGATTCTCATAATGTCAGGATAAGCATCCGACTCCAGTTTCCGGTAAGGAGCATATGCATCACTCTGTATGGTACCTTTATAATCAGAGAATATGTTAAGTATGACCTGCTCAGAGCGTGATCCATCCTCATATACGAAGAAGACAAGTCCCAGTTTAGGCGCACTTACAGCCCAGAAGTAGCCTTTCTTCGAACCCTTGTCCGTAGGCTTTGTCTTGGCTAACAGCACTTTATGGTATGTCTCGTCTGCCGAGACATAATCCTGCTGCAACACTACTTGGCAGATAGCCTTATAGAAGTTTTCCAGTACATCGGCACTTCTGGCAATCAGTTTGTTTGCCGTGGCTTTCCTTAACGTAAACCCATTGTCGGCAAAGTATTTGATGATTCGCTCTACCGGCATGGAATAGATGTATCGCATCTGCAGGAGTCCTGCTGCAAAGGAAGGTGAATAGGAAGAATTCAACAACAGAGCCGGCGGAGTTTTCCCCGGATACATGATACTTCCATCAGTATAAGTGTTGATGTGATACACGGTCTTGATGAATTTGATGGGTTCCATGCTGTAACGTATACAGGTACGAGTTCCGAAGAGACGCAACGTCTTCAAAAACTCTGCATCCATGACTGGATCTATCGTAACATGCACCTCTTTCATCTCGTAATGCATGTCACGCTTGGCTCCGTTGTTTTTGCGTGCCTTTCTCTTTTCGGCCTGCTCTGTTTTCTTCTTGTCAAATTCCTCCTGGGTCATCGAGTCTTGTGGATTCTTTTCCTGACGTTCGGACTTCTTGCCTGAAACGAGCTTGCCGAGTGCCTTGTTCTGACGATTCGCTTTGTCAATGGCGATTCCTTTCTGGACGAGTAATTCTTCTAATGACTTTATACGTTCAATGAGTTCGTTGACCTGTGTAGTCAATGAACTCACCGTAGCATTAGCTTGCTGAAGCTGTTCGTTTGCAAGCTGAAGCTGTTTCTTTAAAAGTACTATAATTTCGTCCTTTTTCATAGTGCAAAGGTACGAAAAAATATCGAGATATGCAAGGATTTTTAGATATTTATTTTTCTATCTTATTGATACACAGTTCATTAAATATAATCTTATGCGCCTATAGATTAAGCCGTTTCCTATATCTCATACTTTTCAGGCAAATTCCGCTCATGATGGCAGATAGCGTCTTGTACGGCATTTTGCATTGTTTGCTTTGGGGATCAAAGAATGGTAATTCAAAGGTTCCTCGCTCCAGTCGCTTCTGATACAGCAAGAAACCGTCGCCATCCCATTTTAGCATTTTTACCTGCTGGCGGTTCTTGGAGAAGAAGATGAAGACGGCACCACCGAGTGGCGGCAGCTCCATCTCCGTCCTCACAATCTGGTACAGGCCATTTATGCCCATGTTCATTCGGACATATCGCTGGCAGACGTAATACTGGGTGTTTTCGTTTAATCCAAACATAGCAAGTCCTCCTTCTCGTAAAGTTTCATCAGATGCATGACTGATTTGGCACTACCTTTCTTGATGGTGACTATCGTTCCATTGGGAAAGGTTAAGGTTATGCCGAAAAGATAATTTTCCGGGCAGACGGAATCGGATGGCATTTCCATGGGAAGGAACATCATCCCAGTGTCCTTGGCTGTTGCTTCGGAACATTCCTTACGGGCTTCGGCCTGAAGCAGACGAATCTGCTGTTTGGCTAACCTAACAGAATAACCTTTCTCTGACATCCATCTATGCATCGAGCGATGGTTTACATGCCGTTCCTTTAAAAAAGGAATCAAACTGGCTTTTGGATTATGATTCAAATGAATCTGGAAGGCATTCCATGCCCTCTCATAACGTTCTGTTGCTCTCATAATTTCGTTGCTTTTAAAATTATGGTGCAAAGGTAAGAACTTTTACGATAAAGGGCAAGGTATAAACGCGGAGCCGCTTACACGTGAATAATAATACTTATATCACTACTGTCCAATAAAAAAGGGCAATTCGATCTTTGAAACTGTTGAATTATAGTCTTTTATGCAGTATTTTGCAATGAAACGGACTTGATTTTGTAACTTTGCAGCCAAAAAGAATTGGCTACTATGTTTCAAGACAAATATGTTTTCGTTCAACTTACTGCATTTCTGAATAGAACTCAGTTCAACAACTACGTACGCAAGTATGATGGCAACCGATACGTGAAACACTTCACTTGCTGGAACCAGCTTCTTGCAATGATGTTTGGGCAACTGAGCTATCGTGAGAGTTTACGTGACTTGATAGTTGCATTGGAAGCTCATCGAGCTACGCAATATCATCTGGGGCTTGGACGTAATACTATCGTAAAAGCAACTCTTGCTTATGCCAATCAGACTCGTGATTACAGGATTTTCGAAGACTTTGCATTCTATATGATGAAGGAAGCTTGCAAAAAGCGAGAAACCAGCATTTTGAATATACCAGGAAAGAAGTATGCTTTTGATTCGACAACTATTCCGTTGTGTCTTGCAACTTTTCCATGGGCAAAGTTCAGAAGTAAGAAAGGAGGAGTCAAAGCACATGTCTTATATGACGTAGAAGCACAAGTTCCAGCTTTCTATACTGTGACCACAGCATCAAAGCATGATTCTACAGCAATGTCTTCAATTACGTATGAACCAAATAGTTACTACATTTTCGATAGGGCTTATGATACTTTCAAGGAACTTTATAAGATTCATCTTACAGGTTCCTACTATGTAGTCAGAGCCAAAACGAACTTGAAGTACAAAATGGTAAAATGGAAGCGAAGAATGCCAAAGAATGTAAAAAAAGATGGTTGGTTGAACTATTTTTCAAATGGCTAAAGCAGCATCTTAAGATAAAGAGATTCTGGGACACAACGAAGAATGCTGTACGCATACAGATTAGTGTTGCCATTATCACTTATTGTCTCGTGGCTATTGTGCACCATGATATGCAATTGAAACGCTCGACATATGAAGTTTTGCAGATTCTAAGCATTTCATTGACGGACAAAACCCGCCTAAGAGATCTATTTGATAAGACTATTTTCAACGATGTCAAAGAACTCGATTATCCCCTTTTTAAGGGACTATTTGATTAATTAATTAACGTGTCCAATTTTTATTGGACACTAATGTACTTATATATATAATTAAGGTGAAAGCATTTACATATATCCAGCAAGGAAAGTTTGGCTTCACAGAAAAAGGGAAGCCTACGATAATAGATGAGCATGATGCCATCGTAAGAGTAACGCTGAGCAGTATCTGCACCAGTGATCTTCATATCAAGCATGGTTCTGTGCCTCGCGCAGTACCGGGGATTACTATTGGCCACGAAATGGTAGGCATTGTAGAGAAAGTAGGAGAGAGGGTTTCCCATGTGAAGCCGGGAGACAGAGTATCCGTGAATGTAGAGACCTTCTGTGGAGAATGCTTCTATTGCAAGCATGGATACGTGAACAATTGTACATCTCCACATGGCGGATGGGCACTGGGATGCAGAATCGATGGCGGGCAGACGGAATATGTGAGGGTTCCTTATGTTACAACCGGCTTGAACAAGATTCCTGATTCGGTAAGCGATGAGCAGGCACTCTTCGTTGGCGACATCCTTGCTACTGGATTCTGGGCTACGAGAATATCTGAAATTACGGAAGAGGATACTGTCTTGATTATCGGTGCTGGCCCTACGGGTGTCTGCTGTTTGCTTTGCACCTTGCTCAAGAATCCGAGAAACATCATCGTCTGTGAGAAATCAAAGGATAGGCGAGAGTTCATCCAGAACCATTATCCGCAGGTGATGGTTGTTGAACCGGAGGATTGTGAGGCATTTGTCAAACAACATAGTCTGCATGGGGGAGCTGATGTGGTGATGGAGGTTGCAGGTGGACCTGATACCTTCCAGCTTGCCTGGAAGTGTGCCCGTCCTAATGCCATCGTCACCATCGTTGCGATGTATGACAAGCCGCAGATGCTTCCGCTTCCTGATATGTATGGCAAGAACCTCATCTTCAAGACGGGAGGTGTGGATGGATGTGACTGTGGGGAAATCCTTGATTTGATATCCCAGGGAAAGATAGATACCACTCCTCTGATTACCCATCGTTTCCCGCTTTCAAGAATAGAAGAGGCATACGATGTTTTCGAGAACCGCAGGGATGGAGTCATCAAGGTGGCGATATTTCCTGGATAAATAAGAGAGGGTGGGTCATAACTCCATGACCCACCCTCTCTTGTTAAAATGCAATGTTCTGTAAATATTAAGCTTTACTGCCAGGAATGGCAGAAGCAACACCTTGGTGCATCATACGCGATTTTTCCTTAGCCAAGGCTTGCATGTCTACAGCCACATCGTCTTCATCCACGATTTCTACGCCAGTCATCGTTTCGATTACGTCTTCCATGGAAACCACTCCTCTCAGACAACCGTATTCATCCACGATGATAGAGATGTGTTCTCGTTTTTCCAACATCTTTTCCCATATCTGGTATAGAGATTCATCCTCGTTGAAGGAAAGAATCGGACGCATCAGTTCGGATAATCTGGTTTGGAACTCATCGTCTGAAACCAATTTGAGAACCATATCTTTCAATACGTATCCCACAATGATATCTTTATTGTTGTCATAAACGGGAATGCGTGAGAATTTCCATTCTTTCTGTTCGTAAAACTCCTTGGTAGTCAGATTCATGTTGGCTGATTCTACTACGATGGATGGAGTCATCACCTCCTTTGCCTTTACTCCTGCCAGGTGAATGCAGCTTTTGATGATCTTGCTTTCCGATTCACGGAAGATGCCTTCTGTAGTACCTACGTCTACCATGGCCGATACCTCCTCGCGACTCACGGAAGCCTGGTGGTTCTTCGGAGTAAATACCTTAGTGATAAGTTCCGAAAGCAGTACCAAAGGATAGTTGATAAAGATGAGCACACGGATGATTTTGGTAGATGTCATGGCAAGAGAGCGCCAATATGAAGCTCCGATAGTTTTCGGGATGATTTCTGAAAGTACCAGAATCAACAGAGTGAGAATGGCGGAAATGATGCCGAAGTATTCTTCGCCAAAGAGTTTCATTGACTCGGCTCCTACACCGGCAGAACCGATGGTGTGAGCGATGGTATTGAGCGAAAGGATGGCACCCACCGGACGGTCTACGTTGTTCTTATACTGTTTCATCAGTGAGGCAGTCTTGTTGCCTTGATTCTCCTTCATCGAGATAAACGACATCGGAGTAGAAAGTAATACCGCCTCCAGGACGGAGCATAAAAAGGATAGTGACAGAGCACCTAAAAAATATAAAATGATTAAACCCATGTAAATTTAAATTCGTTAATAATATGTTATCTCAAGCAAGATAGATATTATTTCCGAAGACTACAGTTGAGGATGTAATGGGGAACATTACATCTATGTTTATCCAATATAAGTGCATTTTTAAATACCATTACTATATGTTTCATATTTTCTGCAAAGATACTGATAAAAAAATGAATCTAATATGTTTTTGTTGAAAATTAAATTGTTTTAATATGTTTTTGGTAAATTTGTAGAGAAGTATAAAAAATCTAATTTTAACGTAAGCGGCTCCGCGTTTATACCTTGCATAATTCAAAAAAAAGCAGTAACAGCTGATTAAATTAATGCTGTTGCTGCTTTTTCCATCGGTCAGGAAGTAAGTCTCTATATTTTTCTAATGGAGTATTTGGTTGCCATTCTGCAGTCTTTTCTATTACGTCGCATATGTATTCAAACAGATTGATGCCATTCAGTCTGCATGAGATGGCGATGGAATATAGGATAGCCGCACGTCCTGCTCCTTCGTGCGAGCCAAAGAACATTGAATTTCTTCTTGATAGTGATATGTACCTCTGGATTCTCTCAATATAGTTGTTATCGAGAGCCGTATCACCTCTTTTGAAGATGTCACAAATGGCATTATATTCATTAAGGGCATAGCCGACCGCCTGCGCCAAGGTAGACTTGGGCAGCAAATCTTTCCTGGAAGATATTTCCTCCAGTTTCTCCAATAAATCCTGCAAAATGTCCGGTGCATATGACTGCCGATAGGCTAGATGGTCTTCAACGGTCCATCCATTTACCCCAACCTTATGTTTTTTGTCTTCTCGATAAAATCTGTTGAGGATATCTACGACCTCCTGAGCATCCTTGTCTTCCTTGCCGCAGTCGATGAAATCTCTCTTGACATGCTGCAGGCAGGCGATTCTCATAATGTCAGGATAAGCATCCGACTCCAGTTTCCGGTAAGGAGCATATGCATCACTCTGTATGGTACCTTTATAATCAGAGAATATGTTAAGTATGACCTGCTCAGAGCGTGATCCATCCTCATATACGAAGAAGACAAGTCCCAGTTTAGGCGCACTTACAGCCCAGAAGTAGCCTTTCTTCGAACCCTTGTCCGTAGGCTTTGTCTTGGCTAACAGCACTTTATGGTATGTCTCGTCTGCCGAGACATAATCCTGCTGCAACACTACTTGGCAGATAGCCTTATAGAAGTTTTCCAGTACATCGGCACTTCTGGCAATCAGTTTGTTTGCCGTGGCTTTCCTTAACGTAAACCCATTGTCGGCAAAGTATTTGATGATTCGCTCTACCGGCATGGAATAGATGTATCGCATCTGCAGGAGTCCTGCTGCAAAGGAAGGTGAATAGGAAGAATTCAACAACAGAGCCGGCGGAGTTTTCCCCGGATACATGATACTTCCATCAGTATAAGTGTTGATGTGATACACGGTCTTGATGAATTTGATGGGTTCCATGCTGTAACGTATACAGGTACGAGTTCCGAAGAGACGCAACGTCTTCAAAAACTCTGCATCCATGACTGGATCTATCGTAACATGCACCTCTTTCATCTCGTAATGCATGTCACGCTTGGCTCCGTTGTTTTTGCGTGCCTTTCTCTTTTCGGCCTGCTCTGTTTTCTTCTTGTCAAATTCCTCCTGGGTCATCGAGTCTTGTGGATTCTTTTCCTGACGTTCGGACTTCTTGCCTGAAACGAGCTTGCCGAGTGCCTTGTTCTGACGATTCGCTTTGTCAATGGCGATTCCTTTCTGGACGAGTAATTCTTCTAATGACTTTATACGTTCAATGAGTTCGCTGACCTGTGTAGTCAACGAACTCACCGTAGCATTAGCTTGCTGAAGCTGTTCGTTTGCAAGCTGAAGCTGTTCCTTTAAAAGTACTATAATTTCGTCCTTTTTCATAGTGCAAAGGTACGAAAAAATATCGAGATATGCAAGGATTTTTAGATATTTATTTTTCTATCTTGTTGATACACAGTTCATTAAATATAATCTTATGCGCCTATAGATTAAGCCGTTTCCTATATCTCATACTTTTCAGGCAAATTCCGCTCATGATGGCAGATAGCGTCTTGTACGGCATTTTGCATTGTTTGCTTTGGGGATCAAAGAATGGTAATTCAAAGGTTCCTCGCTCCAGTCGCTTCTGATACAGCAAGAAACCGTCGCCATCCCATTTTAGCATTTTTACCTGCTGGCGATTCTTTGAGAAGAAGATGAAGACGGCACCACCGAGTGGCGGCAGCTCCATCTCCGTCCTCACAATCTGGTACAGGCCATTTATGCCCATGTTCATTCGGACATATCGCTGGCAGACGTAATACTGGGTGTTTTCGTTTAATCCAAACATAGCAAGTCCTCCTTCTCGTAAAGTTTCATCAGATGCATGACTGATTTGGCACTACCTTTCTTGATGGTGACTATCGTTCCATTGGGAAAGGTTAAGGTTATGCCGAAAAGATAATTTTCCGGGCAGACGGAATCGGATGACATTTCCATGGGAAGGAACATCATCCCAGTGTCCTTGGCTGTTGCTTCGGAACATTCCTTACGGGCTTCGGCCTGAAGCAGACGAATCTGTTGTTTGGCTAACCTAACAGAATAACCTTTCTCTGACATCCATCTATGCATCGAGCGATGGTTTACATGCCGTTCCTTTAAAAAAGGAATCAAACTGGCTTTTGGATTATGATTCAAATGAATCTGGAAGGCATTCCATGCCCTCTCATAACGTTCTGTTGCTCTCATAATTGCGTTGCTTTTAAAATTATGGTGCAAAGGTAAGAACTTTTACGATAAAGGGCAAGGTATAAACGCGGAGCCGCTTACCTGCAGTCATCAAGGGAAATGCCAGTGAGATTCAGGCATTGTACTCTCACCAGATAGGCATGCAGGGAGTGGATAGTCACCAGGAAACCTATGAGGTGAGAAACAGGCTAAGAAACTGGCTCAGCAACTTTCCTGTATCATAGTTGTAACTGGAGCCATAGACTTCATCACGGATGGCGAAAGAATGGCTTATGTTCATGAAGGACATCCCATGATGAGCAAGGTTACTGCAATGGGATGTACTGCCACTGGTATCGTTGGGGCATTCCTTGCTGTGAACTCCGATCCTCTGGAAGCATCTTTTCATGCCATGAAAGCCATGGAAATTGCCGGAGAAAGGACAGCTTCCCTGTCTAGAGGCAATGGTAGCATGATGATTAACTTCCTCGATGAACTCTACAATCTTATGGCTGATGACTAGGATTATCAGAATCAAGAGACGTTCCTTCATGAAAAGCTTCATTGCAATCAATCTCTTTGGCATAATTGTTACTTGCGAAGAGCTTTCTAAAGAAGAACTCAACCATGAGCTTATACATACGGCTCAAGCAAGGGAGTTGTTGTATATCCCATTCTACCTCTGGTACATCATAGAATGGTTTTTCTTATTTCTCAGATATCAGAATTGGATGTGGGCATATTACAACATCAGGTTTGAAAAGGAAGCCTATGCTCACCAAGAAGACCTGGAATATTTAAATCGAAGGAAACATTATTGCTATAGATGATATTACGTGGTTCCATAATCTTACTATTCCCCAGTTTTTTGGGGAATAGTTCTACACTTTTTCCCAAAATTCCACAGGGGCAATTTATGGCACACAAATTATAAGTCTCTGTATATCAAGCTTATCATCTTTTCTATTATCTTTTGGCATGCAGGTTGCAACCATGAATAGTGGGTTCGATAATGAATCCCAAAACAGAGAAAATAACAATAAATAGTAACAATTTAAAATAGATAAGATTATGAAGAAGTTCGTTTTTGCAGCTATCGCAGCTATGGTAATGGTTTCAGTAAGTAACGTATTTGCATCAAGCAAAATGATGATAGATAATTCAGAAGTAGTTCCAGTTGACACTGTAGCACCTGAAACTCCAAAGGATTCAGCAGAGATCAGCACACCTGTTTTGCCTCAGGCGGGTGCAGAGAATTCAACAGAGCAGGCGACTCCTGCAGAGACAACAGCAGAGTCTGTAGAAACAACCCAATCTGAGCAGCCAGCTGAGGTTCAGGAGACTCCACAGAAGAACGCCCAGCAGGAGTCAACAGAGATAGAACAGGCTGCTGTTTCAGAGTAACAAATATCTGATTTTCAATATAATTAAAACGCAGAGGTCTGCTGGCAGTAATGCCGGCAGATTTCTGCGTTTAATTTAATACATCTAATTATTCTTAAAAAAACTTGATAACCCATCTTATAATGAAGTAAATTATGTATTTTTTCATATTATAATTAAGATTAAAGCTATGACAAAGAATACAATGGCAAACAAACTTCCAAGGAAGTTGATTCAAAAGATGGAAATCGTGGGTGAGCAGATTAAGCTTGCCAGATTACGGCGCAACCTGAGCATGGCACAAGTTGCAGAAAGGGCAACATGCTCGGAAGTTACACTTTGCAAGGTAGAGAAGGGATTACCAACGGTCTCCATCGGAATTTACCTTCGTGTACTCTATGCTCTTCAGCTGGATGATGACATCTTGCTCCTGGCAAAGGATGACAAACTCGGAAGGGCATTGCAGGATATGGGACTGAAGCATCGTCAACGAGCATCTAAAAAGGAATAGGAATGGAACGACTGTTTGTTTTCGCTGATTTTAACTGGCTCGGCAAAGGGGAGCTGGTAGGGGAGTTGTGCTATGAAAAATTGCGCGGCTCTGGCAGTTATGCATTTAAGTTTGATGAGAATTGGCTTAAGGTTCATGCCGGAATTAAGCTTTCGGAAGACATCAACAATTACCCAGGCATGCAATATACCCAGCCAGGAAGTGATATTTTCGGATGTTTTTCTGATGCTTTGCCAGATAGGTGGGGACGTACCTTGCTCAAAAGAAGAGAACAGATACAGGCCGCTGAAGAAAAAAGAGCAGTCAGACCTCTTTCCTCATTCGATTATCTCATGGGCATCGATGACTCCTCCAGAATGGGTGGATTTAGGTTTAAGAAGGAAATGGAAGGTGATTATATCAATGTGTCTCCATCTCTCAAGATACCCCATTAACAGAGATTAGAGAATTGGTTCATGCCAGTCAAGAAGTAGAGAGATCTGAAGAGAATGATGTTTTGCCTGAGAAAAAATGGATAGCGCAGCTCATCCAACCTGGTACTTCATTGGGTGGCGCAAGACCTAAAGCAGGCGTATTGGATGAAAAAGGTAATCTATGCATCGCGAAGTTTCCTTCTCGAAAAGATGACTATGACGCAGGACTTTGGGAGCATTTTTCTCACCTGCTAGCTCAAAAGGCTGGTATCCTGGTAGCTCAAACCAGGGTGTTGGGAGGATTGGGAAAATATCACACACTCCTGTCTAAACGCTTTGACCGAACTACAGAAGCTAAGAGAATCCATTTTGCGTCATCCATGTCTCTGCTAGGATTAAAGGATGGTGAAAATGCACAAGGTGGTTATGGTTATCTCGATATTGTTGATTTCATACTCCAAGGTTGCTGCGACGTAGAGAAAAATCTTCTGGAACTCTACCGAAGGGTTGTCTTCAACATCTGCATTGGAAATTCTGATGACCACTTCAGAAACCATGGCTTTCTGCTCACACCAAAGGGCTGGACTCTATCACCAACCTATGATATGAATCCTACCCTTAATGAATATCAGAGTCTTCTGATAAATGAATCTTCAAACAAGGCAGACATCAATATTCTGCTTGATTCATCTGAAAGCTACATGATTAAGAGGGAGAAAGCTGAAATCATCATCCAAGAGGTTCAAGCAGCAGTTAGTCAATGGGAAAGTTTAGCTACTCTGCTTCAAATCCCAGCTAGAGAGATGGCTATGTTTAAAAAAAGGTTTAAGCTTAATCTATAATATAATGAAGTATCGAACCTATTTGCTTCATTATATTATGGGTTATCCTGCAGTCTCTATCATGTCGATGATGGTATAGATTGGCAAGATATCCAATGCAAGTTGGGTGTTAAAATGGTAAGAAAGGAGATTATTTATGTCACAAAAGAAGATATTCAGATGCCAGGATTGTGGGTACGAGACAGAAGTATATGAGGGACGTGGCTTCATGGGACAGCATATCGAAGCCATGTCTTGTCCTGGCTGCAGAAACATAGTACCTCTTGTGGTGGGTGGAGTAATTGGTGATGCTGCATCTAGTTTTAATTCTCTTGTAGGAAGGCTATGTCTAAGATGTGGTTCTGACAGGATTCACAGGTGGGATATGCATACTTGCCCAAAGTGCGGGAGCAAGATGCAACCCACTGGCGAAGAAGAGTTTTGGACATGAAAATTCTAGCCTTTATAGGAAAAAGAAATTCCTTTTCAAACTTGTTTTTCTATCCAGGTCATAAGTACCGCCACTGCATATTGCTGTTCTTCTTCTGTCAACTGTCTTCCGGTAGGTATATGATGCCATTTGAAGAAACAACCACGGCAGCAGCAGCCGGTAGCATGCTGGGCAATGAATACAGGATGACCTCTCATCGGTGTCTGCTTGCCGTCATTGGGAATCACTGCTGGAGCAAGACGTTTGGCAACGAAATCCTCCGCATGCTTACGGATGGTAGCCAATCCCTTTTCTGCAATATATTCCTTATCCTTCTTCGAGAGATGGAAACGGCTGCGGAAAGCTGACCCGGAAAGTCTTTCAAACAGATCTGTCAAATCATACTCTTTGTCTGAAGAAGTATGGTTTTCTTTACTGTCTGAGGAGACAGAGTCTTTCTGATGATCCTCTATCTCCTCAGGAAACAAATTGAGTTCTACATATTTGGCTTGGTTTCCTTTTGAATCTTTTTTCATTTTTATGAGTCTCCTATATATATGAATCTCCTATATATTTAATGGATACTAGCTGGCTGCTGCGGTGGGCAGAATACCTGATTCTCTGCAGCTTGAGATTTCTATTTCTTTTCTTCTTGTTCCATTTTTAATACTCTCTTATACAATTATTTAAAATCAAAGTCTTTCATTTACTTTGCGTTTTCATCAGTTTCTTCAACGCTTCTCTTCTGGGTATTCGGCAAGAATCCTGCTATGATGCCGAGCAATGGCAGGAAGGCACTCACCTGGAAGATAAACTCAATACTGGTCTTGTCGGCTAACCAGCCGAAGAACGCTGAACCAAGTCCTCCCAGTCCGAACATCAGGCCGAAGAAAATGCCTGCTATCAATCCCACTTTATCTGGCATCAGGTCGGTGGCATATACCACGATGGAAGAGAAAGCCGAGGCAATGATCAATCCTGACAGGAAGGTAAAGATGATGGTCCACGTGAAGTTGACGAAAGGCATGGCGATGGCGAAAGGTGCTGCTCCCAGAATGGAGAACCAGATGACATACTTTCTGCCAAACTTGTCACCTAGCATTCCTCCTGCCACCGTACCTATAGCAAAGGCGGCAAGGAATACGAAGAGGCACAGCTGCGAGGTCTGTACCGATACGCCGAACTTATCCATCAGGAAGAAGGTGAAGTAACTCGTAATGCATGCCGTATAGAAATACTTGGAGAACACGAGCATGATGAGGATAAACAGAGCCCAATACTTCACCCTTTTAGAGATATGGGTATTAAGAAGGGGCTGTTTCTGGGGATGGTTCACCACGTAAGTCAGTCGTGCCTTATACCAGACTCCCAATCTTACCATGATGATGGCGGCAAGCAAGGCTGCAAGGGCAAACCAGGAAATGGCATGCTGTCCGAAAGGCAGGATGATGATGGCTGCCAGCAGTGGTCCTACTGCCGAACCGCCATTGCCACCCACCTGGAAGATGGATTGTGCCAGACTCTTCTTACCTCCCGATGCCATCTGTGCCACTCTCGAAGCCGTGGGATGAAACACAGACGAACCCAGACCTATGACACTTACAGCCAGAAGAATCAGAAAATAATTCTCGGCGAAAGCCAGCAGGAGCAGGCCCACCAATGTGAAACACATGCCGATGGAGAGGGCATAGGGACGGGGATGCTTATCGGCATAGAGTCCTGTGAAAGGTTGCAGGATAGAAGATGTCATCTGGAAAACCAGCGTGATGATGCCTATCTGTGCAAACGAGAAGTCGAACTTATCCTTCACAATCGGATAGATGGAAGGGATAATCGACTGAATCATATCGTTCAGGAAATGGGAAATGCTACAGATGATGAGCATGGAATACACCGTACCCTCTACCATCGTAGGATTTCCCTTGATTTTACTGCCTATTGACTTGATGTTCATTTCTTTTATTTTTTGTCTTTTTTATTTTCTTATTTGAAAATCAACATTATGTTGTTTTTGTTCTGCTTCAATCTCTAATAACCTTCTCTTTGCATCCAATCCTCCGGCAAAACCTGTAAGGAGATGATTGCTTCCGATAACACGATGGCAGGGAATGAAAATGCTGATGCCATTAGCTCCGATGGCACCTGCCACGGCTCTTGTGCCATTGGGGTTACCCATACTTATGGCTATTTCCTTATAGCTCCTTGTTTCTCCGTAGGGGATGTTGAGCAATGCACCCCATACTTTTTTCTGAAAATCGGTTCCTATAGGGTGCAACGGAATATCGAATGTCCTGCGGCTGCCGGTGAAATATTCATTCAGCTGCTTCTTGGACAGTTCCAGGATAGGGGATGTTTCTATCTTGAACACTGCCTTCATATACCGCGAAAGCCGAAGCTTATTGCGCTCTGAACATGGCATTTCATTCCAATCACAAAGGCACAATTCATCGTCCACCGATGCCAGGATGATTTCTCCACAAGGCGAACTGTAATATTGGATACTTACTTGCTGCATTATATCAGACACGATTGAACAGATTCTTATTTTTCATACAGTTCTATCGGCAAACCATCTGGGTCACTGAAGAATACAAATCGCTTGCCTGTATATTCATCTGTACGGATGGGTTCATGAGCGATACCTTTATTGTCAAGTTCATCTATAGCCACCGAAAGCTCATCCACCTCAAAAGCAAGATGACGCAGTCCAGCTGCTTCCGGATAAGAAGGACGTGCAGGTGGGTTAGGGAAAGAGAACAGTTCTATGACATACGTGTCACCAAGAAAGCAGTCTGCCTTCCAGGAGTCGCGTCCTTCACGATAGTTTTCACTTACAATCTTCATTCCGAGCACATCTGTATAGAAATGCTTGGATTTCTCATAGTCGGAGCAAATCACGGCTACATGATGGATTTTGTTAAGTTTCATAGGATATTGTTTTATTGTTAATCAATGATTTATCAACTACAAATGCTTTATTTACCTCTCTGATATTTTGCTGAAAATTACTTCTCAGAATTTCTTCGTTCTCAGATGGCAATAAGGCTCACCATCTGTTTTTTCATAATAATGCTGGTGGTAGGCCTCACCAATGTAGAATGTCTCCTCTGGCAGGAGCAAGGTATTGACCTCGTCACCCTTACTACGGAGAAGTTCCGTCACATGTTCGGCTGTCTGCTTCTGAGATTCATTACGATAGAAGATACAGCTGCGGTATTGTGGCCTCAAATCAGGACCAACACCATCGGTCTGTGCCGGGTCGTGAATCTCGAAGAAGAGTTTACATAAGCTCTCATATGAAACCTGTTGGGGATTGAACTCCACGATGACGGCCTCTACGTGGTGCGTCTTGTGCCCTCGTACATCGGCATAGGAAGGAAAAGCCTCTTTGTCGCCGGTATATCCTGCCAGGGTATTGAGTACACCGGGCTGTTTCTGAAACTGATGTTGCGCGCCCCAGAAACATCCGCAGGCAAAGATGCCAACCTCTATACTGCAGTCTTCAGGCGCATGATAGATGTCAACCTGAGAGCATTTTTCGATGGCTGCCTTTATCATTTCCAGTGCCTTGCCATGTTTCTTCTGAAGGTCTGGGTAGGCCTTACCTCTCTGAAAGTTATGTTGGAGGTCATTGTACTTTACTTGAAGTGCAATGGGATTTTGAGAATCGATAATGCTCTGCACATAATCGAAATAATCAGTTCCCGGCTGATGTGTAAGGATGCGAAGGGCATTCACTACACCTGTGGGAATACCTTCATGAAGCAAATCCTCAAAGGAGTAGGAGGTATCTTCTACCACATCATGCAGAAAGCCTGTCATCTTTTCCTCGTCTGCATGGCCCATCAAGCCCACTGTGAGTGGATGAAGAATAACAGGATAGCCATCGCGATCAAGTTGACCGGCATGGGCTGACGTTGCTATACGGAGTGCTATATCAATTGGATTCATTGTTAATTATGTCATTCTATGTTTATAATCTTGTCGTATCTCTTGCCTTGCTAGTCCTGGAATGATTACCACCCTTCATGGAGCAAGAATCATATATCTATCGATTCGCCCTCATGTGCTATCTTCCAAAACGGAATTTGCACAGCATCGGTAAACTCTTTCATACGCCAGGCGCTTTTGAAACCACTTGCCACAAAATGCATTGGGACAAACAGACCTGTCTGGAATTGCTCTATGAACTGTCTTGCACCACGGGTATAGCCATTACCTATGCGGCCATCTACAGGAAACAGCACAACATCAAAACTATCAGTCATTTTTCTGATGTCCTTGAGTTCACCCAAATATTGCTTCTCGTCTTTTTGAGGGTCTATCTCGCCAAACTCAAAGCTCCAGATGGTTCCACCCTGATAGTCGGAAGTCAAGAACCTGGCGTACCAATTATTCAGATCGCCTGCATGAAAGATACGCTTGTCTGCAACTTCTACTATCCAAGACACACCGCTATCATTACTACCGGCTGCAACTATCTTTATATTTTTGTCGCACCATGATTTTCCCTTTACCATCAAGACGTCAGCTTCGTCCTTTTGGCATCTGTTATGTCTGAAGATATCCTTGGAGAGTATATAGGTAAAAGAGGTATGAGGGTAGCACTGGCGCCATGAAAAGATTTCCCGAGAGAAGTGATCTTCATGGAAATGACTTACAAGTACATACACAGGCTTACCCTTGGACAGAATCACCGGCATACAATCGGCGGGATCCATCCAATAATCGAAGACCAATACGCAGGATTGGGTCTCCACTGCAAAACCACTATGAAAGATATATGTCAATTTCATGATTCTCATTCTGATTTACGATTGAATCTTTGAATTCTTTCTTGGACGATTTGAAATAGGTATGTTTCAACTTACCGTCCAAAACCGATAGCTTTTCTCATATCCTACTATATTAAAACGGTTTGACGAATCTCATATTTAACCTCCATGCCAAGGATATCCATGATTTTTTCAACCGTCGATAGGGAAGGGTTGCCTTTACCGCTCTCTATTTTCTTGATGGTAGAAATGGCTATCTCAGACATGTCAGCGAGGTCTTGCTGGGTTATCCCCAAGGCCTTACGCTGCAATTTCATTACTTCTTGAATTTTCATACCAAGTAGTGTATTATATTGTACTTTTCCTGCAAAGTTAACAAAAGAATCTAGATTACGCAAGAAAAGGTATAATATATTATTCTTTTTATAAAAAATTATAAGTTTCTGAGATTTTTCTTGGTTTTTTGCCTTTGAATATTGTTTTTTTCTTAACTTTGCATGCACAATTCATTATAGAAATCATGACTATAGAAGAAGCTATCAAACAAAGACATAGTGTACGAAAGTACATACACAAACCTCTTTCAACTGAGGTAGTTAGAGCACTTGAAGAAAAAATCTTGGAGTGCAACAAAGAGGGTGGCCTTCACATACAACTGGTTACCCAAGAAACCAAGGCATTCTCCGGCATTATGTCATATGGAAAATTCCATGGCGTGGAGAACTATCTTGTAATGGCTGGGCAAAAAGCTGACAATCTTGATGAGCGTATTGGCTATTATGGCGAACAGCTTGTGCTGCTTGCCCAAGCTCTAGGACTCAATACCTGCTGGGCAGGATTAAGCTATCGCAAGGTGAATGGAGCCTACAAGATTGAAAAAGGGGAGAAGTTGACATGCATGATTGCCTTGGGATACGGAGAGTCACAAGGGGTTAGTCACAAAATCAAGACCATGGAACAGGTGAGCAATGCAACCAGCAACTCTCCTTCATGGTTCCGAAAGGGCGTGGAAGCAGCTCTTCTTGCTCCCACTGCCATCAATCAGCAGAAGTTCTCATTCTTCCTGCAAGACCAGAAAGGTACAAAAGTTGGTTGTAAACCCAAAGTTATTGCCAAGAGAGGCTTCTCAATGGTAGGATATACCAAGATGGACCTCGGCATTGCCAAGCTTCACTTTGAAATAGGAGCAGGAAAGGAAAACTTTAAGTGGGTGGTAAAGAAAGGATGAGAGACTTCACGGAAATATGGCAACTTCAAGATACCATCATTACAGCAGTCAACGCATGCGGTTATGGTGTCTGGGATTTGCACGCTACCAGTTGGGGATTTCATCTGGAGTTAACAGAGCATTTGGATGATGCAGAAATCTGCAATATCTGCAATCAACTTCCGCTTTCTGGAGATTATGAAGGAGAAGGCATAAATGGTTCTATTCTAAGTTTGTACAACTACTGATTATTGATGTTCAAAAAATAAAAGATAGATTATTATGCAGATATTATAGGCAAATGCAAAAATCATGTTTGATAAGGCAGACAGGAAGCCTATCTCCGTGCCACTCTTCCAATCAGTTGCCAATGTCTTGGCCGAAGAAATGGCAAGGATGAATGTAGAGGAATTGGCTAGGCAACTGGATTGCAGCAGCAAGATTTTTTTCATCCTCTTTCGGGAACTTGCTTTCACCCCCACTTTCATTATAAGAGGTCTTATGGTAAATAGAATGTTTGCAGTACACCCTATTGAGAAGAATCACTATATCCTAATTTCCGCAACACTATAATTTAATATTTTTTATAAGCACCTGAGCAACAAAAAGTTGCTCAGGATTTTGCCATGTCAGAAATTTCACTTATCTTAGTGTTGCAAAATAAAAACAATCTTCGTGGTGGCAAGGAACGCATCTTCGATGACATGAACAATGGCTTTGGCTGGAATCGATTGCCAAAATCGTTCATGGCACAGAATATTGTATTCCTGCTTATGACAGCTCTCATCAGAAACTTCTACAAAGCTATTATGCAGAGATTGAAAACCCATGAATTTGGATTGCGTGCCACCAGCAGAATCAAGACCTTTGTTTTCAAGTTCATCTCTGTTCCTGCGAAATGGATTAAGACATCACGTAGGCATGTATTGAACATTTACTCAGACAACAATGCTTATGCCTTATTCCCATTGAAAAGAGTGGTATACAGGTTCATGCGCATCCAGTTCACCAATACACTTCCTACATCGAAGACGATATTCTTGTATCTACTCATTGCTATCTGATTCTTTAAACATTCACATAGAAAAATTCAGGCTGCTTAGGTTCCGAATACGCTTTCTCGAATTTCCAGCTGACAGCCTTATACAGCAGGCCACCGAAAAGTCGGGCTTGCTCAGGACAGACCACGACACAGCGTCCGCAAGAGATGCATTTCTTTTCGTTGGTCTTGTAGGGTTCCCCCATAGTGATGGCTCCGACAGGGCACATTTTCACACAGGCATGGCAGGATGTACATTTTCCCTTACTTCCTTCTGGATGCAGAGGAATAGGCTTGGTATCACGATAAGGGCGATTTCCATTTACCATCAGTCGGCTGACTGCTGACATCTTTGGTATCTGGAGTAGAAGTTCCCTACTCTTTGAAGCAAAATCATGGAGTTTCTCCATATCATCCGCATTAGGTCTTCCTTCTGCTATCTTGGGAAATATAGAATGCTGGGCTATGACGGCTGCTGCTGAGAGCAACTTGAAGCCGTGGGATTCCATCAGATCCTTCAGTTCTATGAGCGTATCATCATATGCTCTGTTTCCATAGACTGATACGATGATGGCTGGGGTATTGTTTCCAAGAAAACGTCTCAAAGAGCGAACTGCCATTTCCGGGACTCTACCAGCATAGGAAGGTACGCCCACTATCAGCAGATCGCCATCACTTCCCAGCGAGACATCATCCTTCAGCACGTCTGAGGTAATGTCATACTCAATGACAGGCTTCTGAAACTGGGATGCTATCTCACGAACGATACGTTTGGTGGAGAAAGTGGCACTAAAATAGGCCAAATGGATATTCTTCATGTTCATAATGTCTTTGTTTTCTTTTTGTTGGGTGCAAAGTTACTATTTTTAGGCGAAACCAGCGAGTGATTTCTAGAATTTTGTTATCTTTGCAGAAGATTGTGTGTCCTGAGACAGAATGAAGTCTGATATTGGCTATATTTGATAAATTTCTGTCGTAACTTCTAAAGAGATGGTGGCAGCCCCACCGCATTCGGCATGCAGGTGCTGATTGCAAACCACTTTGTGCTGCTCTGATGGAAACAGATGGGTAGTGAACGACAATTGAAAGCCTTCCGTAAGGTTGGTAAGTTATGTGTCAAGGAGATGAACGCAAGTGAACCATTGATGACGCATCGTTAGCAAAGTTAGCAAGTCACATCAGAACTAAGGTCTATTCTTCATCTTGGGATAATGGCAGAGGAAACCTGTTTACTGTCTGCTGGGTGTGCGGTGTAGAGATGGCATGAACTTGACATGGGCTCTTTGGAGGAACAGGAGAAATAGACATGGAATGCTAAGGGAAAATGCTGAGAGCCGTGACACGCAAGGCAGAAAGTACTGATGTCCATGTCTGTGGCGGACTACCTCGTAGTAGTGCTGAAGTTTCTGTAATGGGGATGGAGCGAAGGGGGTAGCGTGCTTAGCCAAATTTAAAGTCCAACTTAAGAAATTGAGGATGAAACAATGAACGAGGCAAAACCTTTTGTAATAGACAAGCGATTGGTGTGGGAAGCTTACCACAAGGTGAAGGAAAACAAGGGCAGTGCGGGTATCGATAAGGTTGACCAGAAGACATTTGACAAAGAAATGTCCAAGAACCTTTATAAGATATGGAATCGCATGAGTTCTGGATGCTACTTTCCCAAAGCGGTAAAGCTGGTAGAAATACCCAAATCCAATGGCGGTACTCGCCCTCTGGGCATACCGACGATTGAATATAGAATAGCGCAGCAGGTAGTAGTATCAGTACTGACTCCCATACTCGAACCTATCTTCAAGGAAGATTCCTACGGCTATCGTCCAGGCAAGGGAGCGAATCAAGCCATAGCCAAGGCTAAGGAGCGCTGTTATGTGACTCCCTGGGTGCTTGATATGGACATAAGTAAGTTCTTTGACACAATCAATCATGAATTGTTGATGAAGGCTATCCGCAAGCATACAGAGGAGAAATGGGTACTTCTATACATTGAGCGGTGGCTCAAGGTTCCCAATCAGACATCGAAAGGTGAAGTGATAGAGCGAACGATGGGAGTTCCCCAAGGTTCTGTGATAGGTCCGGTTTTGGCAAACTTGTTCCTTCATTACGTCTTTGACGAATGGATGTTGCGTAACTATCCAACGATTCCGTTTGAGCGTTATGCAGATGACACCATCTGCCACTGCGTATCGGAGAAGCAAGCCCGGTTCTTGAAAGCTGTTCTAATGAAACGCTTTGAAGAATGTGGATTGAAACTGAATGAGGAGAAGACAAAGATAGTCTATTGTAAGGATAGCAATCGAAGAGGTGACTCGGAGCATACTTCCTTTGACTTTCTAGGCTTTACCTTCAGACCTAGAGGTGCAAGAAACAGAAAGACGGGTCAAAACTTTACTGCTTTTCTCCCTGCAATAAGCAATAAGTCGATGAAGAGGATTAAAGAAGCCGTAAGGGCTTGGAAACTGAATCGTAAGACTTTTGCTTGTCTGCTAGACATAAGCACTGAAGTTGATACGCAGATTAGTGGATGGATGAACTACTTTGTACCCTATCCACGTCTAGATTAATAAAGAATATAAACTAAGAAACAAAAGAGTTAAGTACGAAGAGCCGTGTGATGGGAGACTGTCAAGCACGGTTCCGAGAGAAGGGTGGGTGAAATTCCCTCCACTTACTCGACTGCTGCACTCGGCATCATATTGACGAGGATTTTTGAAATAACAAAGGAATATAAAATGATAGATACAAGACTGAAAGTTTTCAGAAGTGTGGCTACACTCCTGAGTTTCACTAAGGCTGCCAACGAACTGTTCATCAGTCAGCCTGCCATCAGTAAGCACATACAAGAGCTTGAAAAGGAATATGGGGTGCAACTGTTCGACAGAATCGGCAATCGCATCCAGCTCACCCGTGCCGGACAACTTATGCTTGACCATGCCTGCAAGATTATCGATGCCTATCAGAATCTCGATTTCGACATGAAGAAGCTCACAGAGAAATCAGGTGGCGAACTGCGCATCGGAGCCAGTACCACCATCTCACAATATGTTCTCCCCGAACTGATTGCTGAATTCAGGAAACTATACCCCGACATTCGTATTACCCTGCTCAGCGGAAATTCTCATGAGATAGAGGATGCGCTTGCTGCAGGAAGGATAGATCTGGGTATGGTGGAAGGCATCAAGCGGCAGCCCACCTTTAAATACACTCCTTTCATGAAAGATGAGCTGGTGGCGTTCGTACATTGTTCCAATCCCCTAGCCCAGCAAGATGAGATTTCTTTGAATCTTCTCAGGCAGACACCGATTGTACTGCGTGAATTAGGTTCCGGAACCTTGGATGTCATCCAAAAAGCCCTGCAGGAAAACGGCATTGCTCTTTCTGATCTGAACATTGAGATGAATCTGGGAACCACAGAGGGCATCAAGCATTTCGTGGAACATTCCTTAAGCATGGGTATCATCAGCATAAGAGCCATCTACAGGAGTATCTATGAACAAGTATTCAAGGTTCTGGAAATTGAGAATCTGAAGATGGAACGAGAATTTCTATTTGTTGAGAAGAGGGGCGAGACCGCTAAACTCCAGCAGACATTCAAGAGATTTATAACTAAAGATTATAACGTATAGTTATTATGTATATACAACATCTCATGATTTTTCGTACCTTTGCACCCGCTTTTCAAAAGCGAATAACCGACAAAAAAAGAAAAATATGAGATTATCAGAACAAAGGAGCAGTATGCTGCATGGCGTATTGCTCATCGCGCTCTTCGCATGCGCTGCTTTCTACATCGGTGGCATGGACTGTGTGAAAGCTCTTTCGTTTAGCCCCATGGTAGTGGGCATCATCATTGGTATGCTCTATGCCAATAGTTTACGTAACAACCTGCCTGATACCTGGGTACCGGGCATCAAGTTTTGCAGCAAGCGAATCCTCCGCACAGGCATCATCCTTTATGGTTTCAAGCTCACCTTCCAGGATGTGATGGCTGTGGGCTTCTCTGCCATCGTAATGGATGCCATCATCGTATGCGGCACCATCGGTTTGGGAATCCTGGTGGGAAGACTCCTGAAAATTGACCGCAGCATCGCACTGCTCACCGCTTGCGGAAGTGCCATCTGTGGAGCTGCTGCAGTATTGGGTATAGATGGGGCCATTCGTCCGAAGCCTTACAAGACGGCAGTAGCCGTAGCCACCGTAGTCATCTTTGGAACATTATCCATGTTCCTCTACCCTATTCTCTACAGGGCTGGCATCTTTGACCTATCACCAGATATGATGGGACTCTTTACGGGTTCCACCGTTCATGAAGTAGCCCATGTGGTAGGTGCAGCCAATGCCATGGGAGCCGAGGTGAGCAACAATGCCATCATTGTGAAGATGATAAGGGTGATGATGCTGGTACCGGTATTACTGGTGATTGCATGGACCGTTGCAAGGGATGTTGCCAAAAGAGATAATCTGGAAAATACTGATACCAACAAGCCTAAAATCAGCATTCCATGGTTTGCCATTCTCTTCCTGGTAGTGATCGGATTCAATTCTCTTGATTTGCTTCCGGAAAGCATAGTGGATTGGATTAACCAACTGGACACCTTCCTCCTGACCATGTCCATGGCAGCATTGGGAGCCGAAACAAGCTTTGACAAATTCAAGAAAGCTGGCATTAAGCCTTTCCTCTTGGCTGCCATTCTTTATTGCTGGCTCATTGGAGGTGGATATTGTCTGGTGAAGTTTGCCATTCCTTACTTGCAATAATAGTATCACATATATGATACTGTCAAAACAGAATATCCATGTGAAATATTGAACGATTCACATGGATATTTTTATTCGTTAACGTCTTTACTTTCTTCTTCTCCAAGGTATTTCAACCGTAGGCTCGTAAGCTTTCAAGTCTTCATCACCTGTAAAGCTTTCAACTTCATATCCTAAATCTGTATAATATTTTACCACCTCAACAATAGAAGCATCGCCTAAAGCTTGCCCTCCTATAACAGTGATCTTCCACTTCTCTGCCAACTTTTTTAAGTTTTCAGGATTCCACAAACTGCTTTGTTCAGTAAATGTAGCCCATGGTGATTTCTCATCAGCCGAATCGATCATGATTTGAGCAAATTCCTCACCTAATGACATTCTGTCTCCTGAAGAATGAGCTATATGATTTTCTGTCTCAATGATCGTTGCCAGTGGCAGGATAAAGGTTGTTCCTTTCTTCTTTTCTTCCTCTATTTTCTCTGAGACCTTCTCGTATGTAACCAAGGCATTGCTTGGACCACAAGTTTCCTTTCCTGATACTTTGAGCCAAACGTAAAGTACACTCGTATCAATCACCAATACCTTTCTCATTATATTTTATCGTTAACCATCATTCTACCAATTGTTCCTGAAGCCATCAATTTGGTTAGATTCTCTTTTTCTTCCAAGAGATTGACATGACTATCACCATTCTCATCACGGGTAACATAGCTGACAAACGGAATCATCTTGTTGCCTAACTCATCTAACAAAACTGGATTATGCGTCGTACAGAGCACATCAACCTGGCGCTGTCGTGACAAGTCCTTCAACATATCAACCAACTCCTTAGCACGAGAAGGATGCAAGCCATTATCCACCTCTTCGATAAGCAATAAACTATGAGGTGCAACCGCCAAAAGAGCTACGACAATCGCTATAAAACGAAGCGTACCATCACTCATACCTCTTGCATCAACAGGTTGTTCGGGATTCCAATCCTCATAATAATAAAGCATGTCATCCGACTTAATCAGGCTAACAGGCTCAGATATCACCTTGTTAATATCACGCTCAGGAAGTGGTCGAACATAGCTAGACACCAGTGCTTCCACCTTCTTCTTTTCCTCAGGTGCCAATGCACATAAAACGCCAGCTACATTACTACCATCAGACTTCAACTCTTTTGAAATCTTGCAGTAATCACGCATCTTAGCAGGAACAGGATCAAGAATGATGATGCTACTATACTTGCCCAAATTGCGGTGAGTTAATAGACCGTGACCTGAATGTAGAAAAAAATATACTTGATGAAGGTTTAAGAAATATATCGGCAGGAACTGTCGATTACACTGATGGAAAGGGCGTAAGACTTGCTTGCAAGCATTCCTTGATGAAGTCGGAATCCTACAAGTCTTTAGCTTGTGGGTAGTTCAATTAATGTTAGCGGATAATAGTATCCGTTTTCAGCCTGTAAAAGTACAAAAATAAGATACTACGTCACAAATTACTCAATAATTTGCCACAAAAGTACAAATTTTCAGTGCATCCTATCTGCACAGTACTAAAAAAGCCACCAGTTTTACTGATGGCTCACCGATTTAAGAAATAAACTAATCAATTTACTATCCGTTGTATTCCAAACATTATGATTGTTCTAAATACTACAACTCCATCCTGTACCATATAAATGCCTGTTATGAACCAGGTACTGATGAAGCTATCAGAACTTCCTTGCCAGTTTCTCTGCCTCTACCGGCTTATTGGTAGTAATGAAATCAACATTCATTTCAATGAGCTTCTTGATGATAACATCATCATCAGAAGTCCATCCATTTACCTTCAATCCCAATTCATGAGCTTCTTTAATCCACTCAGGATGCTTGAAAAGTATCTTATAACTATAATCAATACCTTGATAACCAAGTTTCTTCACTTCAGCTGGTGTATAATTGCCATTAACATAATAAATAACAGCATTAGAATCCAACTGACGAACCAATGCACAAGCTGCAGAACTGAAAGAGATATACTCCACCTGTTTGGTCAAGCCCATACGATTCACCATCTCCACCGTTTTGCGAGTAAGACGATCTTCGTCGCACTGTAAAGGTTGTCTTTTGATTTCAAGAATCAGTTTTATTGCAGGATGATTCTTCAACTCATTTAAATATTGCTCTAAGGTTGATACTTCTTCTCCATTTTTTAGAAGTTGTATTTTCAAATCAGCATACTTTGAATCAGCAATGATCAAATCATTGATTTTCGGGTCATGGTTGACAATGATAACACTGTCAGCAGTGATATGCAGATCACATTCAGAACCGTAAACCTTGGCATCTGCAGCCTTACGCAAAGAAGCTATCGAGTTTTGGGCCGAACCTTTCGTATCCCAATACCCACGATGTGCTATTATCTGAGTCTTAACTTTTGGATTTGAAATCAGAACAGTTTGCTCATATTTCTCTCCAAAATGATTGGTGAATACCACCGTAATATTCTTGGCATCAGAAGAAGGCAAGGCTCTAAACAGATGCCCGGTAGCAGTAAGACCTTCCTTATGTCCTTTGCTCGCAGCATAGGCTTCATCTACATCAACAAACTTCTCCATCTCACCCATGGCTTGTCCGTCCTGCAGCCATTCAACCTTGCAGCTTGGATCCCAATCCCAAACATTTACCACTACATATTGAGGCTGACTCAACATATTACCTTTACCATAAACACGCATCTGATAATCAATGCTATGACCTGTGGATTTATAATGCCATTTCAGCTGATTCCCATCCACATCCATCACCAGATAACCATTAGGCGCTCCACAGCGATTAACCTGACTCTTCCACCAGGCACCACAGGCGGCACCAATATTGTGTTCCAAAAGTTGAGCATCCATGACATTGTTCTGGAAATAATGAGTATGACCAGTCAAGACATGTACCTGATAATCCTTTAGGGCATCGGCCAACTCCTCTGCATTGCGAACATTGCCCTCACCCTCTGTGCTATTCCAACCAGCCGCATGCATATTGAGGAAGACCAAAGAGCCCTTCGGTACAAAACTCAAATCATGCTTCAGCCAGTCTAAATCAGCATCCGTAATAGCCTCTATATACTTCTTGTGACCCACGTAATTTATATTCTTCAACGTAACTACGTGTACTTTACCTATGTTGTAGGAATAATTGACAGGTCCGAAAAAACGGTGATAATATTGCTCTCCATATACAGGTGTACCAAGTGTCATATTATGCAAATCCTGATAACGCTTGTCGAAATCATGATTGCCTATACATTGGAAGGTAGTCATTTTGATGCCATCAAATGAGGCGGCATATTCACCATACAGGTTCATACTGTCAAATACTAAATCTCCCAAGGTATTGGCCACTACCTCTCTCTCTCGGCTCAGGGTATCCACATAGCCCTTCAAATCGCGGATAGATTCCTGCTTCCAACGCTTCATGTCATGCTCATTCTTTACCTGAGGATCAGAGATGGCAATATAATAAAACTTATCAGATAACTTTTTCCTCTTCTCCAAAATGAAATCATGTCGGCTGTGATCTTTTACAAGTTCATCCACGCGAACGTAAAAGCCTTTAGCAAGGCTCTTCTGGCAGGGAAGCACATAGGATGAAGGAGTGGATATACTGACGAACTTGCAGACATTGGTATCAGTAGGCAATGTCCATTCTCCAAGAGAATTGGTTTGCACAAAACTTCGGCCATTGTTTACAACCACCCCGGCAATCCCCTTACCCTTGATGTCTTTTACCTTACCGGAAAAAACAAAAGAAGAAGCTTGTTGGGCAGCCATACCCAATGGCATGGCCCCAATAGACGCTAACAACAGAATTTTACTCAGATTTTTATTCATCACGCTAAAAACTAAACATTTATCAATTTAATATGGTCAAAGAAAGCCAAAGCCTCTTCTGCAGTATTGGCATCACCGGCAGCCTCCTCCAAGGCTGCAGTATCACTCTCCAGGCAGATGATGTTGGCACAATCCAGTACATGACTCATGATTCGAATTGCCTCCTCTTTGGTCATATGCTGCGACTTATAGCTCTTCTTTACATATTTGTTAACACGCTCCACGGCCTTGAAGACAGCCGGCTTTCTAAATTCTGTTCCTGAAGAACTCAACCCCACCTCTACCTCATAGGTGTGGGTATAGTTACAGAGGAAAGTATTCCATTTCTTGGTAATCTCACCACCTAAGAAATGCTCTTCATCAAAAGCTGGCTTGACATTGGGAATCTCCCCACCATATACTTCGAGCGTAAACTCTTTCTTGTCCTGTGCAGCCATGTGGGCAATAGTACCCATCAGAAGCGCTGCAATCAAAAATAGTCTTACTTTCATTTTTTCAATCCTTTCATTAAACATCTAATCAATTATAATTCTGGTCTCTTCTGCCAGATCAGTCGGGTATTGAAATCATCACCACCCATCGATTTCACAGCCTCCAAATAATGTTCACGATTCATACGTTGCAAGATAGCTGGGTATTTGAAACGATATGGCATATGCAATGAAGCATCTACACCTGGACCTTTCGGTACATCAGGATAACCGGTACGATTATACTCAAACCATTGCTGGAAATCAATAAAGAAGAGTGCATAGAACTTCTGTTCCATGATGCGGCGAAGCGTTCCATCATACGCTGCCTTCCCGTTATCAAAATACCCGTCAGGAACCTCAACTCCCCATTGCGTAATAGCTGCAGCAACAGCTTTTTCATAGAGCAGCTTGGCATCATCAGAGATAAGACCGCGTTGTGCCAACTCTGCCTTGATGAAGAGTACCTCTGCATAGGTGAGACACTGTATATCCTGTGGCGCTGTGGCCAGATTTGCCGCATTTGGAGAAGAAGCAGTAAATGTAGGCTCCACATCATAACCACTAGGCAAACCGATAAAGGAAGTAACCTCTTGACCGGTTTGAGGATCCTTATTGGTAGCCTGAGTTGCAAACACTTCCAGACGAGGATCCTTCCAATCCTGAAGACGATCGATGAAAAATGCAGAAAGTGACTTGTAGGCAGAAAGGTCTGATGGACGTGTCATTGGAGCTTCATCAGGAGCAATTCCTGAGATATGTACCTTAGCATTGTCATCATTCGATTCAAAAACCGGATAAGTAGTAGGATCTGCCAACATCTTCTTCAACTCAGCCTTGGCCAAATCACCCAATTCCTTGGAATCTATGACACGCAGCAAAGCGCGCAAACGCAAGGAGTTGGTAAACTTCTTCCATTTCAGGATGCCCTGCAAGTCAGAACCGCTGCTGCAATACATCTTGTCACCATTGGTATTGAACTGCAAACCTTTTTTGAGATTATATATGCTGTTCGCCACATCCAAGCTGTCGATGATAAACCTGTAGACATCAGTCTGAGACTCAAACTTTGGATAGTAGAGCTGTTCCTCACCACGGCATGATTCCTGTACAGGAATATCACCGAAGGCATCTGTCGTGTTCTCAAATATCCAGCATCTGAGGGTCAATGCAATTGCCTGATAGTTCGGATCTCCCACTTTCACGGCTTCGTCATAGATGGCCTTGGCATTGGTATTCCATTTGTAATAATTGGTCCAGACGCCATCACCTGCCGTATCACTGATGTTGAACCAGCCCACACCGCTGGTGGAGTTTGTTGTTACAAGGCACTGCATCAACTGGAAGGTCCAGCTATTGTATCGGGTCCAGGTGTAAGTGCCCATACCATAAATGAGAGGATCCAAAAAACTTCCAGCATTAGCAGTATTCATACGGGTTGGATCCACATTGGTATCGTCCATTGATTCGCATGCCGAGGTCATCAGCATGAAAGGAACGATCATCAGCGTCATTATATTTCTAAAAATCTTTTTCATCGATTCTTTCTTTTTTTGTTCATTACATTTTATTCTTAACTAGAAATCAACTTTGAGATTAACACCCCAGGAACGACTGGTAGGAAGAGTACCCACCTCTACACCTGGTACAAATGTATTGCCATCAAGTGAGGTTGTCTCCGGGTCATACATTGGATAACTGGTAATGCAAAGCAGATTGCGCCCATATATACCCACTGAAGCATTGTTGATGAAAGTATTCTTCAACCAAGATTTTGGCAACTGATAATCCAGACGAACCTCGCGAAGCTTGAGATAAGTGGTACTGAAAGTATTGGTTTCCACATTACCAATGCGGTAATACTCCTTATAATATGACTCCAGGGTGACAAGTTTCTGATTCGGACTATAAGTACCATCTCCGTTATCAACCACACCCGGTGCTATGCAATACACACCAGCTACAGGAGTAATCTTCTGCTTTTCAAAGAGCTTCAGAACATCAGGGTCCGCAATATCCAGGTAGAGACTGGTTCCAGGCTTTCTACCATTCAAGGTCTCAGCCAGGTGACCCTGTTCGCACATCTTGTGATGTGACTGAGAATAGGTCATACCTCCAACCTTTCCATCCCATTGCATGGAGAATGACCAGTTCTTGAAGCGCAAAGAGGTATTGAACGCACCCTCCCAGTCTGGTAAGGCACATGCCACATATTCAATCTCAGAAGGACGAGCAGGCAAACCGGCAGAAGTGATAATCACCTCACCCTTAGCATTACGCTTGAGTTTGTAGCCCCAGATATCTCCCGTGGTTCCACCTTTAGTGCCGATGATACTTACATTGCCACTCACATAAGAACCGAGAATCTGACGCTCATCAGCAAATTCAGAAAGTGATTCTATCTTGTTCTTATTGGTTGACCAGGTAGCGGTCATATCCCACTGCCAATCTCTATTCCTGATAGGAGTACCACGGAGTACGATCTCCACACCTCTGTTGCTGACACATCCCGAATTGATGGTACCCTTGGTGTATCCAGTAGTAGGATCAAAGGGAGCATTGAGAATCTGATTCTTGGTGCGATTATAATAATAGGTCACATCCAATCCCAAACGGCTGCCAAATGCTTTGAAATCCAATCCTCCTTCCCAGTTGGTAGACATCTCGGGCTTGAAGTCGGCATTATAAAGTGTACCTGGCTTAACCAAAGAACCCGAGAAATCACTAGTTGTATAGTAAGGTGATGTCTTGTAAGGCTGAGTATCATTACCCACCTGTGCCCAAGAAGCGCGCACTTTCAGCAGATTCACCCACTTTGGCATTTTCATCATGCTATTCAACACACCACTCAGACTCACAGAAGGATAGAAGAAAGAACGATTCTTGCGCGGCAAGGTAGATGACCAGTCATTGCGCCCTGTTATATCCAGGAACAACATCTCCTGATAAGCCAGATTAGCCATGAAATAAAGCGAGTTCACACGCTTCTTGCGAATAGTGGTACCAACCAATGGATTTGAAACTCCATTGGCCAAACTATATACACCAGGCGTATTCAAACCGGTAACAGAAGCTGACAACAAATCATAATACGACTGCATCATGTTACCACCCGCTGAAGCATTCACGTTGAGTCCATTCTCGAAACTGTTATGGTAAGATAAAAGTACATCAGAGTTAACCTCATAGTCAAAGATGTTCTGCTTCTTGAAGAAACCGGTAGGGAAAGCCTTGTCATCCCATGGTCTGTGCTGTTCCTGCTGCTGAGCCGTAGCCTGTAAACCAGAACGCAATTGCAAATCAAGGAAACGATTGATGGTAAAATTGGCAGAAATATTACCATTGAAACTATGCTTCTTTGCAGGGTTGGTTGCCTCGTAAAGCAAAACATACGGATTAGGCAGATAACTGGAGAATGGACGTATCTGCTTGATATTCTCCTTACCCTTGTACCACATTGGCTTAAACCAATCGAGGTTGAAGTTAGGATTCATGAATATCAGGAAATAGCTTAAGGAGTTAGAGTTATAGGTAAGCTGAGGAGTATTCTCCACATCTCTGTAAGTATAACTCATACGTGCATTGATCTTCACACGCTTGGAAATCTGTTGTGATCCGGCGAAAGCTGCAGTCAAGCGCTGATAGCCAGAGTTAGGCAAAATCCATTCACTCTTACTATGAGTCAAAGAGATACGCATATTGCCTGTACCGTTATTACCAGTCAAGGCCAGGGAGTTGGTCATCGTATGCCCCGTTTGGAACAATCCGGAGTGATTGTCTTTATAGGCTCTCCAAGGAGTGGCCACATCAGCACGACCTTCTTTCTCCGGGTCATATTGATAGAACATCTGTCCATCAAACTTCGCACCAAAAGCTGAGCTTGTACCACTGGTGCTAGCCAAACCATCATCACCTGCACCATAGGAGTAATAAGGTTGTCCAGCCCACTCTGTCCCCTTAGAACCGATGTTCTTGGCTACACCCTGTCCGAATTCATACTGATAATCAGGAAAGTGAGCAGCTTGTTCCCAGGAATTATTGAAATTATAACTGATACCTAATCCCTTCTTGGCCTTCTTACCAGACTTGGTGGTAACCATAATGACACCATTAGCAGCTCTTGAACCATAGAGAGCAGAGGCAGACGCTCCCTTCAATACCTGAATGCTCTCAATGTCATCCGGATTTAAATCAGAGAATCCATTACCAAAGTCAATCGAACCTTCGGAGTTGCCACCGGCACCATAAGAGCCACCAGGATTATTCATAGGGCTGGAAAGTGGCACACCATCCACAACGATAAGTGCGCCATTTCCGTCCATATTCATGGAAACGTTGCCACGAAGATTAATCTGGGTTGATGACAGGGGACCACCGGCTGAAATGACATTCAAACCTGCCACCTGTCCCTGCAAAGCTTGAGACCAGTTGGCAGGCATCGTTGCCGTAATTTCAGAACCAGATACGGTTTGGGTAGCATATCCGAGACTTTTTTCCTCACGCTTGATACCCAAAGCGGTAACCACTACATTATTCAGTTCTATAGGATCGTCGCTGAACTTCGACTTCTGTATTTTTTTACCATTTACAGAACTTTTCTTTTCAATAGTCTTGCTGCTATCCTGTGCAACTTGACCATACATGCTTCCTGCAGTACAGCATAATGTGAGCGCGAAGAAACAATGCTTCATACGTTGCTTTTTCATTTACTACCTTTTTATAGAGAATTCATAACTAACAATTTCTGGTGCAAAGGTAGGACTATGATATTACGTATTGAGGTCAATGAGGATACATTCTATTTACTTTCTTGTTGCCAAAGAATTACAAACAAAGCTAACTTCCACATATACAACAGATTGCAAAAAAATGGAGCAAACTAAAGACAACAGTTTGCAAAACTCAGCCAAAGGAAGAATGTTTTGATGCCTTTACTCCATTACCTGTTGCTGTCTTCCTCTAACCTGTGATACCGTTCATATACATCAAGAGCATACTCCTGCCTGAGCAGTTCACCCCGATGAAGCCCTTCAACCACCTCTGCCGTAAGTCCACAATCACTGAAATCAACAAGATAAGTACAAAGCAACTTGTTGATGATAGGAATGAGATCCTTTGCTCCTAAGCTGCAAGCTAAATCAATGGCCGCAGCCACCACGTAACCATCACAACAGTCAGCGGTTTCCAATCTGCCATCATAGAAGACGAGCATGTCCTTCACCCACGCTGTCGCCTGTTCCTTCAAGGCAGGATTCTTTTCAACATAAAACTCCACATATTCATAAACGTTCATGCGGCAGTAATGGTCAAGCTTTGGCGTTTTCAGGAATTTCGTGAATTCAGAGAAAGGATCCGGATTCAACTTGTAGAGGGTTGGGGCAAAGAGATAATTGGTCGCCAGCCAGCTCAACTGATCTAAGAAATCACTTTCAAACTTCAATACATCCATCAGAAGACGGAAAGATTCCATGTTACCCACCTCTGCAAGAAGGATGATGCTATGACGTATGGCAGCAAACAATTCCCCTGTCGCTTTCAAATGCTGGTATTTGCCCAAGCCATACCTGATTATGTTCTCCAAGTCCTGACGCAACTCCTCGTGATCTATAGTCAGCAAGAGATCGATGATGTGATCCGGCAGGATCCATTTATAGGCATGAAAAGTCAGATACGACATCACTTCGGGATTCAGCAGCTTGATATGAGTTGGATATGATGGCAATTCGTAGCCATACACTTCCTCATGGATTTCATATTCACAACCCTGAAATTCCTCTTCATGCCAATCCCATCCACCAATATATGCCGTACTATCTCCTATTCGGAACTTGAAGTTTCTGCCAAGATGTTCCTGCATGGTAGAAAGATAACAAGATGCCTCCAACCTGTCTTCTGCAAGCTGATAATGCATACCATTCAAGCCCCATTGATATTCAATGAGAGGAACGTTGTCATCATCTTCTTCCAGGATATATTGAGTAATGTCCCATGCATCAACAGGTTCAATGCCGGCTTCCTCAGCAAATTCAATGGAACCATAGATCAGATTGTGAGCCACCTCATATGGTATCTCCACCATCCTGTCATTCTCTTTATCCGAGTAGTACTCAACAATTTCTGCCAACTTTCTGGGTGATACGTTGAAGAAATATCTGGTTCCTATCAGACCCCTGCACAACTTGTCGATGCAGAAATCCGCACATGTTACAGTTCCCTTTGGGTGAATACGTGTCACGATGACCATAATTTCATCGGCATCTTTCCAGTTGGCATAAGTATAGCATTTGCCAAGAGGAAGCATACGGGCTTTCTCCTTGATATATTTCTCCGGACTCATCGGCTGAGCACCGGATTTATTGTTCTTTTTCCCCATTCGTTTTAAATTTATCTTATCTATCAATTTTTCCAGTAAACAAAAGTATTGAACACCTGTCGGCGGGAAGCCTAAACTTCTCTCATTTGAACATAAAGGAAAAACATCTGATCAGGAATAGAACGTTAGTTTACCTTATGTCAAATCCTAGAGACTATTATCAATGAAAGAATCCAATTCTTTACACTGCTTATAGTACGTATACACTTCCTTTATAGAACAAATTTTTGACATCATATATTTATTACATAGCACTTCGAGAGAAGAAGATGTTGAGCCAATGCCATCAAATTACAGGAATTGTATCAGGCAGGAAAGAAATGGGGCGTGAAGGTAGATGGTAAAGTTATCGTGCCACCCCTCTACTGCAGTATAGCGCAACCTGTTGGTGCCTATTGCGCCTTTGAACAGATACCCAAACATTGGAGCATTATGACATTGAAAGGAAAAGTGATTGTTGATGCCAAATATGAGAAGGTGGAGATTCGTGACAATGGAATCGCCGTGGTAACAGGCATAATGGGAAAAACACAGACAATCAAACTTTTAAAGGTAAAAAAGTAAAAGGGTAAAAAGGATTTTTGCTTTTTGAAATGACAATGAAGAAGATCAATGCTGTAAGCATGCAATAAAGCAATAGACAAATAGCGCAATACCTATATAGATATAAAAGTTAAGGGCGCTCTATCCTTTAGGAAGGAGCGCCCTTTTCTTATCATCTGACAGGAATCCCTATCTTGTTACACACATATCAATGCGAGAAAAATGATATATATAAATTATTGCCACAAAAACAACATATCCGATAGCAAAATGTCATTTTTAAGGCTAAAAACAAGTGGTTGACCCATATCAAGAAAGACATATTGCAATGATATTTCTCGGCAAAAGATGCCGTTATTCGATAAAAAAGTGTTAACTTTGCACTCGCATTTAAGGAATAACAAATAATAAATTTTAAAAAGGTTAATAATTATGATGACTATTTTTACAATGGCTTTCGCCGCAGTTATGTTTTCAGGTATGGTTCTTTGCATGGGCATGTTCTTGAAACACGTAGTAGACTCAATTCCAGAAATGGCTAACATGAGCCATTCTGTTAGCTTGAGCAAGTAAGAATAGAACACTACGATATACATAATATATATATATGAATCACTTTAGAAATAGAGAGAGATTTATATAACGATGAGGGTGTGTCATAAGTCTGGATAATAGTTGGTGTATAACAGTTGGCTACCGCATGCACAACAGGTGTTGTGCATGCGCATATCAGCTGTTATGCAAGCGCACAACAGCTGTTGTGCGATCGAAGATACTGACTGTCTCAACAACATATCCTATCTCTTCCAACAACATATCCTATCTCTTTCAGCGTCATATCCTATCTCTTTCAACAAATAGAAGAGGGTGAATCATAAACTTATGACACATCCTCATCTTGCTTAATATTCCATCGAGAAGGTGATACCTCTTCGCAGACATTTTACTTAAATGCCTGAATATACTGCTTTAAAGCATCACGTAATATCTCTTCACAACTCTTTTTTGTCTTAATCTTAGTTCATAGTCTTCATCAGACAAATAAGTCTGAACACCATGCATAGTGGCTCTTTTCTCTGCAAGAGACATCTTCTGTTTCTTAACAACAGTATGCTGTAGCGGTACTGATGGCATGGATTGAAAAACAGGTTTAAAAAACATGAAGTTTTAGCAGTAAAGTTTAAATTAATTATCCATTGTTGTCAATTTTGCAGAATCTTTAGTCAAAATTGGCAAAAACTGTTTATTCCAAATCTACAAACCGGGTTGGCACGTAACTTGCTCCTACATAGAGTGAAAGCCGAAGCCGAAAGGGCAAGGGGAACGACAAGAACCCTAAGTAATGACAGTTGAGGGTTTCTAGAAATCCTTGAGCCTCGTAAGCCGAAGCAATCGTTATTAAAAAGGATAAATTAAAAACAATGAGAAATCCCGACTGAGCCGGAAGGCGAAGAGAGGACGAGAAAAATAGAATTTGGAGGTTTTACATTATGTTGTTAGCTCGTAGAAATAACAGTGTTTCAAATTGGTTGAACAGTTGGTTTAATGACAACTTCTTTGATACAAACTTGATGCCACGCATGAACGCAACAGCTCCTGCAGTCAACGTCAAGGAAAGTGCTACAGCTTATACGATGGAGGTTGCAGCTCCTGGTTTGAAGAAAGATATGGTCAAGATGAACATCGATAAGGATGGCTATCTGAATGTATCCATCGAGAACAAGGATGAGAAGAAGGAGGAGAAGGAAGAGCATTACTTGCGTCGTGAGTTCTCTTACAGCAGCTACTCTCAGAGTTATGCTTTGCCAGAGGATGCTGATCAGGAGAAGATTTCCGCTGAGGTCAGTGACGGTGTCTTGAAGATTGAGATTCCTAAGATAGCCAAGGAGGAGAAGAAAGACGATGTTAAGCACATTGAGGTTAAGTAATCTTTCTTGAAGTGCTATGCAGCTTTCAAGATACATTCATTGCATTGAGAAAATAATTAAAATTGGGGGCTAGTCCTGATTATGGGGCTAGCCCTTTTTTGAATATATGAATTTAATTTTGGAAAGGATCTAGGATGATAAGAATATTTATTTCACTTGTTTTCTGTCTGATGTCTGCCTTTGCCTGTGCGCAGTCAAACCAGTCAGATAATAGGTATCAATGGGGAAAAAACAAGGCCAGCGAGCAGTTGGTCAATGGTCTGAAGTCACGTCAGAAAACTCTCTGGAAAGAACAGCGCGATTTGCAAAACCGGATAGATAGTGTATATTGGGATGAAGCATTGGACGCTATTAAGGATACAACCTTTACTTTGGAAGCCGACAAGGTAGTTTTCCCGTATGGTCAGATTGCTTATGTTAATTCCAACACCAATTTCGTTTCCGTCAATAAGGACGATGCTGTTGTGCAGGTTGCCTTCAATGTACCCTTCTCCGGACCTAATGGCATTGGTGGAGTTACGGTTCAGGGAAGCGTAAGTGGATACAAAATTCAAACAGACAAGAAAGGGACTACACAAGTAAGTATGAGTGTTACTGGTATTGGTATCTCTGCCCAAATCTGGATTACCATGTATAAGGGAAGCCATGAAGCCAGTGTGGAAATTCTGCCTAACTTCAACTCTCGTAGGCTCACCCTTAATGGAGTCATACTACCTCTTCACAAGAGTACTGTATTTCAAGGGCGAACATTATAACAAAGAAGCCTGCTGACAATTATAGCCAGCAGGCTTTTTGCTTTCTTCGTCTTTCTGTCCCAAAAACTATGATTTCATGTCCAAAACTCTTCTTCGCCAGTGGGTTGCATCTTGCCCCCGCACTTTGGGCAAGTATGCATATCCCACCTGTGAATCCTGTCAGAACCACATCTTAGACATAGATTCCCAATGACGGCAAGCAGACGCCGATAATCATGTGCTTTATGATGTATGTACGCAAACAGATTGCATAAAGCGTGCAAACGTTTGCACAAAAAAATATAACCTTTTTGAAACTTTTTCTTGCTTCGTATTGGTTTTTTTCTTAAGTTTGCAGCCGAAAATAGATACCAACTAACAAACGAAGGCTAAGTTTAATATAAACGAAACCAAATATAAAAGTAAAGATATGATGAAGCAAACATTCATAAAATCAGCTATGTTGCTGCTGCTGATCCTTTCAATGGCAACGACGCGAGCGCAGGAGGTCGCTCTGAAGACCAACTTACTGGGATGGGCTTCCACATCTGCCAACGCCGGCATCGAAATCGGCACGGGCAAGAAAACAACCTTCCAACTCTTCGGCACCCTGAACCCCTGGAAGTTCTCGGGCGACAAGAAGATGAGATTCTGGAATGTTATGCCAGAATACAGATGGTACACCTGCCAGAAGTTTGGAGGCCATTTCTTCGGAATTCATGCCTTAGGCGGTGAATACAACATTAAAAACATTGACATGCCCTTCGGCATCCTGCCGAAAACTCTGGAGGGCAGGCACTATGAAGGCTGGTATGTAGGTGGAGGCCTCACCTACGGCTATCAGTGGCTACTCAATAAGCACCTCAATTTCGAAGGGTCTATCGGTTTGGGGTATGCCTACAGTCCTTACAAGCTTTACGGACGATGCGAAAAATGTCTCGACAAAGACCACCGCAACTATGTGGGCCCTACAAAAGCCGCACTATCTCTCATATACGTGTTCTAAGAATTTAATTTAACTGTGGTTTTAAACTGACAATAAAAACACGTAATAACTAGACAGAATACAAAAAAATTAGGGAAATCATAATATGGATAAAATGAAGCTTTATGCGGTCATTTCGCCCCTCTGCATACTCCTTTCTCAGGGCATCATGCCTGCTCAGGCTCAACAGCTGGCAGGGGGTAAGATTCAGGTAGAAAGCGTCTTGGCACGCAAGAACGGCAACCGGATGGACGTTGCCTTCCGTATGAATCTGAACGATTTGAAGATGAAATCAGAGCAGCAGATTGTTTTCACACCGGTAATGGTAGGAACTGATTCTATCGCTCTCAACCCTATCATCATCCAGGGTAGAAACCAGGCTGTAAGATACCGCCGACTTGCCGACAGCAAGAAGAATCCGCAGGCACAGGTTCTTACCCGCAAGAACAAGACCAGTCAGCAGGTTTACTTCGCCCAGTCTGTTCCTTATCAGAAATGGATGAAGAAGTTCAAACTCTCGGTGAAAGAAGATCTCTGCGGATGTGGCAACCTGATAGAACAGGACAATACGCTGATTGCGGATATCGACCGTACACCGAAGATTACGAAGGATTTCTTCGTGCAGCCGAAGGCGGAAGCCAAGAAGGTGAGAGCCGAAAAGGGTGAAGCCTATCTCAGCTTTGTGGTTAACAAGAGTTATATTCTTGCCAACTTCCGTGAGAATGCTACTGAGCTGAAGAAGATTACTTCCACCATCGACCTGGTGAAGAACGACAAGAACGTTGAAATCACAGATATTGATATCCATGGTTTTGCTTCACCTGATGGTTCGTATGCCAACAACAAGCGCCTTGCCAACGAGCGTGCAGCTGCCCTCCGTAAATATGTGAGCAGCCTCTACACCTTAAACAGCAAGCTCTTTACCTATCAGGCTACACCGGAAGACTGGGAAGGATTCAAGAAGAAGATTCAGGCTAGTCATCTGGCTGATAAGGAAGCAATTCTCGAGATAGCTAACTCCTCGCTGGCTCCCGACGATAAGGACCTGAAGATCAGAAAGCTCCATCCGACTAGTTACCGCTATATCCTGGATCATATCTATCCTCGTCTCCGTCATAGCGACTATACGGTAACCTACACGGTTCGTCCGTTCAGCATCGAAGAGGCCAAAGAGATATTGAAGACCAAACCACAGCAGCTTTCTCTGCAGGAGATGTTCCTGGTGGCACAGACTTACGAGCCGGGTTCGCCAGAGTTTAACGAGGTATTCGACATTGCCGTCCGCCTCTTCCCTGATGATGAGACAGCGAATCTCAATGCCGCCTGCACCGATTTGCAGAAAGGTGATCTTACTTCTGCCGAAAAGCATCTTGCCAAGGCAGGCAACTCGAAAGAGGCAGAGCGTGTAAGAGATGTCTTCAAGCAGATAAAGGAATTGGAATAACAGAAAATTAGAGAATAACGATTATAAACAAGCTTAACTTTCAAAGATTATGAAGATTAAACATTTATTTGGCTTGGCTGTCATCGCAGCTATGACAGCAAGCTGTTCAAGCAATGAGGACCTAGGAACCGCAGGTCCAGGTACTGGTACTAATGAAACTGGTGTTGGTTATGCAACTTTCACCATCAACTTGCCTTCGGTAGGTGGTTCTACTACTTCTGGTGCAAGAGGAACTCGTGCAGCAGATGATGGTGGTGCTGAAGTGGACGAAGGTACAGCAGATGAGTATAAAGTTTCTGACGCAACTGCCCTTATCTTCCAGAAGTATGGTGCAGATGAAGGTTCTTACAAGTTTGTTGAGAGCGTAAATTTACCTGTTACGGCTACAGATTGGGAAGACGATACAGAAGCAGGTATCACCACAAAATCTAAAAAGTTGGTAGCAAAGCTTACCAATGTGGATACTAAGAATACATATGGTGTTTTGGTTTTACTCAATAACAAAGCTAGTAGTGGTGGCGTAAAGATTAAATTGCCTACTGCAGGTCAAAGTTATAATGAGTGGAATAACGAGGCTCAGAGTCCTAATTTAACTGAGTTGACAAAAGCAGACAACTTCTATATGGCTAATGCTCCATTGAATGAATCTGGCTCAGTAACAACTTTGGTTAAAATTGATAAAAATAATATCTATGCTACAGAGGCAGAGGCTAAGGCTAATTCTTCTGCAAATGTTTATGTAGAGCGTGGAGTAGCAAAGATGTCTGTTGCTGATCCTGCAACAAAAACTGTTGTGGACAAGGCAACCCCAACAGTTACTACACAGAGTACAGTAACATTTAACAATTGGGCTTTGGATATCACAAACAAGAAGACATATGCTGTTCATAATATTGATGGCTTGAAATCTGATTTTGACGATATTTGGAAGACAGATCGTTTCATAGGTACTAACAGCCGTGTTTATTGGGGTAAGGATCCTAACTACAATATGGATGATCTCAAGAAAAATAATGCTACTGATGATAGCAAAAGAGGCGAAGAATTCAATTTCATCACTGCTACAAGTGAGATTAATAAAGCCTTTACCGAGTCAGCATATTGCTTAGAGAATACCTTCAACTTGGCAAACATGTATCAGGGTCAGACAACCCGTGTTATCTTCAAGGCAACATATGCTCCTAAGAATGATGCAGGCAAAAGCCTTGCAGAGGAAGATGGAACTTTCTACACCATCGGTAATATGACAACTATCCTGAAAAAAGCAGACTTAGAGACTGCAGTTAATACTGCAGCAACTTCAGTTCTCCCAGGTTGTACAGTTAACTATGCAAATCTCGAGACTGAAGGTTCACATGTGATTACTTTGGAAGATATCAAGGATGGTACTTCTGGTGCAGTTCTCGAAGCCGCAACGACTTATGGCACAAAGACAGGTGAACAAATCGTTAAAGAGATTAATGAAAAACTCGGCTTGACTGATGGAGCTGGTCGTCCAGAAGCGATGGTTGGTATCAATACCTATCTTAATGGTGTTACATATTATATCGCTCGTGTTAAGCACTTCGGCTCATTGACTCCATGGAGCTCAGGTGAATCTTATGGAACAGATAACGTCAAGTATCTTGGCCGTTATGGTATGCTCCGTAACAACTGGTATGAATTGAAGGTTGGCAACGTCTATGGTCCTGGCTACCCTGGTGTACCTCCAGTAGACCCAACTCTGCCAGATGATGAGAATGAGAAGTATCTCAGTGTCAGCGTGAAGATCCTTTCTTGGGCTAAGCGTTCAGACACAGTCGATTTGTAATCCATTACACATTATTATATATAGCTCAGCCGCTCTAGCGCTAAGGAGCAGCTGGCTATCTCGGAAAAATAAGAATCTATTTATACACTTTACTTTTTCATAAAACAGATAAGCATCATGGCAAACAAGAAGTTTAACAGTTGGATCAAGAATATATGCATGGGATGGGGCTTCATCATGGCCGGCAGCCTGCTAGCAAGCTGCAACGACTTGATGCACGACGACCTGCCTCCTTGTGACATGGGTGTTGACTTGCAGTTCAAGTACGACTACAACGTGCAGCGTGCCGACATGTTCAAAGATCATGTGGGCGGACTCTGCGTATTCGTATACGACGAGCAGGGCAACTTCATTGCTCGCCATGATGCCTATAACGATGCGACATCACAGCCGCTCAAGGACCCTAACTATGCCATGCGAATCAATCTGGAACCGGGCAAATACAGATTCGCAACCTTCGCCTTCCAAAAGAAATATGAAGATGCACTTGCGCAGCCAGGTGCCAAATTCCAGATAGCTCTGCCACAGCAGGGTGACAACATCACCGCCCTCCATGCACGTCTCGACCGCGAACAGGGCAAGGTGAACAACCAGAGCCAACCGCTCGATACACTCTGGCAAGGACTCAGCAACGAACTGGTTGAAGTAAAAGACCTGCAGGTTACACGCCATACCATCGGTCTGGTTCGTGATACCAAGCAGCTCACCATCAGCCTGCATCAGACCGACGAGCCTGCCAACATCAATGCCGATGACTTCAGTTATCAGATAACCAATGCCAACGGCGATATCAGTTACGACAACTCTCTCCTCCCCGACGAGGAGTTGACATATACCCCATACTACACCTGGACCACTGAGTTTAAGGATACCGAGGGCAATGTAAAGGAGCGCACCGCTCATGCCGCCCTCATGTTCTCCCGACTCATCTGGCATCCGGCAGAAGAAAACGACAAGAACGCCATCCTCACCATCACGAACAAGACTACTGGCGAAGAGGTGGCACGCATCAATCTTGCAGACTTTCTGGCTCAAGGCCGTGGTGCCTTCGAAGCCCGCCATTATTCAGAGCAGGAATTCCTGGACCGAGAGTACGACTACAAGCTCGACTTCTTCCTCCAGGGCAACCAGTGGAAGTATGTGCAGCTCAGCATTTCCATCCTGGATTGGAGCAAGCGCATCCAGCGTGTCGATTTCTAACCGTTTCAGGTGTCAGAGCCCCTTCCGGGCATTTAGCTCATAAGAGTATTTGACTTTAAAAATTAGAAACAATGAAAATACGAGATTTCATTTTAAGTTTAGTTAGTTGGTTTATATTGTTGGTTACAGTAAGTTGCTCTGACGAACTTGGAGGCGAGCGCGCTCCCATTTCGTCAGAAAGCAACTTACATGTACTCGTGCCAACCGTGCTCAGCAGCCGCGGCACCCGTGCCGACGATGCTTCCGGCCTTCCTACCTATAATGCCACGGTAGATGAATGCCAGATCAACGACCTGACCCTCTATGCCTTTCCGGTAAATAATGACGGCAAGCTCCTGGTAGAGACGCTCCCTGCCCCATTGGCTACAATGATGGTAGAGCAGCATGTAGCTAACTATCAGCTCACCATCGAGCCGGGCACTTACCATATCTATGTGGTTGCCAACATGAACAAGGTGTTGAGTGGTAAGACTATCAAAACTGAAGATGAACTCAAAAATATAGTACTCTATTACAGACCTACAAGTACACCAGGTATGCCTGTATGCACCAATATCCCGATGATTTACGAACCTAAGGATGTGAACGGTACTATCATCGATACAAAAATAGAAAAAAGTGGTAAGAAATATACAGAGGTAGCAGCTAACCTGAAGTTTACATGCGTAAAGGTTAAGCTCAACCTCATTATGGACCCAACTGCGAGCGATAATCTTTATGACAAGAGCTATAGCATAACAGATATTGCTGCTCAGAAGCTTACTCCTTCTACCCATTTATTATGGGATGGAAAGTTTACCCAGACAAATGTTTCTTCTGAATATGCTACAGGTATCGAGAACACCATTTACCGTAGTTCATCTACTGGCGAAGCTAGCACTGGACGCTATTATCAGAACGGAGAATATACCATCGATGAAACCAATGCTAACGAAAACAACAAGGATGTGGTATCTATTACAGATAGAACCAACAAGGGTACACCAATCCCTACGAACTTTAAGCAATGGCTTTTTCAAGGTACTTACTATCTGCCAGAGCGTTATATCTCTAAAGTAGAGGAACAGTCGGTATTGAAGATTAACGGTATAGTTAATAGCAGCAACAAGAATCAATATACCATTAAGCTGGGACATAAGCAGAACGCATCAGATGCTCTGCCTACATTCCCTCGTGGAACCTATTATGAGATTATCGGCAAAATCAAGAGTCTGGGAAACATGACCCTCGACTGTAATGTGAGCGTAAAGGACTGGACTCCTGTAACGATAGAAGCCGACTTCAACCATACTACTTTGTGGGTAAGCAAGACGAACGCGAGCGTAACATCTACCACGGCAGACTCCATCGACTATAAGTCGAACGTAATGCTGACAGAGGCAGATTTCGGTTGCGATGAAAAGGTAACAACATCCAGTGGTGAGAAAGAAATTGTGTTGACCAAGCTAGATGCAGTGAATCATAGAATCACATTCAAAATCAACGAGGACATTAAGTTCTCCGAATATAAAGGAAAATACAAGGGTACGGCAAAGGTTTGGATTAAGGCTGGTAACATCAAGAAGTATCTCGATGTAGAGTATGATGCCTCTCCTTATTTTGAGGTAAATCCACAGGAAGTAACCATCTATTGGCGTAGCGACAGTACCAAAGTGGTACAGTTTAAGACCAACCTGGGCGGTTTGGCTTTCACCGGTAACGCCTCTTTCACCGGTAACGCCTCTTCCACCGTAGGTAAGTCAACCATTGAGGCATCTTGCGATAAACCTGATACTTCAGAAGGAACCTTCAAGATTAAGGCAACCAGTAACCCTGTTACCACGACAGTACATTACCTCACCGTGAAGCCAAAGGAATCTGCAGAAGGCTTCAACTTTGTCAAGAAAATCAAGGTAACGGTAAAGCCTGCAGTAGGTAACTATCGTATCAACTTTAGAGCCATCAACGACAGAATTCCATACGCCGGCACAAGCGACCCGAACAAATCTAACGTGACAGGAAACTTCTTGGGTGTTTTAGCCGAGGGAGGCAATAACAACTGGAACGACGGATGGTTTGAAGAGAGCTGGACAGGTGACAAGAATCAGGCACAAACAAAAAACCATTGCATCTACGTATATACCCAAATAGGTGAAACGGAGAATGCCATCACAGGAAAAGGATGGATATATACAGAAAAATGGGGTGGCAAAGATGATTCAGGTTGGCCAGGAGACTATATGAACGACGACAAAACCAATACGGGGTGGTACTACAAAGACTTCAGTGTAAATGCTGTGCAGAAACATACACAGCACGGAGCCACTGGTGACAGAAAGATAAAACCGGGCGAAACGCTGATAATGTTTAGCAACAACTACAACAACAGCGTAGGTTACTCTGTGCATCGCTGCCCACAACACTTGGAACCAGGTATTCCACTCTTCGACTATGAGGACTGCGAGGGTTGGATTGTCTATGATCCTACATCAGACCCTACTTGGAACATATATGATGCCATGCCAACTATTGAGAACATCAAGTTTACCATTTACACCAAATTCCAGACTTATGGATGGTTTAAGGTATATGGTGTCGCCCACGAAAACAATGGCAAAAGAGAACAATTCACTATTTTCGACAAAGAAAATAATAAAAGTTGGAGTTGCACTAATGCCGGCAATGGTTGGTATGAGACTGTGATTACCCTCAAGGCTGTTAAGGGAGACCACGAGAAGGACATCAGAATTATGAAAGATAATCAAATTTCTGACGACAAATCCATTCTCCTTTTCAATGGCAACAGCTATGAGAAGCATAATGACACAGGCTATTACGATGGCTCCTCTTGGCACGCTGGCAAACCATCTGAGGTGAATTAAATAAGATTAGAATCAGATTTGAACACTGTTATAAATCAGTTTAAGCAATGAAGAAGATCAAACATTTAATGATATGGATAGGATTGCTCCTCAGCCTTGTTTCCTGCAAGGATACGATGGAGGCTATCGGACTCGGCGGGGATGAAATCCCTGCCGAGGGACTTGTCTTGAACCTTCAATTGACCAACTTCACCAAGCAACAGATTGGTACAAGAGCGGGGGCCTCGGAGACATTCAATTCGCTCTGCGCTGTATTCTATGGAGATAATAACGAATACTTAAGCAAGACAGATTGCAGCAAATCTACTTTATCACAGCAGTCTGATGGCAGCTACAAGGTAAGGATAACCAATGTACCTGCTGGTACCAAGAATGTACATCTTGTAGCCAATGCCAGCGACATGACGGAGAGAGAGGCACAAAACTTGCAGTCTCTCACTGTTGCAGAGAAGAGAGACCCTCAGCTTGATGCCCCTATCTGCTGGGGTAAAATTTCAATTGATAGTCTTTTGAAAGCTAATCCTTCTGTGACGATGTTGCGCCAATGCGCCAAGATTAGTTTGGAGATAGACAAAGGCATCCAGAGTTATTTCACCAATGCAGGCTTATACGTCTATAACATGGCAACCAAGGCAGCCATAGCTCCTGCCAATTATATTGAGCCTAAGACCGATGACTTGGCAGAATCTACTGATCTCAGTGAGGAAGCCAACCCATTGGACGACGATACCGCAACCACCGTGGCAGTAAATGAAACTTCTGCAGGCAAGGCAATGGTGATTATCAAGGCGAATTATAAGGATAGTGAAGGACATGATAGAGAAGGATATTATAAGGTGGCACTCTACAAGGATGCCAACAAGACAACCCAATATGCCTTGCTCCGCAACCACCATTATACCATCAAGGTAACCAAGGTAAACGACTATGGCTTCTCTACGCTTGAAGAGGCTAAAAAGAGTCTGCCAGAGAATAGATTGGAAGTAGAGGTAGTGGACGATAACCCAGAAATCACCCAAATGATAGCTTGCAAAGACTATGAACTGGGAGTGAGCGATTATCAGGAGGTAGATGCAAGCACTACAAAGGCTATCGTAACCATTGTTACTACCTTGCCAGATGCAACGAGTAGTGATGATTGGCTGTATAGTGTCCAGAAGAAAGCGTCTTGGATAATCGCTTGTGATCAAGAGACTGTGAATGATACACCAGAGACAGGCAGAAAGTCTTCTAAAGGTAAGAAATATACCTTGAAGCTTACGCTTACAAAGAATAACCAATCAGAGGAACCACGTATAGGCACCATCACCGTTACTTATGGCGACCTTTCTCTTGATATAACCATCAAGCAGGCTGGTTTTGATTTTAGAAGAAAGGATCCTGCTAGAATCGTAACCATGCAGTATAATAACTCCACCGTAGCTGCCAACTATTTCTACTGGTTGGACAATGGTGTGCAAGGCATCACTCCTGAAGAAATGCAAGGGGCTGTGAGAAATGATGGTTTGCATTTCTGCGTGGGAACAGCCGATATCACGTATCTTATCCCTAAACTTAATGGTGATCAGATTACTAAAAAGGATGATAAAATCAAAGTGGAAGAAGATATAGGTAAGTGGAAGGTAAGCCTTGCCAATACTACGGTAAATGAAGATTTGTGGAAGTCTTCATTTACCATCACCAACCAGGCTGGCATCGAGATCACTTATCCTGTTTATCATACTGGTATCTTCCATAAGATAGATGAGAATTCCAAGGTATATAAGGATTATCAGTTGGCAGAAAACGGAGATAACGAGAAGAAGGTGAAGGGCTGGTTCTATTATGGTGTGGTAAAGGTAGAGGGAAAGAAGGCCGATGAAACCACCACTACTTATTATATGTTAGACCGCAACCTAGGTGCATCCAACAATGGTTACTATGCCCCAGATGTGGTGGCACTGGCAAAGAACAAGAAAGCCATTGGTGGCTATTTCTGTATCTCTGAAAAAAAGAGCACCAGCGATGCCACTCAGGATCTCTCCAGCACCTTGGCACCAGCAGGCTATACCATTCCAACTGATGCCGTGTTCGAAGAATTAGTTAATGCAGGCAATCTGGAGGTGGTACCACAGTCCACATCGTTAGGAGAAACCTACAACTGCGTGCGTATCAAGACGGTGGATTCCGAGTTGCCATACATCTATCTGCCTATGGGTGGATTCTTGGAGGGCGAGAGCCATAAGAACCCTATCCATGTAAATCTCTGGACCAAGACTTTGCTGTCAGGTACGCAGGGCTTCGGTACCAACAGTCCTGAATATGGTTTCTGGTATAGATACTTTGATGTTTACAACAAGAGGAAAGGATTATCCAATATGAGATTTGTGAGTGGTAGCAACGGCATGAACAATGGCCGCTACAAGGCGATGCCAATACGCCTGATTCTGAAATAAACATCAGATAAGTGATAAATACAATAACATCTTTTACTTATATATAATTAAAGTATAAAAAACAGCTGTTTTACAAAGAAGAGGGTGTGTCATAAGCCACACCCTCTTCCTTGATTCTTAGCTTCACTCAAATCTGCAACTTCATTTCATCAATACGAACGCCAAAATCATCCATATAGCGCTTGTATATATAAGAGGCAACTTGTAATATTCCCATCATAGTCATTATTCATTTTATAGTTTATTGCCGCAAAGTTCCGCTTTTTTATTGAAACCACCAAAGAAAACCACAATAAATCTGCAAGTTATATCAATCCAAAACGTTTCAACAACTTCATGGAAATATTCTCATAAGAACAAATAGCCTTTTTTATTTCTACCAAATCATTCTTATTAATTTTTCCCTTCATCTTATCTATTGAAAACAATTCTGCAAATCGTTCCTTTGAAATTCTTTTAAAATCAGAGCAATCGACAAATCTATCTTGGTCACCCAAAAACTCATACTCAGAAGCCTTCAATAAATAGTGCAATTTCCTTCTACTTTCAGGAAGGTGCTTATTGATTTCTGAGTTGATAAGTACAAAACCAATCGCATTTCCTTCTTGGTCTTTACCCACAACTACAAAGAACTTCTTTCTCCCTTCATCTCCTTTATTTTTAGGAATAATACCTTCTCCTTTTGTCAGGCAAAGACGATAAACTTCACCCTCCTCAACTGTATCAAGGAGTAAGTTTTGAAGCTGATTATCATTTCCCAGCAATTCTTTGAAGTTCACCATAGCCTAAGCCTCCAAAATAGAATCTATAAATTCCTGTTCCTGGAGATACTCTAAAAACTCATTAGAAGCATCACCTGCTTTTGCAATATTCAGAGAGGTCATAACAGCATTATGATTTTTATCCCATGCCTCATGCCAGGCAGAATCATGAGATAGCTCAGACAAAGTCTTGGTATCCATATTTTTGTATTTATCAATGGCAGCATCCAACGCTTCTATCTCAGCTTTACTCAATTCGTCCAAGTCAGGCTTTTCGCCAGCTTTCACAAAAAACCAAGCGCATTCCCCACCAGCAGGTAACAAAGAATCGCTAATAGCTTTGACATCCTTATTGTTTCCCTTGCCATTCATTAATTTCAAGGCATCATAAAGATGAGAGGGAACCGGTCCGTGTTCCATGGCGATAAAAGTATCCTTAACTAAATGTTGACCATATTTTGCATAGAGATTCCTTTCCGCAAAATAGATAATCTTAAACAAATGAATGAAATCCGTTTCACCACATTTGTCTAAGACATACAAAGCTACCGCTTTAAGCTTAGCGATATCCTCCGCCGACATTTTATTCATACTTCTCATAATCAATTCCTTCTATATTTAGCACTTCTGCCGCAAAAATACGCTTTTTCCTCGAAACCACCAAGAAAATCACAAGAAATTTGCAAATTATCAGCAGATAACCACGAAAATCTGTAAACGATAAACTATTAACTGTAAACTATAGACTGCTATTCCCAGGCGGTCCATCCCGCACAACATGGCGAGGGCTTTGATGCCCCGCCAACCTTAGAGCGTAGCGGTTCCGAGCGACGAGGAGGAGCGGTTTCCTCCCTCTTCCCTGAGGGTGAGAGGGTCGGGGTGAGAGGTGGAGCCTTCCTTAAGGGTAAGGAAGGACGGGTAGGTTTTCGAAAAAACTCCCTTTGGCTAAAGATTTTGCAAATGAGCGCAATGAAAGTTTGCTTTCAAATTGCCGAGTGCAGCTAATCTTATCTAAAGGGAGACGGAGGGATTCGAAAGACTCCTTCTTTAACGGTAAGGAACCTTATATCCAAGGTTTCAGGAAAGCGAAACAAGCAGTTATATCATTCATTCAACTATTAATCTTTATTAAATTATGAATACTATCGCCCCATTTTACGTCATAATGATGTATATTTGCAATCAGAATGATTATCAATTAAACATTATAAGCTTATGGCACAGATAGCAATGACAGTCCGTATGGACAACCAGCAGAAAGCACAGTTTGATAAACTCTGCGAGCAATTCGGCATGAGTGCGAATACCGCTATCAACATCTTTGTTAAGGCAGTAATTCGCAGTAAGAGCATTCCCTTCTCCATTCAAGCAAAGAATGAAGAAGAAGATGAAGTGACTGCAAAAGCAAAAGCTGCGTTCCAGTATATGTGTGACACAGCAAGAGAGAATAACATTGATATGTCACTTGATGAGATCAATGAAGAAATCAGAGAAGTCAGACGATTAAGAAAAGAACGCAATGGTATATGCAGTCATTGATACGAACATTATCGTGTCCTCGTTTATAACCAAGAACCCTTCTTCATCAACAAGAAGGGTCATTAATAGTATGCTCAGTGGTAAAATTAAGCCATTGTATAATGAAGAAATCTTGGATGAGTACTTTGATGTACTAAATAGGTCAAAATTTCATCTAAGTGAAATCAGAATCCATGAGTTATTGAACTTTTTTAAGCAATACGGCATTGATTCTTCCCGTTTTCCTTATGATGGCACCATGCCAGATGAGGACGACCGAGTCTTCTACGAAGTCTGCCTGAGCAAGGAAGATTCCTTCCTGGTTACCGGTAACCTCAAGCATTTTCCAAAAGAACCGCAGGTAATTACAGCTGCAGAAATGATGGAAATCTTAGACAACGAACTATAAGCGCATTTGAAATTTAAGCATTATGATGCAGAACAAATTATTCCGTGATTGCCTCGCTGCGATACCTGCCGAGCAAAAGGCTGAGTTCGATTTGTCTTTCGGTATTGCCGAGCGCATTAGTGAGATTCTGAAAGCCAAGGGTCTCACCCAAAAGGATTTCGCCCGCTTGCTCAACAAGCGAGACACAGAAATCTCCAAATGGCTAACAGGCAGACATAACTTCACGACTCAAACCATTGCTCGTATAGAAACAACTCTAGGTAGTAAACTCATCAGCATAGCCCATTGATTGGGCTATGCCCTATTTATAATATCTGCACAGCCATTCATAAATATTCCAGTAATAGGCATTTTCATTTTTCGTACTTAATATCTATTGTTTCATTACACCCTATCGTTATCTGACAACAATCCATTCCTTCTTTTTGACATCATAATAAATCTTGTCACGATATACATCCAAAAGCATTAATGCAGAATCAACCTTATTTGCTTGAAGATAATAAGACTTACCATCATCTATAACTTTAATTCCATATTCATGCTTTATAAGTTTCATTTTATTCTCTAAGACTGAAATTTTCCGTAACAGTTGATAGTTTTCATTTATTAATTCATTTGAATCTAGTGAGCCATTAGTTTTATGCTGTTTCGAGTTCCTGTTGGTGTCGATTCCAAGGGTTCTTACCATTTGCTCATAATTCTCTATAATTGCATTTTTATCACTGACATCTTTTTTCAAACTTAAATTAGACAAATTAACGATAGCTGCAAATGCAACTATTAGAATACAAAATATGCAAGAAATCATAGCAACAATTCGAGCCTCTCTCCTAGCTTTTTCTGTTGTAGACTTAAACTCTTCCATCAACTCATTTGCCCGTTTTTGGTACTTTGATACATCTATACCAGTAGCCTCCAATTGCCCCAATTCTTCCATAATGTCATTATACGTTCTACTTTCCATGTATTGTATCGTTTGAATATTTAATAAACTTTTCTTTTAACTCATAATAAGACTTCAAGAAGTTCTCTTTTTGCTCCAAGTATTCTCTTTGATGCTTAGTTTCTATTTCCGTTATTTCACGAGTCATCATTATTTTCTCGTAATATGTACCTAACCAAAAACAACTCGTACAAGAAACAAAAAAGAAAGAACCTACAACCTTATATTTCTTTATGACTGCAGTCAACTGCTCAATATTTGCTTTTTTCTTTTGCATCACATTGTTATGTATTAAAAAGGCAAATCCTTTCCCTGTTTTTCATCAATCATAGGCTCAAAGCCATTGACAGGAACAGGATTCTTGGGAAATGCAGGTTTATGGTTCAAACTATCCAAACCAAAAATAGAGCAAAAAGTGACCTTGTCGTCATCCACAATACTTACGATGTTTCGATAGTTTGTTGAAGAAGTATAAGAACGGACACTATTGACAGAATGGTTCACTAAAGAGAGGCTTTGACTATTTTGAATTAATACCACCTTATCAAAAAATTCCAAGATACACCCACTAGGTACAATACAGCTAGACAAAGGCTTGTCTATAATATCCTTATCAAATTTTGCAAAATTTGTACTTCTCGAAGATATATAATAAGAATCTGCCAATCCATTTGCTCTTACCGTAGCATTGAGTATTGATCCATCACTCATTACAAAGAAGCCCTTCTGCGAACTATTGAAACTATAAACTATATCTTCTTTATCTATGTTAGATTTATTAAAGAGAGTTTCCATACCATAGACTTCTGTTCCAAACTGCTTTATAATTTTCCTTTCAGAAATTTTAGCCTTGGAATAAAAATGTTTCTCCGCTGTGTCTTTTTTCAGCAAATACTCATTTCGATAATAGTCAAACTCAGAAGTACCCTCATAATTCATCAAATCAGTTGTCATCCAACCTGTACGTAGAGAGCGTTTACATTGAGGATGCCGCTCATCAAGCCTAAACTTTGAATCAAAATCTAAGATTTCACCAGTCAAAAGCCCATCCCAATCAGCAGAGATAACAACAGAGCCATAATTAGCATTCACCCCAATCACTTTGCCATCATAGCATTTTTCCAAATGAGAAGGATTTATCTGGTAGTTATCTTCCAAGTTCAGTCGAGATTCATACAGACCATCCTTGCATCCAAGAAACAACCGATAGCCATAGAGTCGTATATCCAGAGGTATGGATGAATATTCACCGATGCTTTTACACTCTTCTTGAATATCTTTAAAATTTAATTCAAATTCTATTTCTTTGGCAGCTTTCAACCAAATTTTTTCTACCACCTCTCTTATCTCTGTTACACCAAATATAATCTTGGCAGCTTCACCCTTAGAGTACTCATTATGTAAGAATATCAATTCTATCAAACTAGAGTACTGAGGATATTCATATTTTAAGCGATTTACAACCTTATGATAAGAAACGTATAGCAATTGTCCATCTGCCATAACAAGAAATAGATACCCACCATAGAGATAACAATCTATAGCTTCCACATTAATTGAAAATTTAACGACAGGATTCATAAGATATGTTTTAAAAGTTTACGATAAATTCCTTTAGAAATTACATTGATGGAGTACCAATGTTCCACAAGTTCATCTCCAATATATTGGCTATTGGTAGGGTAACCATGCCATGCGTCTTGTGCATTAGGAGGAATCGGGAAAAAGGCAAGACGTTCACCAGTTTGACCAAGTAAGTTTTTTCCTTGATTCAAAATGGCATAAAGACCTTTACCATCATCATTCATCCATCTTTTATCTATCACCTTTATGTTCTCAGGATATGGCAAACCAGTATGAACATCTGCCAAATTGAATATAGAGTACTCAAAATTAGCATCATCAACCCATCTAGTCTTATCTTTCCTTTTTGCAGCTTTATAGCTATGATAAGGAGCAGGTTTATAAACATGTCCTTGTCCGTTTGGACCAAAAACAATCCCATGATTTTCTTTTTCCCTTTTTCTCATAACCAAATTGTATATTCTATTCAGGCTACTAAGCTCCCATCCTCGAAAACTAGTTCAAAAAAATGGGGAGAGTAGAGCCGTTCACCGTATATTTATTATTTCTTGTTCTTCATCCTCCAGAAGAAGTGCCAAGTACGGAACAATGGTTCACAAAGCGCTTCAGCAGGATAATATCGAACGAAGTGCATATTCCTCCATATCTTCAGGAAATACTTCTTCCTCATACTCTGATGCGTAAACCTAGCATACTTTGTAAAGTGCCTACCGAAGTTACCACCATCCAAAATCTCTGCCAACAGCAACCTCCCACGCTTCTCATCAATTGGCACTATCATCTTATCCTCAGCCAATCCAAGCACCTCATGAAGCACAAACATTACCGCCCCTGCGAACTTCCACAATCCCAAATACTTCAGTTCTCTCTGTACCACATCCAAAGCAGTAGAGGCAGAAGAATCTGTAGTGAAAGCAGAACTGACAGAAGTAATAGAAGAACCTGAAGAACAGGAAACAGAACCCGTATCCCCACTAACACCCCGGCGGTCCCATCCCGCACAATCTGGCGAGACCTTTGATGGTCCGCCATCCTTAGAGCGTAGCGGTTCCGAGCACCGAGTAGGGCGGTTTCCTCCCTCTCCCCTGAGGGTGAGAGGGTCGGGGTAAGAGGTGGAGCCCTCTTTAATGGTAAAGAGGGACGGGGTGATTTTAGAAGAATTTTGATAGACTTTATAAAAGTCGCAAACAACGTAGTAATAGTCAATGATTTGCCTCATTCCAATCCCTTCGTCAAAGAAATGGTGATACAGATGCGTCAGCTGATAAATCACATTAAATGCTGTCGTTGGCACAGCAATATCCCCTGCCCCATCGGGCAGACTCACAATATGCGAGCATTACAAATCCGCATTCCTTCGAAACCATTTCTGCAATCTAGCATGATAGATAGGATTATTCATGGAGCAAGGAAAGAAATGCAACTCTACAGGCACACCATCCAAGGAAGTCTCTAGATGCTGCAGTCTGATATCATCTTCCAGTTCAAACTTCTTTTGAGCATATTCCATAATCCTCTCCATACTAACATCAATCCAAACATCAATATCTCCAGGAGTACGTGAATAAGGATTCGGATACATCAAGGCATTCCCCTGCCCTTTCAGAATGCAGCACCTCAATCCATCCTCCCTGAGCATAGAAAAGAGCTTGCTCGCCACAGCATTCACCTTCATGTTCTACCTGCGAATCTGTTGCGCCTTACCCATCCAAGTCATCAGCAGTTCCCTCCCTATCGGGTTCTGCTTCAACTCCTCAGGATACTCCTTTCCCAGTCTCTCAATACCCTCAAAACAAAGCCCCAGCAGAGCTTGCTTAGAAGCAAAGGAATACAGCTCCTGCCAGTCCATACCAGTAATCACCCTACTCATATTCTCCTTACTTCCAAGGCAATACTTCAGAAAAGCGAAAATTGCAGTTATATCATTCATTCAACTATTAATCTATAATTAAACTATCAATACTACTCCACCTTTTCACATCATAATGATGAATATTTGAAACCAGATCATTTTCCGAGAAGAAAAGTTCAAAATTATCATTTCTGTTCATAAATATTCATATTTTAGAAAAACCTTTAATAAAAAGAATTTAGTTACATGAACTGGTTATACGTTCTATTTCTTCAACTAGCTTCAAATATATTCTTTCCTGAGCCGATTTTTCAAGCTCAGAAAGTGTAGTTTTTGGATCATTAATAGCCTGGAAATCTCCCAATTCCGTCTTTTCAAAAAGACTAGGTTCCACAAGCAGACACAAAATTATTGTATCTTCTCCCTATTGCATTCTTCCATTTTCTCTAGTATTTTTTGCACGATGAAGAGTTCTTTCACACTCTTTCTGCCAGTCTCGCCATTCAGCGAACCCAGGAAGAGTAAAGGTGACAGCAGGAGTACCACAGTGTAGGATATTAATCTATTTTGTAATTTCATGATAAGGGTCAAAGAAGAGAGGATAAATTACACCATACAACCCTTGCATAAAGTATATTCTAGGCGAACGAACACCACTTTCTCTTGAAGCCATTTGCTTCTTATCCGTATATAGTCCAAAATGAAAGATGATTGGCTGTCCTTCAGTTATACCAAGTTCCAATTTATCCAAAGCCGACTTCAAAGGCTTGTGTAAAGCAGAATGCCTACGTAAGCGAAAGCCATCATCCATCAAAAGTTCATCAATGGTTCGACCAGAAATATATTTCATGCAGTCAAAGTACTCAAAGGTATCTTTTTCAGAGAAATTCTGATTAAAACCATATTCTGTATCTCCCATATCAACAAATTCATAGCTGATGCGAATCGGTAACAGACAAGAATTCCTGACGTCATCATTACTGATGACATTCCAAGGTTCTACAGATAAATCATCTCGCAACTGTTCGATGTCATCATCAAAAATCTCTATACTCATGCCGTTACCATACCTTTTCTGCGTTCTACATTCTTGGCATGACGCTCAGCATAATAGCTATACATCGTGTCCAATGACAGAGGATTTACCGAGCGTTCATAAGGTTTCAGCCCCTCGCGTTTCTCACACCAAGGCAATTCAGAGTGAGTCAAGAATATGAGGTAATTCTGTGATTTGCTACCATATTTCAGTACTATTTGTTCCAACAATTGGATTTCATCATCGCCAAGCCCTAATTGCTTAGTCACCTCGCCGAGAGCTTCATCTATAACATCCTCAGTTGTTTCAAAATCTGCTGGTGTAAGATGCTCACACATGTTTCTATTCTTCCACATATTATATATAGTAGGGTAAACCGGACCATTTACCCATGCTTGCGGAACATCTGCAAACAGTTGTCTTTGGCGACCAAAGAACACCATACTCCAAGCTTGCGCATAATAAAGCAACTTTTGGAGTTTCAAAGGGCTAACCGTCATCTGTTTCGTCAACAAAGACAAAGCGATATAGCGTGCAACCTTTTTTATATCGAATATTCTTTCATTCATTATAACCTTCTCCTTTTAAACGTTTAACTCTGCCGCAAAAGTACGCTTTTTTCTCGAAACCACCAAGCAATTAACAAGAAATCTGCAAGTTATCAGCAAATAACCACGAAATCAACCGTAAACTATAAACTATTAACTGCTATTCCCTACCTCAGCAAGCTATAGTAAGGCGGTCCCATCCCGCACAACCATGGCGTAGACCTTTGATGGTCCGCCAACCTTAGAGCGTAGCGGTTCTGAGCACCGGAGGGCGGTTACATCCCTAATCCCTATGGTAGGGATTTAGGGGTTGGGTATAGGGTAAGGACCCTCCCGCGGGGGAGGGACAGGTGGGGCATCAACAATACATCTCCTCATAATACTTCTGATACTCCCCAGAAGTAACATGATCCATCCATTCCTGGTTCTCGAGATACCACTTCACCGTTTCTTCGATACCCTCCTCAAACTGGAGAGATGGCTCCCAGCCGAGTTCCTTCTGCAGTTTTCTAGAGTCGATGGCATAACGCATATCGTGACCCTTTCTGTCTGTTACATAAGTAATCAAATCCAAGTCAGCACCCTCAGGGCGACCGAGCAATCTATCAACAGTCTTGATAACCACCTTGATGATATCGATGTTCTTCCACTCGTTAAAACCGCCGATGTTGTAAGTCTCGGCAATCTTACCCTTGTGGAAAATCATATCGATGGCACGGGCATGATCTACTACATACAACCAGTCGCGCACGTTCTCACCCTTACCATATACTGGCAATGGCTTGCGATGACGGATGTTGTTGATAAACAGCGGAATCAACTTCTCAGGGAACTGGTATGAACCATAGTTGTTAGAGCAGTTGGTCACGATGGTTGGCATACCGTATGTATCGTGGAAAGCACGGACGAAGTGGTCTGAACTTGCCTTAGATGCTGAGTATGGAGAGTGAGGATTGTACTTGGTAGTCTCTACGAAGAACTCCTCGCCGTAAGCCTCTTGGTTCTTATCGCTGGATGCCTTGGTAGTGAAAGGAGCAGGAATACCCTCAGGATGAGTCATCTGCAATGCACCGTAAACCTCATCAGTAGAGATGTGGTAGAAGCGCTTACCCTCGTATCCTTCAGGAAGACTCTCCCAGTAAATCTTTGCCGCCTGAAGCAGAGACAGGGTACCCATCACGTTGGTCTGAGCGAAAGTGAATGGATCCTTGATACTTCTATCTACGTGGCTCTCGGCAGCGAGATGGATAATGCCATCCACCTTGTAGTCCTGCAGCAGTTTCAGCATCAGGTCAAAATCACAGATATCACCCTTTACGAAAGTATAGTTAGGCTTATCCTCGATGTCCTTGAGGTTAGCCAGATTACCTGCGTAAGTCAACTTGTCGAGGTTGATGATGTGATACTCAGGGTATTTGTTCACGAAAAGTCTTACTACATGTGAGCCGATGAAACCAGCACCGCCCGTGATTACAATATTTTTCATTCTAATCAATGTATATATTCGAACACAAATTACACGAATCATTCAGGAGAAACTATAACCTCTATATTCGTGTTATTCGTAAGATTCGTGTTCAAAAAATTAATATTCCAAATTCTTTTTTAATGTTTGCTCTTTCTCTTCAAGAATTGAAAGGAGATATTTGCCATAGTCATTCTTCAACATTGGCTGAGCATTCTCACGCAACGTATCACTATCTATCCATCCTTGGCGATAAGCAATACCTTCCAAGCAAGCTACCTTCAAGCCCTGTCGCTTCTCCAAGACTTCGATATATGCTTAGCTACTTCCACCACCTTGTTAGGATAGAAGTATAAGCCCACTACAGCATAATTGCTCTTCGAATGCTCAGGCTTCTCTTCGATACTCAGGCAATTGCCTTGCTCATCAAACTCTGCCACGCCATATCGCTCAGGATCACTTACACGATAGCCAAATACAGTAGCTTTGTTATTGATAATATATCATCGGTTTATCGAAGATAGGAATCAGCTGCTTGCTGATACCCTTTGTAATAGGATACAAACGAGTACCGCTACCACCTGCTAATACGATTCCTTTCATATTTATTGATAATTATTTTAAACCCTGTCTGTCATTATCCTCGAACCAGTCAGCGAGAACTTCCTCAAAACTCCACTTAAACTGATAGCCACAGTTCTTCAACTTCTCACCACAGATATTAGTAGAAATCTGGAGTTTCTTTACTCTCGCAGGACAGATACCCATTGGCGAACCAAGAAGCATGGCAGCTCTTGCCATAGGCATGATAACCCAGTTAGGAATATCAGGCACAAACTGAGTCAATCCAGTTACCTTCTTCATAGCCTCAACGATATGCTGAATGGTATAAGCAGGTTCGAAGCAACAGTTATAAATCTCCACGCCCTTAGCAGACTTCACGTCTGCCCCATTCGTGTTATTCGAGTTATTCGTGTTCACCCCTTCTTCCACCTTCCATAGCATGAAGCGAACCAATTCCTTTACATAGATACAAACCTTGATAGTATCCTTTCTGCCAGGGTAAGCAAACTTATGTCCACGGATAGCCCAATACAATCTGGTGAAATTACCATTTCCCTCCGAATACCACACTAGGGCGAACAATGGTAAGCAGGCGATTTGATGCGCCAGAAATGGAAAACATAGATTACCTTTGCAATTTGAAAAGCAGAACTGAAATCTTTGTACCGATTGGTTAGCTTAGAACAATATTTCTAATTCGCCTTACATTTTGTTTTTCGTACTCATCGAGTAACTCATAACCTGCATCATTCTGATGCGAATAAAGCTTATCAAAATAATCTATTACAGCAAAGGGAGCACCTGCATCACTCGCCTTTCGTCCATAAGGCGTATCAGCATTATACTCCATTCGCATCAAAAGGCTATCAATACCGACAATTTCTCTAGTTTCAACATTTCGTTCCTGTGCCAAGGCATATTTATAACAGACATTAAAAAGTCCCAAATACTTGACAACTTGATACCTCAACGTATTAAACACGAATTTTGCAGCATACCTTACAGCTTCATCTACACCCATGGAGTTTATATAATAATTCACAGATCCAACAAAACCTTGCTTCAAAAAGACCGAAACAAGATTAGTCATTAGACAATATCGGTCTCGTTGAATTTCAATAAGTTTTAAAAGTTCCCCCTGCTGAGGTAAAATAGATTTTATTTTACCAAATATAACCTCCAAACCACTTTTCTTAATATATTTTGATCCATTATAAGATGAAATAAAACTACGCATTTCCTCCTTTTCTTGTTCTGTCATTCTTTTTACTGACTGAAACAAATAGTACTTGTCCTTTGGCGCAATCGTCTTATATACATCCAATATTTGACTTGGTAATTCTCCGCTATTTGCCATGTCAGCAATCCATTTCTTTTCAGAGATTTCTCGTTCTGTTAGATAGCAATTATCTATAAAAGGAATATCAACTGATGTCTTTGGAGTATTACGGTCAAAGAACTTATGTCCTAGCTCATCTGTCGCTTCATTTTTTATGGTTAAGAATTCCTTATCAAAAACAAACACACGCCCCATATAATGGTGAATAAACCTTCCAGCCCGCCCTTCAATATTTTTGGCATCGAAAGGTTTCAGTTCTTTCCTACCTTTTTTATGAGATAAAACAACCATGTTTTTTGCAGTTGTATTCACCCCTTCTGTAATTGTTGTTGTTGAGATTAAGACTTTAAGGACACCATTGTTGAACAAATCTATTATTTCGTTTTGAATATATTTTGGCACAAGCCCATGATGCACCCCTATGCCTTTTTTCAATGCCATGGTTACAATCCATTGCGCCCCCTTCTTATTTTTAAACAAGTTTTCTAAATGTTGCAAGAACATACCCATGTTTTCAGACTCAACATCAGGTAGTAAATCATCTGCTAAAAGTTCCCTTGCATAATTCTCTACTTGAGCTTTTGTTGCTGTATAAACTATAACATTTTCATTATTATTAACCAAAGAGCACACTAATTCCTTAAAACGTTCTTTTTTGCTTACTGAGGTAAAATTTATTATAGTTTGGGTATCTGGTAATTTTATTTTCTTCGACGATTTCAACTCTACCTCTTGTTTTCCTACGATTTCTAATGTCCCATAATCAACAAAAGACATGCCACCCCAATGAAGAAACCTTTCTATGGAAGACTCTGGATTATTCTCGTCAATTTTGATATATGGGCCAGTTAATAAGCAATCTCTACTGCACTCCATACCAATTTGAGTCGCAATTCGATAAGCAACATCCCTTTCATTTTCTCTTTGTTCATCATCTACCAAATACTCATTATCAATTTTATAAACTTCGTCAACGAAAAAGAAATCGAACTTTAGTTCTTGATGCTTATCCATAAAAGACAAGAATCGTTCTGGAGTATAAATAAACAAGTTATGATGTTCCTGAAGTTCAGTATCACTCAGGGTATGTACTTTATATCCCTGTTTAACCCATTGATAAGATGTACTATTATATATCTTCAAGAGATTTTCAGAAAGCAACGCTATTGTTGGAAATATAAAGCAAACATTATCATATTGCATCTTTCGCAGAATTTCATAAATCAAGAAAGTCTTACCAAACGATGTTGATGCAGACAAGAAGTAACGATTACTTTTGCCATTTTCAAATCTATTTAAGACATTCATTTGATACTTATGCAATTGCACATCATCCGCAACACATAATGATGCCTCTCCAACAAGTACCGGCAAATCCTTGATATGGAGATCCACTTCAGACTGTTCTAAGTCATGCTGAAATTTACTCAACATAACATAGTATTGAGGAACTCCAGCTTCATTTGCTATATATCTAAGGAAATGCAAATCGGAACTTGATAACTCATTGCCTTTTATCGAGTCAAAGTACACACAGACTTTTTGCACCAAATCTGCATCTACATTTTCTCCTCGCCTCTTTGCATATATTAGCTTAATTATATTACTTGCTGATTTGATAATATCCATTTTCTTACTTGATCTTTAATATCTTTTGCTACGCTCACAGGTAGCAAGATGAAAAACAACGAATATTCTAAAGAAAAATTTATGTTTAACTGAGTGAATCTATTATTTGTATAGTCAACTACACTCTTTATAATTTCATCATAAGACTTGCCTTCATCATTAAAAACCACGAGCATCGGATACACAAAAGACATTCCATTATTACGTGCTACCTCTGCCAAGTTAACTGTAGGGTTATTCCTAAAGGCATCTAGTATTGGAGAAATTGACACTTTAGAATTTACAAATGTCTCAAAATCCTCCATTGCGATAAAATTTTTATTTAAGTAATCATCAGAAAGACTAATGTTTATTTTTTCTAGAATTTGATTTACACCAGTCCTAAAAGACTTATGAAATTTCACTTCTCCAAACCAGAGTTCTATACTTCCATCTGATTTTAGCAACATTTGATAAGTATCAAATCCTTTTGTTTCTGAACTTTCTAAAGGATTATAAAAATGTCCTCTTGATATAAAAGTTTCTGCACCATAGAAATGTTGCAGCATAAGAAAAAGTAAGACTTCGCCATAAAATCCATACTTAAGTTGTTGTTCCTCTGTTGCAGCACGATCAAACTTCATTCTACTAATTAAAGCTCTTTTTTGAAGGGTATCTAGCTTAGTTAAATCAATAGAACTCTCATCGAAAGAATATTCAATAATACCATAATAAATAATCTTAGACAAGTCGCCATCAGAAGTCAACACTTGATAACATTTGTCTGACAATGTTGAAACTGTAATCTTAGGAATTGAACTTCCTGTATTGGGCAATGAATATTTTAATCCTATACAATGCTCCATTAAACTTTTTAGTGAATCTCTCATCTTTCAATACTGCGTTAAATTAACATTTAATCGTCTGTAAATCAATAACTTATATTAATAAATGCTTATGAAAACTTAACTATAAAAAGTTGGTCAAGTCGCTGATTTTCAGTAACTTTGCAAATCACGACAAACGCAAAATTATATGAATACAGGACTTGACCAATATATGGATATCTTTAAAGATGCAGTTGAAGATTCGGCTGCAAAGTTAACAAAAAGTTTCGAGAAAATACTCATCGAGGTGATAATTTTGTTCATGGTAATACCAAGAAAGATAAATTTCACCCAAATGGGGAGGTATGGCTCGCATGTTGAGCAAACCTATCGCAACGCATTCGGCTTAAAAAAGTCGAAAAGCATTGACTGGCTCAAACTTAATGCCTCACTTGCCAAGCGCTTCTTTGGTAAACAGGGAAGATGGGCTATTGCCATTGATCCCAGCTACATCAGCAAAGCTGGCAAGAAGACTCCACATATCGGTCGTTTTTGGTCGGGATGTGCACAGTCTGTTAAACATGGTCTCGAAATCATGGGTATTGGCCTCATTGATATTGATACCAAAGACTGCATGATGTTAAAAGCACACCAGTCGCTAAGTAATAAAGAACTGAGTCTTAGAAACAAGACTATGGTAGTTTTCTATATCAGCGTCATTAAGCGTTACCGCAAGGAACTTCTCAAACTCTCAACCCTCATAGTTGCAGATGCTTACTTCTCTACAAGTACATTTGTTAATGGGATAAAGAAAGAAGGGTTCTCTTTGATAAGCCGCTTTCGTGACAATGCTTGTCTCTTTTATGTCTATGCTGGTCCACGTACTGGAAAACGTGGTCGCCCAAAGACCAAGGATGGCAAGATTGATATGAAGAATCTTGACCTCACTCGAATGGAGAAGATGGAGATGAAAGATATAGAAGGAACAGCTTATACTTTGATAGCCTATTCCAAGGCACTCAGGTGTAAAGTTAGACTTGTCATCTGGCAGATGCCGAATGGCAAGAAGAAACTATTCTTCTCTACAGACACCTCACTTTCGGGTGAAGAAGTACTTCTTTATTATAGAACCAGGTTCCAGATCGAATTTTGCTTTCGTGACGCCAAAGGCTATACTGGTCTTATGGACTGCCAGGCTCGCGATAAGTGGAAACTCGATTTTGCTTTCAATGCTTCGTTCACATCACTAAATGTTGCCAAGGTAACTATGAAGGAGATGGGAATGGAATATTCTATGTCTTCATTCAAGTCACTGATGACCAACATTTATCTGGTGAAACGAATTTTTAAAGCAAGCGGGTACACCCCGAACCGAACTTTAATTAGCAAGATTTTCAAAGATTTCTCGTGCTTACAGCGTATAGCTGCTTAGCACATTATTGAATTATTAACGAACTATTGAATATTATGATTATAGTGTAAAAAACTATCAATTAATCTCATAAATCAACCTATCATTCTTTATAGGTTAGAAATAGCAGTTTCCCAACTACGTCATAAACCAATTGAAGAGTTTCCTTTTGTTGCAGCATACCCTCCAATCACGGCTTATGATTATTTCATTTTCTAAAATTTATATGATTGATTAATGTAAACTCAAAAATTTCTCATGACAAGCAACTCGCATCAAAAAATGTTTTTCTTTATATCTCAGCATACTTGCACTTATAACACCTTCCTTAACTATGGTCGCAAGGAAAAGAATGTCACCATCAATGTGTACATTTTCGTTATCAGCCTTTCGCTTTAATAATTTACTAAAGATACCTATAGCATACGAAACAGATGGGATAACAGATAATACAAATCTGCGAACATTCTTTAAATGCTCGTTTCCTGTTGATTGAGGTAGCAATTCCGATATATCATGAAAGTTTTTACCTTCCATATACGCAATTGTCAAATCTTTCAGTTTGTCTATATCTAGGTCGCCTATGTAAAGCGAGTTTTCCTCTTCTATTTGAAGTATTCCTTTTATCACTTCAACTACAGTTGGATTTGCCATCAGAGATTCAAGAATCCCATCACTTGTTTTGGTTAATTCAAAGAAAGCCCCGACCAATTCTACAGGACGCATTCCCATCAAATCGTCAAAAGTCTGTGCATCAACCCACTTCTGAATAAATGAAAGCGAATCCATATTAACACCATACTTTACAGATACATTCTGTAAAAAGTTATCTTTCTCTTCTGACTGTACCAGTCTGGCTAAAGCTTCGGAATCATTCTCCAAAGGTTCCTTGTTCTCTTTTCGTCTAAGATATGAGCCAAAAGAATAAGATAGTTTTCTCTTGATGTTTTTCTCGTCATCCCCTAAACGATACAACAAAATTTCTTCATCACGATTTACTGCTTTACCATAATTCAGGACCTCACCTACCATCCGCTCAATAGGATCTTTGATGACAAAACATTGATCTCCTCCGGCAAATACTCCATCTTTAATTTTTTGCCACTCTTTTCCAATAGTGTTATCTTGTATAGCAAGCACATGGTTTGGAATCAAAATTACTGCACCATATGAGTTGAATCCAGCACGACCGGCACGACCAGCGGCATTTAAAATTTCATGCGCTTTCAAAGTTTCTCTACCGCCAGTATTGACATCATACCTGTCATAACCAGCAATAATAACAACATCAGCAGGAAGATTAACACCTTGAGCTAAAGTTGGAGTTGCAGCAATTAAATGCACACCATGTTCTTGACGATAACTTTGTTCCATCAGATCACGTTCTTCTGGCAAAAGTAAGCCATGATGCACAGCACATGGAGTTTGATTCAACAAATACGAATAAGTAAAATCTCCAAGTTCCAATGTTAATTGATCAATCTTTGCTTGATTCTGTGCAAATAAAGCAGACAAATCCACCAAAGGTATTGCATCTTTAGCATTCTTTTGAATAGACTGAGCACTTCTTGGTGTATCAACAAATATCATCACTCTAAGCCCATTTTGCACAAAGGCTGAAGCAATCTGGCAAGCAACTTGATTTCTATTAGGAGTTAATTTTCTTGTTGTAGGGCTTATTCCTAACGAGATTTGATGATTCAACAACTTCACTTTACTATAATCCCTTACTTTTTGTGAATTCCAAACCGTTTTTAAACAAAACAAGCACCAAGGTGTTGCAAGCATAGAAGCCACCAATTTTTTCTTACTCTTATGCTGAGGATAAGTGCGAGCTTTATTTTGTAACTGCTTGATTTCAGTTTGTTCATACACCAAACACCCTTGCAATTGACGGGTTGGTTTCCACTTATCATCAAACACCAAGCACTCCCGATGCGTCACACTTTTCAGCCAATCCGCTATGTCATGGCTATTCTTGACCATAGCAGAAAGCAAGACAAAATCCACCTGAGGTAACTTTTCAAAGATTTCCAACATAGTAAACATGGCTGTCAGACTCCTTGAATCATTGCCACTTTCCTGAGCTCCCATCAGATGGAACTCATCAAAAACCACCAACCCTACATCATTGAACTTATCTGAAGCATCTCCCAATACTGTCAGACATCTTTCTGGAGTCATCACCACGATACTTTGCTTATTCTCCTCTTCAAAGTATTCAGAGAATTCTCCTCCTGCGAACATTTGTTCAGAAAAGTTTTCTTTGAATATAGCAGATAGTTCTCGTTTCATTTGGCTTTCCAAAGCATGGGTAGGAACCAATACGATGACACGCCTATCAGCCAAAATTGAAGAAGCAATTTTTAACTGTACAATCGTGGATTTTCCTGCACCTGTAGGATATGTGAAGATAGAGGATACTCCCAAATCTAAGAAACGATTATATATAGCAAATCCGTGATTTCTCCAAATAAAAGGTCTTCCTTGCATACACCTTTTATATAAGAAACTTTTCCATTGGTCTGCATCTACCCCTTCTGGCACAGGAATATTAATGAGGGCAGCTCGTTCCAAATGCTTTGTTACCCCCAATAGGAGCCTTGCGATTTTTCTGATGCCAACATAAGTATCTATTTGGTCAAACTTTTTTATTTGAAAACTCGATAATAAAAGAACTTGTTCTAAACGCTCAGTAGGTTTTATAGTTGTATTTCCCAAGAAATGAAGAGCTACATCCTTGATGCCCTCGCATAATTCATTCATCAGAAGATTGATGGCATACTCTTGATAATCACCATGAAATTCTTCTTTAGTAGTTTCGCTTTCTACTATTTCTTTTAATTTACCTTCCGCCAACATTCGAATATAGCGTAGCAAACTACCTTGAATATCATCAGCCGTATGAAACTTTCGTGCCACTTCTACAGCATCTGTTACAGCATCAGCTATCAAGTAATGCAAAACTGTACTAACATCAGAAGAAATATAATCCATAGAGACTACACTTTCTTCTTGTTGCTGTAAAAGCATGTCCTTCAGGGAATAAGCTGTCGCTGTCACAAAAGCAAGCGATTCAACATGCTTTTGATACAGGTCTTGAATCATCAATGCTTCAAGTCCAAAAATCAATTTGTTTAGTGTTCTAACTGTTTTGTCAAAGTCACCTATCAAAAAAGGTAACTGTCCATTGGCAAGCTGTGATTTTGCACTGACAATATGAGCATAAACACTTGAAAGCAACTGAGGCAATCGCTCAACATCAATATCATCAAACTGAGGAATATCTTTTATCAGTTTTTCTGTAATAGGATCAAACATAGGCTTAAAGAGCTTCTATTTTCTTTATAATTTTCTCAGAGAAAGCTTGCATCCACTCCCTCAGATTGTCAATATAGGTAGAACTGCCTGTACGTCTTTTAACATCACCGCTAACATGCTTCTCGTAATCTTTATAAAGCTTAGCTATATTTTCACCATCCTTATGAGATGCATCACGAGTCACGCAGATGCGGTAAACCCAATTAGCAGAATCGTTCACCTCATTCTGCAAATCAGCATATTTATCAGATATTTGTTCGAGTAAAGTTGTCGCAGAATCAAAAATCGCCGTCGTATCTTTAAAATTTTCATACTTATCGAACTCAGGAAAAACTTGCTGGGTGATTTTTCCACGTGGACTTGTCGTACACTTATCCTCGGTAATAAGAATCTTTTTCAGATGTCCATCCTTCACGACAACAGCAAATCCATCAATGCCTTGCTGAGCAGGATGATGATGAGGAGCTTGTTGGCGGAAGTTCTCGCCATGATGATTGAGATATACTATAATCCAAGAAATCATTTGGAAGATCCAACCATCTCTTTTATCTACCGTCATGCCTTCTTCCAACCGCAAGATGGAAATAATTGACTTCTTTTGGTTTTCATGAAACTGAACAGCCAGGGTAGAGTCCAAAGCATCTAGCACCTTACCAACATGACGATATTGTCCCATTAACAATTCAGCTACATGCTGTGCCAAGGTATCTTCATCTTGGATGGTAAAGTTTTGTTCTTTACATGATGGTGAACAATCAGAATCTACGAAATTAAAAAGATCTGCCATAAGCTTATATAATTGTTTTATAAAACTCTATATACTTCTTTGTAATGACTTTCCACGACTTATCACCCACAAAGTTTATCTGCCGTTTCTCACGTTTTGCTTCATCTTTGAGTAAAGCGATGATGGCATTGGCAAGGGCAGTAAACCTCCTCGCCACAAAGAATGCGAGTAAGGATATCCTCAATGTACTCACCAAAGTTCACTTTGTTCAATTTGCAACTTTCCAACAATCCGAACATAAATGCCAAATTCTGGGCAGAGAAGTGTCTTCCTGTCTGAAGCCAATTGCGTCTTCCCATAGCGATATGTCTAAAAACATCTCTCTATCACCTTATCAAAAAGTTGTGATAACTTGTATGAAAGCATCTTGCGATGGTTCCTGGTGTTTCTCCTGTAAAGGATAGTTCGTAAGTATCCGCTCAACTCCGTATTGCATAGCTCAAAAAAATGTTGTACCTTTGCACGGCGGCATCATTTTTCTAATTTTGAGACAAAAAAACGCAATTTAGCCCTCCATCAGCACAAGCTAATGGAGGTTATACCTTAATTTGACTAAATATTAAATTCATTTTTATTGTTCCTCATCTTCCCAGAACTCAGGAAGAAGAGTATAATACTTATCCTCAGGCGTAGAATCTATGTGCTTCAACACATAACAAAGCCAACGCTCAGGATTTTTATCTAGCACCTTACATGCTCCAAACAAGGAGTACATCATTGCTGCACGCTTACAGGCATCCAAGTCACGGCAGAACAAATAAGCCTTCTTTCCCATCACCATGTCACGGATCAGGCGTTCGGTATCAATGTTATCCAATGGCATGTCTGGGATGTCTATATAATTGGTCAGCTCTGTATAGTTGCGCAACATATAGTTCAATGCCTGGTATATATTGCTGTCTTTTGGCACATCCAAGATGGCACTTGCAGCCCATAGCTTGAAGTCCTCCCATAGCGGCTCGGCATGGTCCTTCCTGAACTGTGCCTTCTCCTCGCCCTCAAGTTTCTTCTCCTTTATCATTTCCTCAATCAGGTTAATGTTCTGGTAGAAGAGAATACCTATCTTTGCAAGATTAGGATTTTCCTTCAAGGCTCGTTCCATTGGTCTTCGGGCATGAACGACACAGCGACACAATATACGACCATTTATCTTCTTCAGCCAATCATAGCCGGAGTAACCATCACACATCAGCGCCAAGCAGCAAACTGGACATTACCCGATCCTTCTGCAGATTGTAGAGAGGTTCTATCTTGTCACATACACCCTGATGCCAGTCATCAACCGTTGAAGGAGCGAGTATCAAGCCATCCTGTTTCATCTTCTTTATCTGCCGGTTAAACGGCTTATGAAGGACATACTTATTACACTCTAACTGCGCCAATAACTCAGCAGACGCATAACTCTTCCAAAATACGTCCTCATAGCAAGGAGACTGCAAGAGCTTCTGCATTGGATCATCCTTGCGACGAACTACAGGACGACGATATGGCTGAACAAAGTAGCGTACTTTGGCTGGCACGATAAACTCCTGCACCTTGCCTTGGTAAACAATTACATATTCATCCTCATGTCCTATGTAGCCTTCAGGCCAAAGTACCTTTTCCTCCAAGCGAGGCATATCCTCCGGTATAGGATTTCGCCCATGCCCCTTCTGTTCCTTCTGGCTATTCAAAAGCTTCTTTATAGCCTTGCGCTTGCGATATTCCTCACAGAATTCACGGCACTCCCGGTAACGTTTCTTTTCCTCATCAGTGAACTCAACTGATGCCATTACCTTATCATAGATGGTTTCACGTTCTTCCTTACTAAAGACTACCCGCTCACGCTTTTGAGTAAATATCATTCTGACAAGAGAGGCTATCTGCTCGGTCTTAGACTTGCTTTTAGCTTCAACCTTGGCCAGTTTATCCTTGATTTCATCCGTCAAAGACTCATGCGCTTCCTTTGCCGCAAGCTGATACTTCTGCAACAGTTCCTGACCTTTGGAAGAATCCTTGTCACCAAGGGCGATGAACGCCTGCATGAACATGTCAAACATATCAGCCAAACGATTCAGCGCAGTTTTCTCGAAACGGGTTTTAGCTGCAGATATCTGCTGGCGAACCTGTTCACTTACATTTTGGGCGATTGTCTCCGCTTTCTTATCTACATCAGACTCACGCTTATCCAAAGCCTTATTACGTTCCTCCAATTCCTTGGTCTTATCTGCCAATTGAGCTTCCAACTCTTTTCTGATACGTTCTTCTGCTTCAGCAACACGGCGAGCCACCTCCTCGTCAATCAAGTCTTGACGAGTGATGCGCTCCACCTGCAGGTCATGCTCTGCATGCGCTGCCCGATCATTGGCATCGGACAACTGGCCTACGGCATTGGCATATTTCTCTGCCAAAGACGTACTTTTCCCTGTATTTTGTTGCTGTTCAAACATATCGTTTACCTTATTGTTTACCATTTTTTCCTCGCATGTCGACTGGCTCCATGCACAAGTAGTACTTCAAGTCATCCGTCAACTGACAAACTCTAGCCATAAGCCTACACTGTTATACTAATGTAGGCTCGAAGCTGTTCGATACTGATGTCAGCAGGGAGAATTAGTGTCACACCATTGGGATAGCTTAATTTTAAATAAGGATTGCGACGGTTGCGAACTTTTGCAGACTCACGCATCTCCTTCGCCTCATTGTTGCCGATTACAACCTCGGCGAACTTTGGCTTGCTGTTTAATTGTTTCTTGCCTTGTACCATAATTTGAATTATTTAAAATCATGGTGCAAAGGTACGAAACTTTATCTAGGCACACAATACGGCATTCACCGAATACTTACGGAGCAACCGCTCCACCCACTATCGTCATGATAAGCAATGAAGAGGCAAGTTTGGTCTTTGTACCCGCATCCCTCAATGCCAGCGAGAAGATAGTCGGAAACATGATGCTCTCTCCCAGATACAGGGCGAAAAACGCAATGAGAGATAAGGTTCCGCTACATACCACCACAATCAATGTGGCAACAAAGGTGAGGATGTCCCAGTACCGTAGTATAAGGATTCGCACTCGTTTCCAGACAGGTCAGTCCGCATCCTATCACAAACAGCGACAGAACGAAGAAGTAGAAACTGTTGATCCTGCTTCCCGGTCTTCTCGGTTCCATCGGAATCATCACCAGATGGTTTTCCAGGAAACGGAGAGTCATCTCATCCTGCGTACTCTCAATCTTCTCCGGCCAGAAATTGTTGTCATAATAATGACGCACCAGGCCGGGAACACAGATACCGATAGAATCCTGGGCACCAGAGATGATACCGTCGTGACGCTCCGGATTGTTCTCGAAGCAGAAAACCAGTCGGGCAAGCATCTCCGGATCTATCACCATACTGTGATGCCTGCTGGAAAAACTCCACATGACCGGAATGTAGCAGGTCATAGCAATCGCTTACAAATACTTTTTTGCATAACTTATTGAATGTTTAACATAGATTACAATTCACCAGAATGCCTGATACTCTCAAAGTTTCTGTTTGATAGCCCCTTAAAATGTCGCCACTTTAAGGGACAACCATTTATCCCTCATACCCGTTCGGATTATTCTTCTGCCAGTTCCAGCTATCTCGGCACATTTCCTCGATGCCATACTTAGCTTCCCAACCCAGTTCGGACTTTGCCTTGGCTGGATTGCAATAACAGGTGGCAATATCGCCAGGACGTCTTGGCTTGATGGCATACTTGATGGCCACACCATTCGCCTTCTCAAATGCCTTCACTACATCCAGGACTGAATAGCCATGACCAGTACCCAGATTATAAATCGCCAAACCACATTTACGCTCAATGGCCTTCAAGGCACATACATGACCGGCAGCCAAATCGCAAACGTGGATGTAATCACGAACACCTGTTCCATCAGGAGTATCATAATCGTTGCCGAATACACCCAGTTCCTCACGCTTACCTACAGCCACCTGCGTGATATAAGGCATTAGATTGTTTGGAATGCCGTTCGGATCCTCACCAATCTTACCACTCTGATGCGCGCCGATAGGATTGAAATATCTCAACAGAACTACATTCCAATCCTGATCTGCCTTCTGCACATCCATCAACACCTCCTCCAACATCGACTTAGTCTGACCGTATGGATTGGTACAATGACCCTTAGGACATTCCTCGGTGATAGGAATGATAGCAGGATCACCATAAACGGTAGCAGAACTTGAGAAGATGATATTTTTGCAGTTATGACGGCGCATCACATCCAGGAGTATGAATGTGCCCGTCATGTTGTTGTGGTAATACTCCAGAGGCTTTGCCACCGACTCACCCACAGACTTCAAACCAGCATAGTGAATCACTGCATCAAACTGATTCTCATCAAAGACCTTGTCCATAGCCTCTTTATCCAAGACATCAGCCTTATAAAACTTGATATCCTTACCAATCAGTTCAGACACACGCTTCAAAGCCTCAGGCTTAGAATTTGAGAAATTATCCACTACAACCACGCTGTGACCAGCCTTATCCAACTCGATAATAGTATGGGTGCCGATATAACCGGCACCACCACATAAAAGAATATTCATTGTATCTATGATTTTTAATTGTTCTTAATTGTTCTTATTCCACCGTCACACTCTTCGCCAGATTTCTCGGCATATCCACATCCAGTCCCTTATCCACAGCCACATAGTAAGCAAGCAGCTGCAGCGGAACCACGCTCAGCAGCGGAACCAGCGCATTCAGGGTTCTTGGAACCTCCAATACATTATCTGCTATTTCCTTCACCTGCTGGTCACCCTCAGTCACCACGGCAAGGATGCGGCCGTTTCTCGACTTCACCTCCTGCATGTTCGAGATAATCTTTTCATACAACTGATGATGCGTAGCAAGGAAAACGATTGGCATATCCTGATCTACCAGAGCGATAGGACCATGCTTCATTTCGGCAGCAGGATAGCCCTCGGCATGGATATAACTGATTTCCTTCAGCTTCAAGGCACCCTCCATCGCCACAGGATAGTTCACACCACGACCCAGATACAGGAAGTTGTGCGCATAAGTAAACATTCGGGAAATATCCTTGATTATCGGAGCCTGCTCCAATACCTTCTCCATTTTCTGCGGAATCTCAGAAAGTTCCTCTATCATCTGATAGTAGTCAGCATTGTTTAGGGTTCCCAACTCATGCCCCAAAGCCAAAGCAAGAAGCGTAAGAACCGTCACCTGACCGGTGAATGCCTTTGTACTTGCCACACCAATCTCCGGACCCACATGGATATAGATACCCGTATCCGTTTCACGGGCGATGGAAGAACCCACGCCGTTCACGATACCGAAAATCAGCGCACCCTTCTCCTTTGCCAGCTTAATCGCAGCCAAGGTATCCGCCGTCTCACCACTCTGACTGATTGCAATCACCACATCCTCAGACTCAATCACAGGGTCACCATATCTGAACTCACTGGCATACGCCACCTCCACTCTCTTGCGGAACATCTTCTCAATCAGCTGCTTACCGATCAGTCCGGCATGCCAACTGGTACCACACGCCACGATGATGATATGCTTCGCCTGAACCAGTCGGTCACGATAATCACGAAGCGCAGAAAGAACGATGCGGTTGTTCTCAGGATGTTCCTTGTCAGCAAAGAGGCGACCACTCATACAATCCTTCAGACAGTTAGGCTGGTCATAAATCTCCTTCAGCATAAAGTGATCAAAACCACCCTTGCTCAGTTTGCTGATATCCAGATCCACAGTCTTGATATCGTAATGACATGCCGAATGCTCCAGGTTGATGATGTTCAACTCCTCGCCCACTCTGATATCGGCAATCTGACCATCTTCCAGATACACCACCTTATCCGTATGCTCCACGATAGGAGTCGCATCACTGGCGATATAGAAGTTCAGATTATCCTTACCCACGCCAACAACCAACGGACTAGACTGGCGTGCTGCTACCAGATGGCTAGGATTATTCTTCTCGACAACAGCAATGGCATACGCACCGATGGCATCGTTCAATGCCTGGCAAACGGCAGAAACCAAGTCCTTGCCATTCTGCTGATAGTAGAAATCAATCAACTGCACCAGCACCTCGGTATCAGTAGTACTTTTAAACTCATAGCCCTTCTCAATAAGCTGTTCCTTCAAAACCTGATAGTTCTCGATGATGCCATTATGCACCAAAGCCAAGTCACCGCTCATGCTCACATGAGGATGCGCATTGGTAGCAGAAGGCTCACCATGGGTAGCCCAACGGGTATGGGCGATACCTACATGACCACTGCAATCCTTCTCGGCAGCCATCGCCTCCAGGTTGCTCACCTTACCCTTTGTCTTATACACATTCAGCTGGTCCTGACTATTAATCAATGCCACACCAGCGCTGTCATATCCACGATACTCCAGTTTCTTCAACCCCTCAATAAGAACAGGATAAGCATCATTCTGTCCTATATATCCAACTATTCCACACATAGTTTACTTTCTTACTAAATTATTTTTTTATTTGTTTCTTCCAATCCAGGAATCTCATGATGAGCGAGATCTGTTCCTCCCACTTATCACTCAATCTCATCGCCTCCTCCTTGCTGTAAGCAGGATGGCTTTTGGTAAATCCGCTGAAAATTTCATCAATACATATATTCCCCTCCGTTTCATAGAGGGAATTCACAAAATCAAACATCCGCGCCTCATCACTGGGATGAAACGACTCTGGATGTTCAGACAGCCAAAGATTGAATTTACTTTTACTCTCTTTGTTCATAAATTTACATTAAATATGATATACTTTTCTTTGTTAGTATGCGATATCACCTCATAAGCATTTGCAGACTCCCGCATCTTCTTCGCCTCATTGTCACCGATTACAACCTCGGCGAACTTTGGCTTGCTGTTTAATTGTTTCTTACCTTGTACCATAATTTGAAAAATTTAAAATCATGGTACAAAGGTACGAAACTTTATCTAAGCACACAATACGGCTTGCACCGAATACTTACCATGAATATTCTTCCACACTGCAAACCACGTTCTGAACAATGGTTCGCTCAATGCCTCAGTAGGATAATGCTTCACGAATCTGAGATTCCTGAGATTCATTCTGAAGTAACGATGAATCTTACTTTCACCGACCTTACTTCCCATCCTATCATCATACTGTCCGAAGTTTCCTCCTCGCATGATTTCATCAAGCAAAAAACTACCTTCCTTTTCATCCATCGGCGCTATCATTCTATCTTCTGATAGTCCGAACACCTCCTTCATCACGAACATCACAGCCTGAGCAAACTTCCATAAGCCAAGATATTTCAATTCATGCCGTAAGGTATCCAAATCTGTGTTAATCTGTGTCATCCGTGGGAGACTTTTATTAGAATCCGTGAGATTTGTGAGATCCGTGTGCCACTTCACTAACACAAAGTAGTAATCCAGAAGCTGTCTCAACCCAATACCCTCCGTAAAGATATGCCGATACAGATGAGAAAGGATATAGATAACGTTGAATGAAACCTGAGGCACATGAATCTCCCCATAACCATCAGGCAATGAAACCCGATGATTACACTGTTCGCCCATCACTTCTTCAAACCACTTCTGCATTATCCGATTATGAATCGGACAGAACATATACGAAGGAGTGAAATGCACCTCTATCGCCGTCTTCATCACAGGAAAATCAACATGATGATACCGCATCAACTGATTCGGACACACTTGATCCACATACTTCATGATTTTCCTGCGACCACCCGAAAGATAGATATCGATGTCACCGGGAGTACGCATATAAGGGTCAGGATAAAGCAACGCATTCCCCTGTCCCTTCAAGATACAGTTAGCAAAGCCCTTGTTCTCGAAGTTCTTGCAAACCTTCACGGAATCCTGAAACTGTCTGATATTCTGTTTTCGTATCTGTTCCGCCATCACCATCCATTGCATCAGCAGCTTCTGCTCTGGTGCCAACTCCTTTGGCAACCGCTGGATACCATAAAACAGCACACCAAGCAAGGCCTGCTTTTGGGCAATAGCATATATCTCCTGCCAATCCGCTTCCTTCAAGGAATCAGGAATATCCTTGGCTGAACCAATGCAGAATCGCAAGAAATCAAAGAAAATCTTTTGTTGTTTCAACATAAAGCTGTACTTTTGCACGCATGAAAGATAAATTACAAAGAGCCATCGGTCATATTATACCGACGCTCCTACTCATTATATTACTTCCTATATCGGTAGTCTTCACTCCCATTCACTGGCTTTACAAGACTATCCGAAGATTTTTTCTGCGATGAATCTTGCAGGAAACAGCAAGCCTGCCATCACATAACGCTTACGGGTATGAGGTTCCTTCCACATTCGATATACAAAGCGAAGATTTGTCCTATCCACCCATGCCGGATAATAATCAATCTCATTCTTGGAAGTTTGATGGATAAATCCACCACAGGTAAACCCGACACCCTGATAACCAGCATTCTTCACCTTTAGCAGGAACTTCTCTTGCATCAAGGCTCCCATACCAACTATCAAGAAATCTGGATTTAACTCCGTAATATGCTTTGCCTCTTGTTCCATCTCATCCTCATTAGCAAAGTACCCATTCCGATACCCCGCAAACTTAACCTTAGGATACCGCTCATGAAATATCTCTACCGCCTTCTCTACTTGCTCCCGCTTCGAAGCCACGATATAGATAGTCTTTCCATGCTTGGCAACGTAAGCAAACAACTCTGGAGCCATAGAAGTCATGTCGAAGCTTCGGCGAGTCACTTGTTTGCCATACACCATCTTGATGGCTTTAACCAACAACCCACCATCCGCAAATATACCATCCATCTTACCAAACAGTTCCTTATTATCCAGAGCTGTAAGATAAGATACTGGATTGAGGTAAGTATAAACCTTACCTTTTGTCCCAAATATCTGATTGACAGAATAGTTTTCCGTTGATAATATTTTATCTACCAATATGCTCATTATCTTTTGCAGATCTAACTATTATAAATCTTCAGCAATTCATTTGCTTCATTCTCTATGTTATATCCAGCTTTGGTAATCAGCTCATAATTATTATGGCATCTTACCTCACGACTTAATGCATAATCAAAAGAATCTATTGAGTCTGCCCAATCCTTAACCCCATCAGTCAAATCCTTCATCTTTACATCTTGACCAATATTAACATCATTCGTCACATTAGATGATATCAAACATGGAAGACCAGAAGCCTGAGCCTCAAGCACTGTTAATGGCATTCCTTCATATATCGAAGGAAATACAAAAATATCCATGGCTTGAACAATAGCTGGAATATCAGAACGTAAACCTGCTAGAATTATAGAATCAGCACAGCCACTATCAGCGACCCAACTTTCAACTTTCGAACGCCATTCGCCATCACCAACAAGAAGCAATTTAGAATTAGAATGCTTCAAATGATATTCAGCAAATACCTTTATCAAAAACTCATGATTCTTTGCATCCATGAATTTGCCTATATGCCCAACAACAAAATCCTCTTCTTTTATGCCAAACTCATTTCTTATAAGTACACGTGCATCATTATTATATTCAAACTTTGCTATATTTATTGCATTTCTCAAAATCTTATAGTTATTCTTTCCAAATAACCAATCTCCAGCCAATTGAGAACAAGCGATTGCATCGGTAAACGAGTGCATAAAGAAAGGATGTAAAACAGCATTAATAAACGGATGCTGAGTTTTGCTTGTGTGATTATGGTGAATACGCTTAGGAACTCCTGCTGCAATAGCAGCAGAAAGTTCGATTAAAGCTGTAGAACTATTAGCATGAACATGAAGAATATTATAATTCTCTGAAAGAACCCGAACAGCATTCCAATACTTCAAAACATTTCCTCTTCTTGGCAATTGAAAATATTTACTACCATATGCTGATATTTCAGAAAGCAATGAAGATTCGATTTCATTGGTCGAGGCAAAATCAATATGAATCTTTGACTTATCCAACACACGATAATAATTCATCATCACCGTAGCTAACCCACCAACAGGAGAAAATGCCGTTGTTATAATTACTAATACTTTTTTCATAAACTCATTCCACTAAGTTTTACTATACGCTCACAACTTTTTGCATCTTTATATTTAAAGATCTGATTACAAACCCAATGACGTTTATCTTTATAAACATCTCGCTCATTCGCAAAATCATCTATAAATTGTTCAAATTGCTTTTTTGTTTTAACAATATGTCCTCCCATATATGCTTCGGGATCATCATACACAAAACCACGAGTATTTTTATAGTCTTCTAGATCTGGTACAACATAGGCCTCAGGTCTATCCAATAGTAAATACTGTAAAGACGCAGAGGAGTAATCACCAATCAACCCATCTGCATGCGCCATCAATGTATACATATCATATTCAGTCTTTATAAACTCATCATGAGAATATACTCTTAAATGACTAAAATGACGTTGACAACCATTAGGTGCACTCTGAGCAGGATGCAACTTGACTATAAGAAGAATATTATATTTAGCAAGCAGCTCATTTAAATTCTCATAATCGTCATCTGCAAAAAGAGGTATTAATGTATCTAAATGAGAATCATTATAATTTAAATAATCCGATTGTCTGAATGTTGGCATCCACAAAAGGACTTTCTTATATTTACTAAAATCATAAACATTTTGTGGAACGGTCAGCAACATATCACACATTGGGTCTCCTAGACCAACAATGTTTTCTTCTTTACACTTATATGCCCTTGCATTAACCTTTATATTCAAGTCTGATGAAATAATCATATAAGTAAAAAAGAATTCGTCACCATTATTAATTTTAGTGTTTGCTCCCATGGATTTAAAATCCTCATTACCATGCTGCATGTGAATTACACACTGCTTTCTTGAAGGCTTGATAGGAAGCTGACCCGCAGTATAAAAAACATGTTTTGCATGCAAAAAAGTCCACACAGATTTAACTCCACTAACAAACGTTACATTTTCAGTATCATCAGCATAGCACATATTTTCTATGCCACAAACTATTTTATACTTTTTATCAAAGCGATTTCGGAGTAAATAATCTCTTAAAACAAGATTACAAAAGACAACCCCCTTATTGGCTGAATATAACAACACCAAATTCTCATCCTTTGGTATAATCTTATTTATTTGAGTGAAGATGGGAAAAACAAGACTCTTCAGCATCTTCTTTAATCTGACATTGTTAATCATCTTACCTTATTTAAATAATACCATTTTTTTTCAAATCATAGAATGCTGCAATTAACTTATCATAATCTTCATTCGTCAATGCTCCAATATGTCCGACACGGAAAATCGTATCTTTCATGTCACCTCCATTAGGACAAATCCACATACCATACTCATCCTTAATTTTCAAGAAGATATCGTAAGCTGAAGCGGTTGTAGGATGAAGCGGTGTTACTGCATTCGATAAAGATTCTGATACAATTTCAAAAGGCAAATCCTTTATTTTCTCTCGGAAATATGAAGCCAAAGCACCGATTCTAGCTATTTCTCCTTCAACACCACCATTAGCGTCAATCTCTTTCAAACGAGCATTAATCTGACGAAGAATACCAACAGCTGGGGTCCAAGGAGTCTGACCACGCTCCATATTCTTCAATGCTATCTGCAAATCAAAGTATTGACATACACACTTGGTGTTGTTAACACGACTAATTGCATTTGGAGAAAGAACCATTACAGAAATTCCAGGAGGGCACGCTAAAGCTTTCTGGCTACCAGTAATCATAATATCAGCCCCCAATTCCTTCATATCAAAAGGATCAGCTAAGAATGTACTAATACAATCTACAATCAAAAACAGATTATTTCGCTTACAGAAATTACTAATCAAATTAATATCATAGTGAACACCCGTTGAGGTCTCATGCTTATTAACCAAGAAAGCCGTATATCCTTGTCCCTCATATGGAGCAAGATGCTCAGCTTTTAACGCCTTACCATGTTCTAGCTTGATTTCCGTATAAGGAACATGATGAAGTTCTAGCAATTCTACAAAACGATGGCCAAAACTACCACCATTCACTACCAAAGCCTTATCATTTGGTGTAAGGGTATTCATGATAGCTGTCTCCATCGCTCCAGAACCTGAAGAAGTCAAGAATACGACTTTAGAATCATCAGAAGCTTTTGCAAACTTCTTAATGAGTCTCTCGTTCTCAAACATAACATCAGAAAATTCTGATGTTCTGAAATAAGGTACCTGTTCGGCACCTATTGCTCGTACAGCTTCACTATACTGTACAGGGCCTACTGTGAAATTAATCATATCAATAATATTTAAATTTCAAAAAAGTTTTTTCGATTCATAAATTGTTCCATCACTTGTGCCATGCAAATACTCTCTTTTCTACGCAAGCGGGCAGAAGAGAAACGCTGATTGACTATACAACTGACGAATTCCTGTATCTCATAACGCAAACCGAAACCATCCCATTTATAGAAATACTTTTTATTATCGTTCTGATTTTCATAACGTAACTCGAAATAATCCGTCTTCCACCAAGGTGCCGGCACATAAGCATATCCCTTGGTTCCCGATATTACCAAACATCCTTCAGTTTTTACACCCAATCCTACCTTAAAAGAACAAGTAGCTTTGGGATAATGGAAAACTCCACGTGTATAAACATCAATACCATTCTCCATGCGAGAATAAAGATTCAAATTCTCATAATTGATACCCATCAACTTGATTATAGGTAATAATGGATAGCTTCCTTCCTCATACATAGAACCACCCGCTTGCTTAGGATCAAATTCACGACCATTCTTGTCTAGAAGTTGTGACAAAGAAGCTTCTATGTCAACCACATCACCTATCAAACCAGACTTAATGATAACCATCAAGTGATTAAAAGCAGGACAATGAGCCGTTTTATTTGCCTCCATCAAAATAACCCCATTATCTTCAGCCAACTGATATAGTTCTTGTGCTTGAGACTTTTCTAATACTAATGGAGTTTCACAGAGCACATGCTTATGAGCCCCAATAGCGTCTTTAATATTTTGGTAATGAGAAAGATGAGGTGTTGCAATGTAAACTGCATCTACAGAATTATATAATTCTTTTACATTTTGACAAGCAATTACGTTTTCATGATTTAAAACATAATTTTTGCCATTAGTCTCATCTATATCATAAGCAGCAACAACATCAACTCCACTAACTACAGATGCTTCTGAAGGAAATCTTTCTGCCACTCGACCACAACCGATAACCCCAACCTTTACTACATCCTGCGATTCGTTACGAAGCATTGTAGATGATATACCTTGAGTTCGTGGTAGATAAACAACCTCACAGAATTCATTAAGGTAATCAAATTTTCCTTCCCAATCCGAACCTATAGCGAATATGTCAACGTTATATTTTTGTATATCATCGATTTTCTGACCGACATAATCCTCTATAATAATCTTGTCTGCATACCCAGTAGCTTTAACAGCTTCCACACGTTCCAAAACATTATTACGGACATTCAATTTACCTCTATCTCGATCAAAGCTATCATTGGTGACACCCACAATCAGATAGTCGCCAAGTTCTTTTGCTCGACGAAGGAGATTAATATGACCTTGGTGGAGAAGGTCGTATGTTCCGTATGTAATAACTGTTTTCATAATCAAAGTATAGTAAAAAATACAAAAAAATATTATCACAAGTATAAATTATACTCAGCCTATATGTACTAGTTTCTCGTTATAATATTTGTTGCAACTTAGCTAACATCATCATTATAAAAGGAGAGTCAAACTTTACTATCTTATAATATACACGATTTTTAAGAGGTAATCTATCAAAAGGATATAATGCGAAAAGCCTTTTCCAAAACTTATCTTTCAGGACATAACGAACATCATCCTTAACATTACCATTATTATGCACAAATCCAGAAATAGAATTTCTGAAATAAAGCATTTGAGATCTGAGAAGATGTAATTCATACTTCTCCTTTGGCAAAATACCAGCCAATTTCGTCTCTACTATTTCGAAAAATTTATAGTTTCTTTGATATTTTTCTCGAGAATATTGATGCGTCAAAGATGAAGGATTCATACGATATGCATAATGACATTCAGGAACATAAACCACACAATTCATCTTAGAAAATAAATCTATATCCCATATTAAATCCTCTGATAAGCATTCCCTCTCTGATAAAAATCGGATGTGGTTATCCTCAATTACCTTTCTAGAATGAATGCAACAGCAAGAAGACATCATATACTTAACATCTCGCTTACACTCAGGAAGTGGACCAACGACATCAAGCATAAAATCTAAAACTTGCTCTTTTCCTCTGAAAACCGTAAGCTTATCAACATCATGCCGCTCAGTAAACTTACCATCAACATAAAACTTGATGCCACATCTCACTTCATCAGCATTGTACTCAGTAGCTACATTGTAGAGATGTTCCATCATATCTAAATCGATAAAATCATCAGAATCAATGAATGCAACATACTCTCCAGTTGCAACATCAAGTCCTGAATTACGAGCCAAACCGAGTCCACCATTTTTCTTATGGACAACCTTCACTCGCTTATCTTTATTAGCATATTCATCACACATTTTAGGACAATTATCAGGAGATTCATCATCTACCAGAATAATTTCAATATCCTCAAGTGTTTGGTTTAATAAAGATAGCATACATTCATCAAGATATTTCTCGACATTATAAATTGGAACAATTATAGAAATCTTTGGTTGTTTCATAAAAACAATTTATTAAATTATTAAACACTAAAATTTACCTTTGATTACATACCAATAACCTGATAATTACTAAGCTATATCAAACTATACTATATTTAAAAGAATTTAATTTGACAAATAATACCGTTTGATCCTTTTTATCGAATCAATAACAAGGAAAAAACTCATATTAAAAGAACAGATATAAAGACAGATTCGACTAAATATCAAGTAAGACCCGACAATCTTAGACAAAACCTGTCTAATCATTAACGATTCTCCTGTATACCTCCCCATCATTGCCAAAGAATATATCATTCTTGTCGTAAACTTATTCTTGTAAGGACTAAATGACTTTAAATCATACCATCTCCAATATGGAAAAGATAAGCTTAATGATTTCAATCCTTTAGAAGATAAGTTTTCTTCGCTATCTTTTCTATAATACATAAGACACTTATTACTATAAACAATCGGAGCATAAGCTGCAATATGAACCCAAAAATCAATATCTTCACCCATACTTATATCATGAGCAAAAATGATAGAATTTTCGGAAACGCAAGATTTCTTTACCACAACACCACTAGTCAAAGCTATAGACCTTTTCTCTTTAACAGAATAACAAAAATAATCTATAAGTTTATCTTCGTCTGCGAAATAACTTCTAAGGTTACACTGTTTGCTAATATTATCTATTTGCTCCGAAAAGTTATTATAGCTAAAACAAATCATGTTTATATCTGCATATTTATTTAATAAATATGCAGCTTCGCTAAGATAATTCTTATTCCAAACATCATCAGCATCTAGAAAACAGATATAATCGCCTTTACAAACTGAAATACCATAATTTCGAGCTTTTGAAACTCCACCATTTTGAAGATGATAAACCTTAAAACGAGAATCTGTCTTATAACTATTCGCAATAGATAAACTTCTATCTAAAGAACCGTCATCAACAATTATCACTTCAAAGTCCTTATAAGTTTGTCCTTTTACAGAATTTAATGTCTGTGACAAATAACTTTCCTTGTTATATAAGGGTATAATAACTGAAAATTTCATGTTACATAGCTTTATTATTATAAGAATCTATTAATTTATATGATAATACCACAAAAGTCAACAACAAATTATACTGAATACCAGCATCCGGTGATAGAGATAATATCAAAAAATAACCGATGGGCAAAAATGCTAATCGTGGTTCTTTTTTATATAATAAAATAGTTGCAGACACTATCATAATCAAATATGTTATAACCCCCATTATTCCATAATCAACAGTTAAAGAGAAAAATATACTTTCTGCACCTTGTATGATAGGATTTCGAGGAGCCACTTCTTCCCAAATATACATTCTCCCATTACCCCATATAGGAGATTGCTCAAAATAAGGCAAACAAGCTTCCCATTGAAGCATTCTCATTTCAGAAGAGCTACCTGTAACAGCTTTATTTGAATCAGAGGAAATCATTGAATCAAGAATATCTCCCACATAACTAACAACAATAGGCGAAAGTAGTATACATAATCCCAGCAATATTTTAAATATATTATTCTGTTGAAATTTACTATCAGTAAACAAGCCTATTAATACACAAAATATTCCTAAGAAAGTAGCACGTGATCCTGATGAAAAGGACAAAAACATCATCAATAATAAGAGGGCAAAATAATAGTTTTGTCTAATTTTATACTTAGATCCTATTATCCACAAAATGTATGCAGACAAATAACCAAACATACCACAAGTTGAAAAATATGAGAATATAGAATTTATACGTTTAAGACCATAACGTATTGTATTTGCATCTATAACAAAATCGGATATTACACATGTATGCATTATCAAATCTGTAAAATAGTTATGTTTAAATACTTGCTCCGGTATCATAACCAAAATTGAAATCACACACATATAGCAGAGTAACTTTACTGCTGTTTTTAATTTGTTATCGTCTGTCAAAACACACCATAATATAACTGGAAAAATAAATTGAGTTATAATATTTGAAATAATTAAAACAGTATGTGGCTTTCTGCATATTGAATTAGTTACTAAATATGAAATGGCCATCAAACAAGTTGGAATTAAAAGTAACTTAGGATAAGTTTTGATATTTTTTAAATAGGGCGTCATAGGAAACAGAATTAAAGCAAAGAAAGCTAAAATATAATATAAGCTTATTTCACCAATTCCTGATCCAATATACGTTAATGGTTGTACTATAAAAGCGGTAAAAATCACTCCCTTTTTATAATCTCTTAGCAAGAGAAAAATAAAAACTAATAATAAAGCATAACTTAACATAATAACGATTCTATCTTTAATTTTATTCTTTCACTTTTTTGAAACAATACGCTATTAATTTGGAAAGGAAATTCTTCATATAAAATATCACTAATAAGAAAATCACTAAAAATCCGATTCTCCAAACTTATATCTTTCAATAAAGACTCAAATCTTGCAACTCCCCTACCTTTATTAGGCAATACCACAAATGGTTTATTAAAGATTATTGAAAAAACTGTTCCATGGAAAGAATCAGTAACTACAAAATCCGCTTGTGCAAAAGATGCGAGCCATTCTTGAATTGAAGGATATGTCAATGACTTTAATTTAGACATAGGTATTTTTGAAATATCCTTTTCTAGCTTAATCTTTCTAACAGGAAGATTAAGTCTTTTACTAATATCCTCTAATATATCTATCTTTTCTTCTGACTCATCCAAAAGATAAGAAAACACATAAGGTGAATCGCTAATTTTTAATCCATCAATTAGTTTTTGATAATCATTTGCAGAAAGCAACAATGTTGGATCTAATACATGAGTAGCTTCAATCCCCAAATGCTCTTTACATAGATTAACAGCAGTATCTTCACGTACACTGACAAAATCGAATTTTTGAACGAGTCTTTTACATTCTTCCGTTTGTTTCTTAGTAAATTCCCAGTTGTCAACACCAAAGGATGCTGCATATGCAATTCTCTTAACGTTTTTCCAGTTCTCGGTAAAATTAAGGAATGCTTGCTCTAAATGCTGATTATAAGAAGGTCTCCATACTTGGTCACTACCAACAATAAATGCATCATATTCTCCTTCTGTCAAACTTTCAAAATTTACAATTCTCCGATGTATATAAGTATTAATAAACTGATTAATATTTGAAGCAACTCTAGGTTGCCACTTACGCATAAAACCCTCATAATTGATAATAGAACGCTTCCCAACACACTTTTTAAGAATACGTCTAATATAACGATTTAAAGAGGCATGTTTATATACTAATGGTTCCTCAAGAATATCCACTTGATGCCCCATTCTTTCCAATAACGTTTGCAAGGCATAAGCCTGCAATATCCCTCCATAGTTTGTATGTAGGGGTAGTGTTATTATTCCTATCTTCATTGTGTTTTGTATATCTCATTAAAATGAGTCTCAGCATGCTCCCTGCCACAAGCAGAAAAGTAGCTTAATAAAATTGCTCATGACAGTTTGCATGTCTGAGACTCTATAAGTTATTAATTCATTATTCTATCCAAGACTCTCCATTCGCCCTTCGTAAGCATCCAACCCCTATGGCAATACAACTCCATCCCCAGTATTACTGGGGATACAGGTTATTTTAAGAAATTGGACGTGCACGGTCACTTTAGGTACGTTAAGCCATAAAATAATACAGCGTCACCACTATATAACACAGATTTCTTAGACCTATTCGGTCTCAGGTGGTAAATCTCACTCTGCTCTTAAGGATTCTATCACAAACCTTTCGAAGCTCGCCTTATAGCCACCGTCCATCGGGCAGGGATCGTCGGGATATGACTTGTGATACTCCTCTTCCATGTTGTCAAGATAGTCCATTATCTGCATCACCTGGTCTTTGGTGCAGTGATGCTTCTTCAGCGAAGAACGAAGAAGGCAGTAGGACTGGGTATGACTGGCATAACCCTCTTAGACATGCTTGACTGAATTCTCATTCATGTGGCCAGCCACCTTTAAGGTACGTACCACATTGCTACTGCCGCCGAGGATGGTATCCGTCAAAGCGCGCAGTGCCTTTTTGGTTTTTGTAAATCGTGTCATCTTTTAATATATTAAAAAATTTGAATATCTTTTGTTAAGCTATTATAAAACCATCGCCTTTTTGTACCTATATATGTAGGTACAGGATTCTTGGCGGTATCAACCTTTTTTCTTAAATTCGCAGCAGCTTTCAAGAACGAGGGCTGAAGCAATCTTAAGTTACCGATTGGTGAACAGCGGGGTGAACACTTGCCCCAAGCATTCACCTTTTCGGCTCCGGGGTGAACCCTAATAAAAAGAACTTTGTATATACAGCGCATGCTAGAAATATAAGAGTCTCTATTATAATGGGTTATATAGTGTTTTTAACACATTATTAACGCTAAAGGTTGGCATCAGGGTTCACCCTTCACCGACTTCATCGCCAGTGTTCACCCACACTCTTTCTTAGAGAACGTTGCAAACAACAGATTAGTATATTAACAACTGATAATTTTAAAAAATGGAAAAAGACCCTAACAACAGTATGAATGGGACAGCTACGATGCCATCGTACTTCCCTTGTATCAAATCTTCGGAGAGCCATCCACTCGCCGACTGGTTGTATCTCAAGAGCGTGATTACCTCTAGCCCTGAGCTACGAATGATGACTGAGACTTACCGCAAGCGCCTCGCCATCAGCAAGCAGTTTGCCGACCAGTACAAGCCTGAAATGCCTGCCATCACGGTTTCGGCACTCATGAACGGCTACGGCAGACAACTTGCCGACTTCCTCAAACCTACCTACATGCTCCAACTCGACTTCGACCATGTGAAGAAGGAAGATATGGAGCAGCTTATCCAACTGGTGAGAGGCGACAGTCATACGATGGTTGAGTATATCACCGTGAGCGGCAGGGGATTCAGAGTATTCTGTGCCTACCGTCCTGTGGATGACGACGACATCAGTGTGCTCGAACTCTTCGATGCCGTGCTGCAGAAGGCGATGGCTTACTACACTCAGCTCCTGGGGATAGCTCCCGACAAGCAGTGTGTAGACATCACCCGATGCGCCGGTCTTGCCTACGACCCGGATGCCTATTTCCGTTGGGATGCCGAGCCTTTTGCCTTGGGACCGAAGGATCTGAACCCCCTCTACACGAAGAAGGCATTGCAGGCGAAGTATTCTGCCAGGCGAAACGCCAAGGGAGGTAAGCGAAGCAGCAAGGTGAAAGAGGAGGCGAAGTCAAGCGACAAGGGTGCGCCTACCATCGAGGAAGCGGCTTCCCATATCAAGGAACTGCTCGACCTGTGGGGCTATCGGTTCGAGCCTGAGCATCACAACGAGTACGTATGGCACTTTGCCGACATCTGCATCTACTATGGCATCCCGCAGGAAGAAGTTCTGACCTACACCGACCGTGAGTTTGGCACCAGCTACGAAGATACGGCTTCTGTCATCAAGTCTCGCTACAAGCATCTGAACAAGTTTGGTATCTGGCATTTCTATCGCCATGGCGAGGGGCGCAGCGCCAAGCCATCGGTAAGGGGCATCAAGCAGTGGCTACTCACCCACTATCTGTTCCGCCGGAACGTGCTGACGGGATTTTACGAGGTGGAGAGCCGCTTCGTTTTAGACGGCAAGTATCCTGACTGGGTACGCATCGACGACAATATCGAGAACTCCATCTGGAGCGAAATGGACGAGTCGGGACTGCATCTCTCGGAGAAGACCTTGCACAACATCATCAACAGCGACTTCAGCGAGCCGTTCGACCCCTTGGACGACTACCTGCGCAGTCTGCCGAAATGGAAGAAGGGAGAGGATCCCGACTACATCGACCAGCTCGCCGACCGCATCGAGGTGGAGAACCTGCCCGACAACGAGCATACGCAGAGCCTCTTCCGCTATTTCTTCAAGAAGTGGCTGGTAGCGATGGTAGTGGCGTGGGTAACGCTGAAGGTGGTGAACCAGATGATACTCATCTTCGTGGGCAAGGGCGGCATCTTCAAGACCACGTTCTTCCACATGCTGTTGCCCCCACAGTTGCGCCAGTACTTCCTCAACGACTCGACGGGAGCCTATACCGACAAGGACTTCATGGAGGCTTTCAGCAGCAAGGCTCTGCTCTGTCTCGACGAGTTTGAGATGGTATTCGGCAAGAACCTGAGCGCCTTCAAGAGCAACATGACCAAGGTGACATTCTCCATCCGCCGACCTTACGACAAGTACCGTTCGGAGATGCCCCACCGTGGATCGCTCTGCGGCACCACCAACAGCCAGCAGTTCATCACCGACGAGGAGAACCGCCGCTACTGTCCTTGGCTGGTAAAGAGCATCGAGAGTCCGATAGAGCACCCGATAGACTACGACCACGTGTTTGCCGAGGCAGTGGCACTGGGTCAGGAGGTGATGAGCCATCCTAAGGGCGAGCCCCTGGAGTGGACATACTGGTTGACAAGGGATGACATCGAGCTGATGCGCAGTCACAACCGCCTCTTCATGGTAGCCAACTATGCCGAGGAGCAGATACTCCGTTACTACCGGGTGCCGGAGCCAGATACGCCGCTACAGTTTATCAAGTTCCGCTACAGTGCCGAGATACTGGAGAGGATAGGTGTGAACCCTGCCCTTCGCCAGAACCTGAACAACCAGAACATCGGTAACGTGATGAAGCGTCTTGGATTCAAGAAGATTCACAAGAAGAACGGCAACGGCTGGGCTGTGATAGAGAAGGAAGGTAGCGAAATCAACAACGATGCCTTCATCGATCCTAACGATACCGTGGAGGATTAAGTATCTTGGTTACGACCACTAAGTATCATGGTTACGAGTGCTAAGTATCATACTTACGGGTGGTATCTTAGTCTCCCACAGATCTCACAGATTTACACAGATACTCTCGTTGCAAGCAACGGTCTTATACACATCAACTCTCACAGTAAAGCAGATCTGTGATAATCTGTGTAATCTGTGGGAAAAATTCAACATTCAATATTATTTTTTAGTCTCCCACAGATCTCACAGATTTACACAGATAATCTTGTTGCAAGCAACAGGTACTCACTATGCCTCATAGCAAATAACTCCGAAGGAGTCGAAAATCCGTGAAAATCTGTGAGATCTGTGGGAAAATTCAACATTACAAGAAAATGGATTTACGAAGTTACACCAAGCAGGAGTTAGCCCTGCTCTATTTTCCGGATTCCGACCCGGACGTGGCAAGAGCCCATCTGATGAGATGGATTGTAAGATGCACCCAGCTCTACGAGCAGCTGCTGAAGAGTGGATACAACAAGAGCTGCAAGGAGTTCAATCCTCTGCAAGTATCCTATATTTTCTTCCATTTGGGAGAACCCTGATATTTATCAGTGATAATCGGTGAGTATCGGTGAGCAACAATGAGCATCGGTGAGTTGGGAAAATGAAATGTTGTATCTTTGCAATGTGATTCGTAACCATCTATATTTCCATACACCCTCTGAACCACCTTTATGTAAAGGCGATTCAAGAGATGTTAAAAATAAAAAATGATTGGATTTAACATTTATTTTTGCATAAAGCAAGGCAAAAGTGCCACTTTTTCTGCTGTACAAACAGGCTTGGCAGTAAGACGACTAACTAGCTCCTTGATGTAACACCCAGGAGATAACTTGTTCATATTACAGCTTTCTATGACAGAAAACATGAAGGCATAGTCAAGCGCAGAATCTTCACTGCCGATGTTCAGACAGTTTTTAAGATTCAGCTTGATGTGTCTCATCATTTGTTCTGCCAGGTTGTTAGACAACTCAAGGTTGCCATCCTGCAAAATGGTTTGCATTGCCGACCATTCAGTCTTGATATATTTAAGAGCCTTCTTTGTCAAAGCGCCCAAGCCTTTGTAATTCGATCTAGCAAATCGCTCAAACTTCTCTTTGATTCGGTCCATGATAGGCTTGCTCCTTTGAAGCCTTTCCACAAGAACCTGGTCGGCTGTTAAACCTGCCTTCTTGCAGTCATGCTCGATTCCAAATAGTCTACCTATCTCATCGATAAACCACATAGACAAGGAATGATTCTCTTCCAAGGACTCTACGAACTTTCGCCTTATATGTGTCAGGCATGCTGAACGATGTTGATCAGGATGAAGTTCATCATCGTCATACACCTTATATACTACATAACCGTCAGTAGTAAAGAAGCCGATAAAGTTGTCCAAGAACTGACGGATTGCCTTGAGGCCACGACTCCCATGCTCGTATATAAACCACACGAGCTTCTGAACATTAGCCTTGATTCCCCAAAAATAACGCTTCAAGTATTTACGGACACCTTCATCTGTCTTCACACCAACAAGACCTGAGGTCTCATCAATCATCCAATTGTGAGTCTTCTTGATAGTCGCCTCCCAGACATCTTTCATTTCCTTGCGGATATAAGAGATTATCTTATGTACGATGACTCCCAAGGTTTTCTCGTTCATATTCAATCCCATATGAGATAGCTTCTCTACAATTCTCGTAAATGGAGTATTGTAAGCGAAATGCTCGGTAAGAACATAAGTTATCAGTTCCAAGTCAAAGGAAACACCTTTAATCAAGCGGGTATTAGGACGAGTGACTCCACCTCCATGCCCAGGAACATAATAGCTTGCCACCTCGTAGAAATGCTCTTCGTAATGCTCAGGAATACGAATCAACTCACGATACCACCAAGTCTCCACTTCCCCATCGCGTTTCACAAAGTGTCCTCCTTCAGGAAGGGTAAAATACTCATGAAGCATATGATAGATAGGAGCAGTCGTATATGGCTTGTTCTTCTGATAATCTGTGCGAGTAGAACGCTTGTCCAATGCTTTTTTCTTCTTTTTTGCAGGAGTCTGGTCACCTGATGCAGAAGACGGAGTAGATGGAACGTCATCATTGGAATCTTCAGGCCAATCAGACTTTTCTTCTTCTCTCGTAACCTCTTTGCCAGACTTCAGCAAATTCTTTTGCTCAGCATTACGCTTGAACCGTTGGCGCTGGCGATAACGGGCCAGCCATTGTGCCTCCGATGCAGAGAGCGAAGACTTTTCAAGCATCGAAGTGAGCTTTGTAATCTTCTCATTCAAGGAAGCTATCAAGTTATCCGATGCCTTCTGGTGGTTGGCGCTATCCTTCATAATACGCTTTACATTTTCCAGGTTCTCCTCTCGCAGATGCTTAAGTTCCTCCTTATGGCGCTCAGCCTGTTCCTTCATCTGCTGCATATAGAAATCCTTCATATTGTCCTGCTGAGCCTTGAAGAACTGGCGATCCTCCTCACGCTGACGTTCGAAATCGGCACGCAAGGCTTGATCGTGAGCTATCAAATCTACCTGCCCACGATTCGCTGTTGCCATCTCATCCTTGAGACGAGCTATCTCAGCATAAGCAAAACGTAACTTCATTTCGTCATTCATGCCTACAAAGGTACTACTTTTTTCTGACATATGCAAGTTTTTTCGAATATTTTTTATAACTAAAATACTAATAATCAGATAGTTGAGCCATCAAACAACATCTTCTTTTATCTGCATTTTAGTGACTTGAACACCCTCTGTAAGCGTAACGAAGTCGCTCCAGCAAATTTTGTAGCAGGAACGCTGTTCGTCGAATACAGGCAAAAAGAATTTTTCATCATCCAAGCGGATTTTTGTCAATTCAAAGCGGCGGCGACCACGATAGAGAATCTTCATTGTACGAAGATTCTTCGACATAAATATAAAAACCGATTCCTCGATATAAGGATCAAGCCCCATTTGGCTACGAACTACTTCTGTGAGCGTATCGATATCCTTACGCATATCCATAGGACCAGAATAAAAATAGTACTTCTGTCTACTTGTAAAGGATATCATTTCAGCCAACTATTTTGTGCAACAAAGCTGTAATCTCATTTACACTTGTCTCGCAAAGTGACAACTCCATCCCATTGCTGAACGATATGTGCATCGAGACGATACTGTATGTCGGGATAGAAGGAGCAGCCACAGGCATGGTCGGTTCTTCTGGCTTGCAAGAGTCCACACTTGAAGAAGCTGAGTTGACACTTGCTGCCGACTCAATCTCCAAGGGAACAAGAGACTTGTCACCATTAGGAGAAGCTGCCAACTTAGACTTGCTATTCCAAAAACACTTACGATAGTATCGAAGCACATTAGGATAAACATAACTACTGTCATCACAAAATTGTTTGAGAGAACGACCACGACCATACATCTCGAACTCACGAATGATGGCTGCGTAATCAACTTTTGCTTTCTTCTTATTTTCCATTTGTTACCATTTTTTAATCGGCAGCAAAGGTAATACTTATTTTTTAGCGGGCAATATGGAGAAGTAGATGGTTACATGTGATTCAGAAAGAGTCTCCCACAGATCTCACAGATTTGCACAGATTCTCTTCGTTGCAAGCAACGGTACTCACTAAGGCTCACAGCAAAGACTCCGCGAGGAGTCAAAAATCTGTGAAAATCTGTGTAATCTGTGGGAAAACAAAAACTCCGCGAGGAGAAAATTTCGTGAGATTCGAGAGATTCGTGTTCAAGAATCAGGCACTGCGCAGCGCCCACTCAACATTAACCATTAACACTTAAAAACTTATGTTGCTTTACGTACTAAAACTAAATCAGAACGCCAAGATGCCAGAGGCATACGGCAAGTATTACGCCTATCCAGTCATCACTCAGACGGTAGGTATCGACGGCCTGGCCGAACACATGGCTAGCCACAACACTCCTTTCTCTAAGGGAGCCATCAAGGGCATGATTACCGATATGGTATCGTGCATCAAGGAACTCACCTTGCAAGGTTTCGCTGTGAAGATTGACGACCTCGCCATCTTCTCCATCGGCATCCGCAACAAGGAGGGAGCCGCCTCAGAGAAGGAGTTCACCATCGCCAAGAACATCGAAGGTTTCCGTCTCCGTGCTCGTGGCACCGGTGAGTTCAGCGCCAAGACCATCAACCTCGGAGCTACGCTGAAGAAGGCCTCTGCTCTGTTAGGTGATGGCACCACCCCGGATACCACTCCGGATCCCGGGAAGGATCCCGGAAAGGATACCCCTGGTGGTGACAACACCGACCAGGGCGGTAGCGGAACCACTGGAGAAGGAGGAAGCGACGGCTTAGAGTAGCCCTACCCGCCTCGCATCTGAAACAAGAGAAAGCGCATCGGCAGGATGCAGTCCGGAGTAATCCGAGGGCCCCATCAGGAATGAGTTCATCACTCACCATTCAACATTGTCAAATCATCGCCCTGAACGGATACTTGCTCATCCTGCCCGCTTCCTCTCTTTTATCTCCCACAGATCTCACAGATTTACACAGATAATTCTTCGTTGCAAGCAACAGTTTTATACTCATCAGGTCTCACTGCAAAAAACTCCGAAGGAGTCTATAATCTGTGAAAATCTGTGTAATCTGTGGGAAAATTAAACATTAATCACTAACAACAATGAAAAAGGAAACAATCCAGAAAGTCATCAACTTCGTCATCACCGTCCTCACTGCCGTTCTCAGCTCCTTCTGTGTGCAGAGCTGCAAGTGATATTTTAGTTCTCCCACAGATCTCACGGATATACACAGATAATCTTGTTGCAAGCAACAGTTATCACCAAACCTCAATGGAAAAACTCCGAAGGAGTTAAAAATCTGTGAAAATCTGTGTAATCTGTGGGAGACAATTATTAACCCTTTAAAATCCATAGAATCCAATGAAGAATCAAAGAAAAATCGATTTGATTGTGGTACATTGCAGTGCCACACGTATTAACCAGGACTTCCCAGTAGAAGCCTTAGAAGCCTGCCACAAGGCCCGTGGTTTCCACTCCATCGGTTACCACTATTACATTACGAAGGATGGCGTGGTCTATCCCTGCCGTCCAGAAAGCGAGGAGGGTGCTCACGCCCGCCACTACAACGCCCATAGCATCGGAATCTGCTACGAGGGTGGGCTCGACGAGAAAGGAAGCCTGCCGACACTCGCACGCCAGCCCAGAAAGCATCTCTGGAAGATCTCCTCTACAGTCTCGTCCTCGACTATCCCGATGCCGAGATTCTAGGTCATCGTGACCTTCCCTGGGTTCGCAAGAGCTGTCCTTGCTTCGATGTCAAGGAATGGCTGAAGGAAATCGACTTCCATCTCTAGAAAGCCCAAACAGTTCCCAGAAATTCGTGCTATTCGAGTTATTCGTGTTCAAAATCATCCCAGCTTATAAGTCCTAAAAAGCTTATGGGTTGGGATTTTTTCTTTGTTTATTCACATCATTTCCCCAACGCTTTCTTTACCGCCTTTACGCCAGCATCGCCTAAGACTTGCTTTACGGCAGCCTTCGTCAGCATCTTCGCCTTGCGTATCACCCTTCGATACAGAGGTATGTGCAAACAGATAGCTACAGCTTGTCTTACAGTCGCTCCCTGCCAAATCAATTTAAAGAATAAAGAGCGTTTAGGATTCAACCATGCATAAGGAGAGAAACCACCATTTGCCCTACTAACCAAAGCATACGACGATTCCCACTTTTCCATTTTAACCTTTTGCAAGAACTCTTTACCCTTAGGGGTATTTATGAGAACCAAACTCACACCTTTATCATCATCGAATGAAGGATTAAATTTATCAATACCCCAAAAATCTCCCAAGGAGATATCACTATGATGCTTTCCATCTTTACATTTGCAATCATGACAGGAAGGCCTCAAATAGAGGTTTGAAAGAAATCCCTTCATATATACATTATCATAATGTATATCGGACGACAAAACGGTATTTTTTCCAGCCACTCACCGTCTTATCTCTAAATTTAATGTCCCCTATGGGGGACTTTGCATTTAGAGATTGATACAAAACGGTATTTTTTCCAGCTGCCGCCTTCAGGCGGCTTTTGATAAATTCTTCTTCACTATAAGTCTCGGCTAGATATTGTCTCCAAACTCCTGGGCTAGGAGCTCCATGACAAACAACATCTATAGTCAGTAAGTTAGGATATACCTTATGCCTGAGAAATCCATGTAAACCTGCTATTTGGCAAGGAGTGCCAACAAACATCACTTTTCGACCGCATTTCAAAAACTTTTCAGCTTCCTTATATGTGTTTTCTATTCTGCTCTGCAGATATTTGCTCATCATCAAAGCATAAAGTCCTGATATATTTTCAACGCCGACATGATGCACTTCCCAATTTGAATCATAATCAGCACCGAAAACAATACCACCTTCATTGATGATACTTTTAGCTAATGGAAGGAATAATCCACCCGAAGAACTACCAAGTCTTTCCTCCGTATTTGTGTTTTTTGCAGCAATTACCTGTAAAGGGAAAGTCTCCTCTTGCGGATTAAGAATGGGACAAATCTTCTCACACAACCCACATTCCACGCAACTCTCTTCATTTACATAAGGATAGAGGAAGCCTTCTTCATCTTCAGTAAGAGAAATGCATTGTTTTGGACAACGCTGTACGCAAGCAGAACAACCACAACAATTTTTTTTATCTGTTATATGTATCATCACTTTGAAAATTTATGTAGCATACCAAGAGCTTTAGCCTTAACAAATACTCGTTCATTGCTTGACAAGCCCAACGTATATGCTGTTAATGAAACTGAAAGTACACATACTATTCCAACTATGAAAAATCTAATCACCGTATCTTCCATATTAAAATAGACAAAAGCCGGAAGAATTACCGAAACTGCGATTACCCAAAGTACTGGTGAATAGATATATCTTAAATAATCTCTGATTCTAATTCCAATTAAAGGACGAAGCAGGAACATTCGTACAACCTGCGTCAAAGATTCCATCAAAAAGTGTACTATGAATACAGAATATGCAGGAAGTCCCAACCGGAGAGATATATACGAAATAGGTAATATCATCAATAATATTGTTCCACAAATCGCCTGATACTTACGCACTTTACCTGTAGCCTGATTTGCTATAATCAGAGGATTAGACAAGGTATAAATCAAAGACGTACATATCATAATGCGCAAGAAAACAACTGTATTATCTGGCACTATCTTCAGCCACACTGTCAATATGAATTTGGTTTCAAAAAGGACTGGCAAAGACAGGAAGAAGAGAAGAAAGAATGAGAAACGTGCACTGCGATACATCAACTTGTGCATTTCCTGCATTTCTCCCTGTGCATATGTTTTGGTAATTTGAGGATTAAGTGCCATTTGGAAGTTGCCGACAAACTGCTGAACAGCATTCTGTACCTGAACCGCAATACCACGGGCAGCATTAACAACAGGTCCGAAGAAAACATTCAGCAGCATGTTCAAGCCTTGTCCGAAAAGTACAGCTGCCAAGTTACCAAACATACTCCAACCGGCAAAACCAGTCATTTCCTTAAATAATGCTTTATCCCATACGTGCTTGTATTTGGTTTCTTCAAAATGCTTGTTACAATAATAACTATAGCAAAATCGAATCAATATCTGTATCGCCAAGAGCAGGAAAGCATACAAGACTAACTTGTCAAATGAGAACACTAACAGCATATAGACAATAGCCAACTTTAATACCACCTCCAAAATGGAGATATAAGCAAAAGCCGACATTTTCTCATGAGCGACAATATCCGCATTATAGGGTACACTTATAATCATAAAGACTGCATCTACGATAGTGCACTGCAATACCCAAAAGGCTGCATCCATTCTATCAGCAGGTATCTGCATTTTATTATATAAGAACCACAAGCCGATGGTTTCTCCCAATAACACGATTACACCTGCTATCAGCGTATGAATCTGAAGTGTAGTACTAAATACGGTCTGCAATCTATTCTTATCCCCTTTACCCAAGGCAAAGGTGATATATCGTTGTGTAGCTGATGACATGGATCCATTAATGAATCCGAACATAGCAACAATTCCTCCAACCACATTATATATACCATAATCCTCTACTCCCAATGTATTCAAGACAACTCTGCTCGTAAACAGAGACACCGCCATCATAAAGAGCATACGGAAGTAAAGAAGAAGCGTATTCTTTGCTATTCGCTTGTTGTTATCTGATGTTTGATTTGACATATATTACTTTCCAAATTCTTTAATTCTCTGTTCTTTTTTCAAAGAACAAACAAGCAGTTGTCCATTCTTCTCGGCTACGATATAGCCATCCAAGCCTTGAACTACTACCTTGCTTTCATCGGCTGCATGAACTACGCAGTTCTTGCATTCATACAATCGGATTTCCTTGCCCAAGCTGCGGCGATATAACAATACCTTTCGATGTAATCGTCCTGGATTGGAGAAATCTTATTGTTGAGTTTCTCCACCTTCTCTGGGATTACATCTACTGCTGTTACATGATGGTGCTGAGATAATAGCGTTGCTATACTCAGACCGACGTAGCCGGTACCGGCTACTGCTACTTTTATATTCTTAAAATCATTCATCATGAAATTATTTTTTCTTAGTTATAATATTCCAAAGTCTTCCACTCCCAACGCATTCAGTATGACTCGGCTCGTGTACAGCGACACCACCATCATAAAGAGCATTCGGAAGTAAAGCTACAGCGTATTCTTCGCTATTCGCTTGTTGTTATTTGATGATTGAGTTGACATATCTAAAACTTTGTTCATCATTACATTTCGTACTTCCTAAATTTTATTGTATTAGGCTCTCCGTCGCTCATAGTGGCAATGCTAACAGGCGACAAACTATCTGCAAATGTTTCATCAACTATCATAAGATTTTGTTGCATGATAGAGTTTAGCATCAAATGCCTATCCTGAGTGAGATTATGATCGACGATGCAACCTTCACCAAATAACATGAAGAATGGATCTACTGGATATATAGGAGAAAAATTCCTAAAAAGAGTGCCAAGAATATATTCTTTGAACAAGGAATAGGTCTTGTTGACTACAACACAGTCTATGTTGGGATATAGTTCAGGATTCCCTTGTTTGTCATGCCTATAAGTGTTGGCGGTCAGCAATCCTTGCGCCTTGGGACTCTTTAGCGCCATCAAAGCTTGATGTATCCTGTCATCCCAACAAATGACCAATAAATTGACCTCTTTTTCCCCATTGCTCTTGCTAAATTTCTTATTAGCATCCACAAGAAAGTCCTTTATCTTGTTGTCAAGACAGCCACGGACTGGCATCTGATCCTTATCTACCACCTCTTGATAATTAGGAATACGAGCATCTATCATCAAAACAGAAGGATTCTCTCTAAGCAATTTTGCAATTTCTTGGTCTTCCTGCACCAAGTTTGCAGATTTCACCTCCACATTGAACGTAAAATCTTGCATCTTGATAGAAAACTCAACATTCTTATCAGAATCATCCCTAACTCGATTTTCATAGACAAATGACTTTGGGTCAGAACTACGACAGATGAAGGTGTTCATAACAGACAGTTCACAGAATGCAGAGATGAGATTATGAAGGTTAAAGGTTTCTTTGTCAGCAGCAGAAACCTTATTGATTATCATATCTCTATACGCTTTCTCGCTATGAAATGCTAGGAACTGCAATGGCCGTGCAATAGCTGAGACAGAATTGATAGCCCAAGCACCTTCTGCCATGAGATTCATTTTGAAACTACCTGTTTCATCAAAGAAATTGTCCGCAATCATCTTCAAAGGGTGATCAGGGCAATACTTGCGGAACGCCAAAACTATATCTTTGAGATTTATTTGCATGATTGGTAAACCACTAATACAGCGTCCCCACTATTTATCAGCGGGTTAGCCGTACCTGTATTTTTGAATAAAGTTTTGATTTTCTAAAATTTAACTATCAAGCGATGGCTTGGGATGTTTTCGTTACCTCCGCATCCGTACCATCTTCAAAATGGCGAACATAGTCACATGGCAGGAACGAGGCCTCAACCTCCTCGCCACAAAGTATGCGAGTAAGGATATCCTCAATGTACTCACCAAAGTTCACTTTGTTCAATTTGCAACTTTCCAACAGCCCGAACATAAATGCCAAATTCTGGTAAATCGAAAACCTACTCGTCCTTCCTTACCGTTAAGGAAGGCTCCACCTTTCTCACCAAGCCTCTCTTCCCTCAGGGACGAGAGGATGTAACCGCCCTCCGGTGCTCAGAACCGCTACGCTATAAGGTTGGCGGACCATCAAAGGTCTACGCCATATTGTGCGGGATGGGACCGCCTGGGAGCTGATGATTTTAGCTAGCTGTAAGCTCTATCTGAAATCATTACTTTATCTGCTACCATCGGTATATTAATGATTGCCAAAATATTGTATACAGAATTAATTTCGTGTCTTATCTCTGTACCATCTAGAGGTATCATAAAGTCTAAACTTACAATTAGAGCAAGCGGAAACCAGATCATCTTCTGAGATCTTTCCAAAAACAAAAGAATAAAAACTTGGATTAGATGCACGATCAAATTCTCTTGCAATTTGCTTTTTCCAATCATAATTTATACCTTCTCTGTATTTTGAGAACATATCAGATATGAAACTTGCTACATTCTCCAGAATAGCAATGTCATCTTCATCCTCAAGATTCAGCTTTGATAGCAAATCAACAAAGAAATCGGACAATCCACTGTTTTTGGGAACAATTAAACCATATGAACTTCTTATTGCATCATAATTATCATCAAAGAGTTGTTCTGTAGATGTCTGAACAAACATCATATTTCTACCCGTTCCATATCTACGTTGATGTTTATCCGTATAAACAACAATCCATTTGTCTTCTTTTCCTTTAAGAGACCAATACAAATCCAATCGACGTTGTTCTTCATTAATACTAATCTTGGCAATTTCAAATTTTGATAAGATTAAATCGTCCATCAAATTATAATATCTCTGCTTGCAAAGAAGCATGTCTATATCTTTCAGGTGAGCCTGTTCTTCTCCATACAATGTCTTTAATAAAGAAATTGCAGACTTGTCGGTTGACTTTATTTCTTTCAACAGTCTGTTCGCTGCAGCAAAAGCCTCGCTCTCCATTGTCCAAAAATGCCCATTAGATTCCAAATCTTTCAAAGAACAAAATTTTCGTTTATCTTCTTTTTCAATAAGAAGAATCTCAGATTCGGATAATTTTTCTTTCAATATTTCTCTATCAGAAAAGTCTGTCCTGTTATATTGGTCTTGACGAAGCAAAAAGGCATTTAAGAGCCAAGTCATTTCTTCGGCAACCCATGTCACAGAAAAATCTTTTTGAAGGTCTTTCTGCTGCGTTTCTATATTATTGAGATATAATCCATAGATTGCTTCCAACATTTTCGACACACTGGACGAATTTACGTTAGAGCGGGCCACATTTGTTTTTGGAGCCTCCTTGCCTGTCATATTAGCATAGGCTACAAAAGGATGGCCATTATACCCAGGAGTATTCTCATCGATTCTGATACCTTCAATACTCATTCCCCATGGAGTTACAACAGTATCTTTCTGATCTAGCCACATATTGCTGGCTTCTACCATTGAATACTCCTTCATAAAGGAATTATACGACAGCAATATGGCTAATTCTATGCCATTATTATTATAATCTTTTATTTTATACTTTGTATCCGACAAGGATATTCCCTTAGCCTTTAATACAGATTCCAACAAGTGCTTTGGTGACAAATATCCAATCTGCCTGTCCGCACCAGCCTCATGATAGTAGAACTCACAGTTTGGTATAAGAATCCATGTGGCAAGAATTTGTTCTGGAGCAAACTTTTTGACAGACGGACGCACTTTTAATTTAATAGAAGTTCCTGTCTTACTCGTAATCTTCAAGTTCGAATCTTTTTCCGCACCATGCTTCAGTAAATACTTTCCATGGACATTTCTTATTTTCAAAAGAAGAGGCTTCTCCTTTTCGTCCATTTGTGTCAAAATATCAACATCATCAGCTATCAAGAAACATGTGAGAAGTCCGATGCCAAATCTGCTGATGGAATTATAGTTTGGGTGTTTTTTCTGAAATTCAGCATCTTGATACCTTGAAGATCCAACTTTCAGCAAGTGATTCTCTATAATATCCATATTCATGCCAGTTCCATTGTCACAAACCATAAGTTCTCGATTCGATGCATCCCAATAAACATCTACCCTTGGGGTATATTCTTCATCTTTATGCTCTTCCTGTAATTCATAAAGTTTTACTTTGACTGCATCAATAGCATTCTGTGCCAACTCTCTAAGAGATACTGATAGATTATTATATAATGTTTCGCCTACCAACAAACTCAGTATTTTCTGTTGGTCAATAGTAAACGAAAGTTGTCTACGCTCAAAATTCTTTGCCTGAATAGTCGAGTCATCAATATCTTTCCAAGGATAATCATATTTAGAGGCATATTTTTTCTTGGCTATCTCATTTAGACGATGGTTGTTCTTTAACTCCTCACGCGCATACTTTAAATACTCTATTAAAGAAAAGAAACCGTCTTCTTTTTCAAAGAATGCGGACACTTCAAAGGTATCTTTTGGTAATGCATCATTTTTGTTTCCATCTTGGTCTTCAGCAATTTTCGGAGAGACACTTGACACAGCATTTTGCTTGGCCCATTCTTCCTGACTAATAGGATTAGTTGGAGATATGATAGCATACTCAATTGAAGGAGTTCTGTCGCTTGTTATATGGAGCAAGTCTGCTGTTCTTACTATCAATGCAGCATAAAACACATTTCCTTTTTCCTGTGGCGAAGTTCCATAGGCTTTTTCAACCTTATACTTTTCAAAATCGTCCAAGTCATCAAGATTATGACTTTCACAGATTGTAGCCAAATCATCTTTGAACATCGGACGGAGGCCTGAAATCATAGATGCGATTATCTCCAATATCTTTGGGTCTGTATAGCACCATGCATTATCTTCATTTCTTATCCAACTGGCTATTCTGTCTCCATGATGGTGTCTTACGAACTCTTGATAAATAAAGCGTTCTTGATCCTCGGCAGATAAAGAGGAAAGAGAAACTGTATTTTCATCCTTGTCAAGATATGCTTGTCTAAAAACCTTATATTCACCAGATGAATTTCTGTTTTCATACTCATTGCGAGTAACGAGCATACCTAAATCATGGAAATAAGTAGCAGTAACAATGAGCATCCAGTCTGCTCCAGTCATCTTATCCTGGGTTTCCTGTGGAATGATATAATCCAATGACTCCAACATCTTGTTGATGTGGGATATATCATGCTTTGTATATTGGTCAAAAATTCTGCCATCACCGATATGGGCGAGCATTTGTGTGACTTTGTCCTTCAAGGCATCTAACTTGATGGATTTAAATGCTTCCAACTCGCATGCTTTTTGCGCATGAAGTTCTGCTTTAGATAATTTATCTGACATATTTTATTCTTTTTACTAATTTATAAGTATATCACTGTTACAGCGTCCCACTGTATACAAGTAGTAACACCTATCGGTTTTATGAAAATTGTTATTTGAGAAAATTTCAAGTACCTCCCCACACCTTCGGCGCAAGGAAGTGAGCGGTACGTTACTTACTCTTCTTGCCTTTCTTTACCTTCTTCGATGGCTTGGCGGTTCTTATCTCGCCCTTTTCCTGCATATTCTTGAGGACACCTTCGAAGTCGCAACGTGCCGCTGCTTCCAATTCGACGTACTCATCTTGCAGGCCTCTGTTGTAGAAACCAGTGATTCTTAAATTGATCATAATTTGATTGAGTATTATAAATGTAGAAGCAGTACGATTGTTTGGATTGTTAAGTAGGGTGTCCAGTTCTATGTTCCAATATTAACTCACTTGTTTGAGAGTTTTGGTTCGTTCTGTCACCCAGTTTTTGGACAAGTGCTCGGTAGTCCAAGCATCAATGTCCTTAAGTTTAACATTCACTAAGCGCTCTTTGAAATTAAATGTTTTAGTAACGGATTCGTTCACGACTTTTGGATATAATGGTATCATTAGAGCAAAAGGAGTTATGCCATACAGCTTGTTCGGTGACTTCTTGCTTTTGTATATACCAAAAGTAGATTCAATGATGTCTGAAGAGATGCAGATATTCATATCCTCAGTAAGTTGCGCTTCTTCCTTTCGGAAGTACTCCAGCATCTTCAAGCCAAGGTGAGCTTGACGAGGATAAGCATTTCCTATAACATGAGCAACTATGTATGACTGGCACTCCTTACTCGTCTTGCAGGAAAAGCCTTTGTTTTTACAGATATGCTCTATATGCCTGATGGCATCCAACGCATCCATGAGTTCTTGCAACAAAGATTCATAGTCGTTGATGAAAGCATACGCTTCCTGCATTTCTTTTGGGAGTTTGTTGTAACAAGCAAGCATAGAGTTGCCCCAGATTACCCATTCAGACATATTCATGAATCTAGCAATAGTCCTCATGTTCGGTGGTAGCAAATATGCTTTATTTGTCAGATGGTATTGCAGTCTTTTCTTTCCTAAAAGTGTTGTAAGCTCAACAAAATCAGGCTGTTTTTCATACACCTTTTTGAGAATCACACTCATAGAATGACTGATGTCCGCATAATGCACATATCCAGAGTCCAAGATACCCCTTACAAGGTTATGGGCATTGTCACTAATCACATATTGAGGTTCTGAACCTGCAGATATAGTGACTTCGCTTATCTTGTTTTCGATATCTTCACCCTTGAAGTTTGCTCCTACCGTCATGTTTAAAACTGTCACATCTTCATGTTTGACAGGTCGATCTTGATGCTCTGATGGAATGGCTAGAGCCAAAAGTAGTTTCTGACCGTTTATAGCGATGCTCTCATCCATAACCATGGCAAACTTTTTGCCTTTGCATGGCTGGTCATCTTGATAAACAGACAGTCCCAACTTCTTTATCCAGTTTTCCACCGTATTGTAGCATGGACTTTTTCCGAAGTTCTTACCAAGTACTTCAGAGAATACCTCCAAGATCTTCACTACAGTTCGAAGGCCACAGCCAGTACGCATATAGATAAGAACACAAAGTTGAATTACTACAAGAGGGAATCTATGTCCGGGAACAGGTGCGAGAGTAATGCTCTTTGTTCGTTGGTCATAGTTATTTTCTGAACGTCTTTTTTTTTGAGTTCTTTCCGAAGACCTTTGATAGTGTTTGTATTCTTCACTTCTTTGCCTTCAAGTTGCTTAACTCTTTTACGAAGACGCTTTAACTCTTCCTCAGGGGTCTCTTTATGCTGTTTTGAATCTAACTTTTTCATTGATTATAAGTATTTGTAATGATGTACAAAGATACTAAAAAACAACGATATACACAAATTTTCAAAGAACTATTTCGTTACATGAAACGTTAAATATCAGAGCGTAATATTAACAATTAACAGGGATGTTTCCAGCTTGTTTTTAAGAACAGAGAACTGGACACCCTAATTGTTAAGTGACAATCGTAAAACGCTATTTTTTCTTTTGCTTATGATGGGCGGAATAACCCGCCATAGTATTATTCCTCATTGCAGTATCACTCTGCGCTTGTCGCCACTCGAATGAGGAATATTGTATTTATAAACCGAGACTTTGCTTATGGCTAAACATTTCTATTGTTTCTCCAAATTCTGCCAATACTTTACCAAGATTAGGATTGTCATTTCTGATGATTACAGAAGCCACATTGTCTATTCCATACTCATCTAACAAAGTAGATGTCACCATTGTAAAACGATTACGATACTTATATGTATCGAACCAATTCTTGAACAACCATCCTCTCATCAATTGCTTGCCGTCACTTGTAGAGCATAAAAACAACATCGTCGCCTTATTGCATTGAAGAATTCCTCTACAATTGCTATGACTGTAGCTTTGACCTTTTTATCACGAGGTGATTTCACACCGTTGAGATTACCGTAAATCACCGTTAGAACGTAACTACTGATTTTCAGCAGTTAGCACATCCAACATTTTTCAAAAAAGGCATATTATTAATTGGTATTGCCAAAGCTACCTATTAGGCAGCCTTGACATTCACCTTTTTGTTCGAGTTATAATTACATGGGATTAGGGACATGAAAACCATTTTCAGCTACATATCCTTCACTTTTTGCCATGGCTTCGCCGTCGTCCCCTGCAATAGTGGACGTAACCTGTGAGTGTATATTTGTCTCTTTCATCATGCGAATCAAGTTCGTTTTTTGATGACGTTCATCTGAATCTCGATATAAGAGACACAGAATCTCCTTGCAAAAATACGAAAATTGTTGGAAACTAGCAAATTATGCGTGTTAAAAAATTAATATCATTCTACGAAAATCAACATTATTTTACTATTCTTTTCGTACATAATTTCCTAAGTCGTTGATTGAACGAAAGTTTTCGCTTTTTCTGTATCTCTCATGTAAAGATTCTGGAAAATTGGTTCATTTTGGTTCATTTTACAAAATCCCTCTTTTTATTCTTTTTTGTGGCTTATAGGGCTGCCAGTATCTTGGCGTTGGCATCATCTTCCAGTCCCTCCTCACCACCAATTACCGCAAGCCGATAATTGATGGGAAAATCAGAGATGACAGATACACCTGATACAATTGCCTCTAAACGAACAAAGGGGAACAACCAGTCTTTGGTCGTTCCCCTTTGTTCGTTGTATTCATTCTGATTACATCACATGATTTCAAAATGGCTTTGCATGCAAATCATCCCGTCCTTCCTTGTTGATAAAGGCTTTTTTCTACCTCTCCGTCTCTCCTGCAAGGAGAGCTCCACTTTCTCCCCAAGCCCCTCTCAATAGTCTTTACGACCCCTTCGGTTCCCCTTGTAGGGGACAGAAACCTCAGGAAGCGGGGATGTAACCGCCCTCCGGTGCTCAGAACCGCTACGCTATAAGGTTGACGGGGCATCAAAGCCCTCGCCAAATTGTGCGGGATGGGACCGCCTGGGTATAACTTGCTATAATTTGCTATAGCTTGCTGATTGGGGGTGCATGGGGGGCGGCTTACTGGTTGAGACCACCATTTTTGTTCCCCACCACAGTATCGCTCTGCGCTTGTCGCCACTCGAATGGGGATATTTTTTAACATTCTGCCTTTTACAGGCGCGAAATAAAATCATCTGCTGTATGTTCTGTTACAATATCGACAGAAAACCAACGCTTTCCTAAATCTTTTAGAGATGCACCAAAATGATAAACGATATCGTCTATAATAAGCCAACGATTATGTGAACGCTCAAAGGTATGAAAATCGACTTTTCACATAACAATCTAAAATTGGCTTACACCTTGTTCAGTAAAAGCAAAAGGAGGACGTCTGACTCCCATCTTTATAGCCTGAATTTCATCTTCACTCATATAATTGGAGGTCACAAATTGTGACTTCCAATTATTCCATTCCTCTTCTGTCAAACGAAACATATAATAATCAGGAAAGCGCTTCATGTTACGCTTTACTGCCTGATTAAGAACTTTTGTCTCAACTTGGTAGAGCTGGGCGAGGTCACGATCAAGCATCACCTGCACGCCACGAATAGAATATATTCTCCTTTGAATTTCATTTTGAGAAGGCAAGAGTACTGATTGCCCTGACAATATTGTTAAGTTGTTATTATCTTTAGACATATGCTATTATTCTACTATAATAGATGACATTGCAATAGTGCAAGAGGTCTTTGAAATCTGACGATTCCGTAAGCCAGGCTTCGAGCATCTCTTCCTGATATTGGCGGAGAAGCAATAAGTACTTTTCCTTTCCTACCTTACCTTTTATGTTTTGGGTCATTACCCAGAATAGGGAATGAGATAAGACTATTTTATCTTCAGAAGGGTGGTAATAGAAGAGATCGTCTTCAGGGCGATTATTCTTAGCCCATTGTTCTTCTAACTTACCTAACATTTCCTTTCGAAAGGTATTTCTTTCTTCTTTATTCATAATTATCTTAGTCTTGTATTTTTTCGACTCCCCTGTCCCCCTCTTGCGAAGAGGGGGTCCTTACCCTATACCCAAGCCCTAAATCCCTACCATAGGGATTAGGGATGTAACCGCCCTACTCGGTGCTCAGAACCGCTACGCTCTAAGGTTGGCGGACCAAAGCGGTCTTCGCCAGGTTTGCGGGATGGGACCGCCTGACTGTTATGGAGATCAGCGCTTACGTCCTTTACCAAATAATTCAGAATGCGAACCTAAACGAACTAATTCTATTGCATTATTGTTCTTATCAAAGCAAATCAAAAGTGTATCATTTTCTATATGGCATTCCATATAGTTCTTCCAGTTGCCTTTCAAAGAATGAGGATTATATTCTTCCGGTATCTGATTGCCTTCTGCCAAAAGCTTAACTATCCCCATAAGCGTTTCTACAAATTCTTTATCATTCTTAAAACGCTTATAATCTTTCTTGAACTGCGAGGTCTTTCGAATTTCTTTCATAAACCCTATTCCTCCATTGATGCCATGAAACTTTCTAAGCTATCTACTCGAACTACTCCCGCATCATGACCACTCTCAGCCTCTTTCATTGCTGCCAAAGTTTCTGCGTTTGGAACATCTTCCAAAGCAGCACTCCTTGAAACTGGGGAGTCTGAAACTATTTTAACGCCTCTCATAAGAGAGAGGACATTCTTTAATTGCTCCAACAAAGATGGACTATCTATCTGTAATGTTAACTGTGCCATAACTTCTATATTTAATTCGCAGCAAAGATAAGGGTTTTCTGTGAAACCACCAAATTTTGGGGGAGTTTTTTCAACTCTGACCAATTACTTGTAGAGATCTACGGTGATATCGATATGGTGAAGCGAAATCTTTCAGCATTGCATGCTTCGTAATAAGCAGCTAAGCACTATAACATTTTTCGACTCCCCTGTCCCCCTCTTGCGAAGAGGGGGTCCTTAACCCACTCCCAAGCCCTCGCCCTTTCCAAAAGGGCAAGGGATGTAACCGCCCTCCGGTGCTCAGAACCGCTACGCTATAAGGTTGGCGGGGCATCAAAGCCCTCGCCAGGTTTTTGCGGGATGGGACCGCCAAGCTGTTATGGAGATCAGCTTGCAATTATATTGCTGAAAGTGAGTGCATGGAGGGGGCTTGCAGATTAAGCCCACCAGAATTGTTCCTCATTGCAGTATCGCTCTGC
>NZ_CP156893.1:127500-134186 GCF_019249795.2 Segatella copri
GCCTTGCGACGTCAACGGTTTGGGCTGTTCCCCGTTCGCTCGCCACTACTAGGGGAATCATTCATTTATTTTCTCTTCCTACAGGTACTAAGATGTTTCAGTTCCCTGCGTTAGCTCTCAACCTTGAAGATTGAGTAACCGTCCTTCAGACGGCTAGGTTGTCCCATTCGGAAATCTCCGGATCAAGGGTTATTTGCACCTACCCGAAGCTTATCGCAGCTTATCACGTCCTTCATCGCCTCCGTGAGCCTAGGCATCCGCCATACGCCCTTTCTTACTTTCTTTACGACTGTATTCTTGTTACTCGTTTCCGAATAACGAATAAGTAGCTCATACTTTCAGCTGTATTCTAACAAAGTGAAATCTCATCTTGCGATTTGATTTACTTTAGTCTGAACTAAAGTTCATTACTTACAGTTTTGCTTGTGTCAATATGTCAAAGATCTTCTTGCCGTAAAAGGCATGGTGGAGATTGTGGAGTTGAACCATTTTGCTTGAGCCATCCCTATATATTATATAATGTATAAGGAATCCCAGTCTCCTGTATTTGATTAAACAGATGGTGCGTACAAGAAGAGAAGCGAACTTTTTAAGTCATGTTCCTAAATCTTCATAGGAAATTCGTCTCTCCAGAAAGGAGGTGTTCCAGCCGCACCTTCCGGTACGGCTACCTTGTTACGACTTAGCCCCAATTACCAGTTTCGCCCTAGGCCGCTCCTTACGGTCACGGACTTTAGGCGCCCCCGGCTTTCATGGCTTGACGGGCGGTGTGTACAAGGCCCGGGAACGTATTCACCGCGCCATGGCTGATGCGCGATTACTAGCGAATCCAGCTTCGTGGGGTCGGGTTGCAGACCCCAGTCCGAACTGAGACAGGCTTTAAGGATTTGATCCGTTTTGCAAGGGACCGTCTCTCTGTACCTGCCATTGTAACACGTGTGTAGCCCCGGACGTAAGGGCCGTGCTGATTTGACGTCATCCCCACCTTCCTCACACCTTACGGTGGCAGTGTCCCCAGAGTGCCCAGCATGACCTGATGGCAACTAAGGAGAGGGGTTGCGCTCGTTATGGCACTTAAGCCGACACCTCACGGCACGAGCTGACGACAACCATGCAGCACCTTCACAGAGGCCCCGAAGGGCGTCATTGTCTCCAAATCCTTCCTCTGCAATTCAAGCCCGGGTAAGGTTCCTCGCGTATCATCGAATTAAACCACATGTTCCTCCGCTTGTGCGGGCCCCCGTCAATTCCTTTGAGTTTCACCGTTGCCGGCGTACTCCCCAGGTGGGATGCTTAATGCTTTCGCTTGGCCGCTGACCTATTCAGACCAACAGCGGGCATCCATCGTTTACCGTGCGGACTACCAGGGTATCTAATCCTGTTCGATACCCGCACTTTCGAGCTTCAGCGTCAGTTGCGCTCCAGTGAGCTGCCTTCGCAATCGGAGTTCTTCGTGATATCTAAGCATTTCACCGCTACACCACGAATTCCGCCCACTTTGTGCGTACTCAAGGAAACCAGTTCGCGCTGCAGTTCAGATGTTGAGCATCTACATTTCACAACACGCTTAATCTCCGGCCTACGCTCCCTTTAAACCCAATAAATCCGGATAACGCCCGGACCTTCCGTATTACCGCGGCTGCTGGCACGGAATTAGCCGGTCCTTATTCATAAGGTACATGCAAAAAGTCTCACGAGACTAACTTTATTCCCTTATAAAAGCAGTTTACAACCCATAGGGCCGTCTTCCTGCACGCTACTTGGCTGGTTCAGACTCTCGTCCATTGACCAATATTCCTCACTGCTGCCTCCCGTAGGAGTTTGGACCGTGTCTCAGTTCCAATGTGGGGGACCTTCCTCTCAGAACCCCTACTGATCGTTGCCTTGGTGGGCCGTTACCCCGCCAACAAGCTAATCAGACGCATCCCCATCCATCACCGATAAATCTTTAATCTCTTTCAGATGCCTTCTAGAGATATCATTGGGTATTAGTCTTACTTTCGCAAGGTTATCCCCAAGTGGTGGGCAGGTTGGATACGCGTTACTCACCCGTGCGCCGGTCGACGCCCATCAAAAGCAAGCTTTCGATGTCGTTTCCCCTCGACTTGCATGTGTTAAGCCTGTAGCTAGCGTTCATCCTGAGCCAGGATCAAACTCTCCATTGTAAAATATCATTTTTACCTAGCCTTGCGGCTTGGTTTGTTTGTTGTCTGTACTTAGGACGAATATCCTTTTCGTTTATTGAAGCTTAGTAAACCTGACTTGTCAATTGCTTGACGGTTCGTTTCTTTTACCCAGTCAACTTTCTTATTTCTAAGAAGTTAACCGCTTCTTGTACTACTTGTCTGTTTATGTAAAATCTTTCAAAGAACTCTTTCTTTAATCGCTAAGAGAAAGTGTATTTCTCAAAAGCGAGTGCAAAAGTACTAACTATTTTTCATTCCACCAAATCTTTTCGCAAAAAAGTTGCTTTTTTAGTCGGTTTTTAACATCTATAAAGACTTTATGCAATAGATTTTTTGTGTATACCTTATTATATATATGCATGCGTACGCTTGTGTGTATATGCGATAGCGCGCGCACATGATAAAATTATGGTATAACTCAAATCATGCTTAGTTTTAGACAAAAATAGAAACAGAAAGATGAATTTTCCTCCGATATTTTTTGTCTATTCACATATTTATATTACTTTTGCAGCAGAATTACATAAGAAGCATTAAAACAAGAACAAGCATCATGAAAAGATTTACGATTATCATTTCTTTCATTATGCTCACCTTCATGCCGCTCATGGCACAGGTGAAGCAGACCGTTGCCGTTCTCGGTGACTCGTATTCCACTTTCGAGGGGTTCATTCCTAAGGGTTATGCCACCTGGTACTCACCTACTGCTCCACCAGAAACTACAGATGTAAACAAGGTTGAGCAAACCTGGTGGTGGCAAGTTATCTCGGTAAAAAAGATCTGCAACAAATATCAGGTTCCAGTCATTGCTCTTCATGATATTGACAAGAAAAACGGTCACCCTACTATCAAGGGAATGAAAAGTATTGCTGTCCAGGTTCTGAAGGTTATAAAAAAGTAAAGAAATAATAAGGTTTAAATAGATAAATGATAGATTCAATACAAAACATTTTAGTTCAGGTTAGCGATTTCCTTTGGTCGTATATCATCATCACCGTCTTGATATGCTGTGCCCTGTTTTTCACTTGGCGTACCCGTTTCGTCCAGTTCCGCCTTATCAGAGAGATGATCAGGCTGCTGATTCATCCCGACAAGGTACAACCGGAAGAGATAGGACACGAAGAACTGTCGATGGAGATGAAAGTGGATGGCGAAATGAAACACATTTCTTCCTTCCAGGCATTTGTGGTAGCATTGGCTAGCCGTATTGGAACCGGTAACCTTGCCGGTGTGGCTACTGCTATCAGCATCGGTGGTCCGGGAGCCGTATTCTGGATGTGGATGCTGGCTTTACTGGGCTCTGCATCCGCTTTCATAGAATCAACTCTCGCCCAACTTTACAAGCGGAAAGGCAAAACATCTTTCTATGGCGGACCGGCCTATTATATGAAGTATGGTTTGGGAAAAGGATGGATGGGTATTCTTTTTGCCGTGCTGATGATCATTACCTTCGGCTTTGCCTATAATTCTGTGCAGAGCAATACTATCTGTCTGGCATGGCAGAAGGCTTTTGGCATCGAGCCTGCCACCATGGGAATTGCCCTCACTGTGCTCACCCTGCTCATCATCTTCGGTGGCATCCATAGAGTAGCTAAGTTCTCTTCTACCGTGGTTCCTGTGATGGCTGTCATTTACCTTCTGATAGCTGTAGGTGTTGTTGTTTGGAATATCACCAGTCTGCCAAAGGTTCTGCTTACCATTGTTGAGAATGCTTTCGGATTCAATCAGGCTGCGGGCGGAGTTCTTGGCGTTACTGTGATACAGGGTATCAAGCGAGGTCTGTTCAGTAATGAGGCAGGTGAAGGTAGTGCACCGAATGCAGCTGCGGTAGCTACAGTCAGTCATCCTGTAAAACAGGGATTGATACAGGCTTTGGGCGTTTTTACAGATACGCTGGTGGTATGTTCCTGCACTGCTTTCATCATCCTGGTGAGCGGTGTAGATCTTACGGCTTCAAATGGAATCCAACTCACCCAGGATGCCCTGACCCACGAAATCGGAAGCATCGGCAATCCGTTTGTTGCGGTAATGATATGGCTGTTTGCATTTAGCAGCATCATCGGCAATTATTATTATGGAGAAACCAATGTGAGATATATCAGGGACTCCAAGCTGGGTGTATTTGTCTATCGTCTTGCTGTAGCAGCAATGGTGATGGTCGGAGCGGTAGTATCTCTGGATTTTGCATGGAGTTTTGCAGATATCACGATGGCTCTTCTCACCCTCTGCAATCTCGCAGCCATCGTCCTGCTTTCCCGTCAGGCCGTCTTCCTGTTGAAAGACTATCGCCAACAGAAGAAGGAAGGTAAGAATCCTGTATTCACCAAGGATAAGATGCCAGAGATTGCAGATAAACTGGAGGCATGGTAAATAACAATGATGGATTTTCATTTCGCGAAGATCTATCCTTCATACAATTCATCAACAAAACTCCCCGATACGAATCCTGCAGGAATACTGAGGATTCATATCGGGGATTTTTTTATGCACTAAACTATTTTATTTCTTATAGTAACCGAACAGGAAAGCATCAAGATAAAGAGGATTCCATAGCTTTTGTGTTATGGAACCCTCCCCTACTCTACTTAGAGTATCATTTCTTCATATTCCAGTCCGAAAACATCCGCTACGGCCTTGAATACCACCTTTCCATTTACGATATTCAAACCCCTATACAGGGCTTTATCCTCCTTGCAGGCCTTTCGCCAACCCTTATCAGCAAGCGCCAATGCATATTTCAGCGTAGCATTGGTCAAGGCTGTAGTAGAGGTATTCGGCACAGCACCAGGAATATTAGCTACTGCATAATGAACGATTCCATCGACCATATATGTCGGATCAGAATGTGTGGTTGGATGCGATGTCTCGAAACAGCCACCCTGATCAATTGCTACATCAACAAGTACTGTTCCTGGTTCCATCAATTTCAACATATCTTTCGTGATAAGATGCGGCGCCTTATCACCTGGTACGAGCACACTACCCACAACGATATCCACATCTGTCAATTCTCTACGAATATTATGCTCGTTGGAATAGAGCGTGTGTACATTGATAGGCAGCTCCATCTCTAACTGACGAAGACGAGGCAAACTGATATCTGTAATCCATACATCAGCTCCCATTCCTGCAGCCATTCTTGCTGCAGCTTCTCCTACGGTTCCGCCGCCCAATACCAAAACCTTGACGCGGTTCACACCAGGTACACCACTCATCAGTTTTCCTTTTCCTCCCTTTGTCTTCTGCAGATAAAAAGCACCATTAATAATGGCCATTCTTCCAGCTACTTCACTCATCGGAATGAGTAAAGGCAAATGGTGGTTATCTGTCTCCACAGTCTCGTAAGCCAGACAGACAGCACCACTCTTGAGCATGGCATCGGTAAGTTCCTTGTCACAGGCAAAATGGAAATAAGTGAATACAAGCTGGTCTTGATGGATAAGTGGATATTCCTCAGCGATAGGCTCTTTCACCTTTACTATCATTTCCGCCTCACGATATACACTCTGAATGTCGGGTAAGATTATGGCTCCTACCTTTTCATACGCTTCATCAGCAAATCCGCTGTTCTCTCCAGCCGTATGCTGAACCATCACTTCGTGACCATGTCGAATGAATTCTGCTACTCCTGCTGGTGTCATTCCAACACGGTTCTCATTATTCTTAATCTCTTTTGGAATACCAATTTTCATGATGTTATAGTTTTAAAGGTTCGACATCAGTTTAACTCTGTAAAGATACTGAAAATTTCAATAGGTTGTATGCACTTAGAGGAAAAATTAACATATCTTATATAAACTATTCCTGTTGAATATACGTATTTAAGTTTATTAGGCAATTAGACTAAACGAACATTCTAAATTTATACATGATAGATATTCTACAAAAAGGATTATTAAAATGCTGAATTATAAAGTGTTAACATGTTAGGTTTATAATATACATGTCTATCTCTCCAATCATTAGATTATTATAATTGCTGGCAGTTAGTATACTTGTTTAAACGTATTTTTGTATTTTCATCTATCCTAACATACGGCTTTACGTATATTAGTTTATATGTTCTTTAGTTTATATGGCTATATATAAATAGGTTTATTCATATATTAGTATAATCATTTATCGGTATACTAGTCTATACAAATATATGTTTAATAGAATATTCATATATAAGTTTAATTAATTTGTCCGTCTATTAGGATATTCATATTTTCGTTTAGTAGCATATTCGAAGTGATGCTTATTCTTCATGAAGATTGTTAGAAAAGTATAAAAAAAAGGATATTTACAAAGAAATAGGAAGATAAATTCTTTTATATCAACTATTTTGGCTATTTTTGCAACCAATATTAGAACTAAAGAACATTAGATAATCCAGAAATAAGACTTTTAGTCTTTCCGAACGAAAGAATATAAGTCAATTCGTTTATTCTAATTGCCAGCAATTCTAATATATGTAAATTGTATTAAACAATAACGTGAAATAAGGAAAAAAGAAAT